>CACZQJ010000087.1 GCA_902783265.1 uncultured Erysipelotrichaceae bacterium | reverse complement strand
TTTCTGATTTTTTCAAATCCTCGCAAACCCTTATTTTATGGGCTATTTACCACAGCATTGCTTATATTTCTTACCACTTCCACATGGACATGGATCATTGCGACCTACTTTTTGAACTCTTTTTGGGGTTTGTTTTTTATTTTTGCTTTTATCTTCATTTGGTGTTCCTTCAATTACTTGTTCTCTTTCTACGTTTTGTCTAATTTCAGCATTTAACAAATATCTTGTAGTATCTTGGGCAATAGCTGCTAAAAGATTATCAAACATTTCATATCCTTCAGCAGTGTATGCTCTTAAAGGATCTTCTTGGGCATATTGTCTTAGATAAATTCCTTCTCTAAGTAAGCTCATCGCATTAATATGATCCATCCAATGAGTATCAATTACTCTTAAGGTAATAGCTTTTTCAAATTCATTTTTTAGTTCTTCTGGGAAATCAGATAATTTTTTGTCATATTCTTCCACCACTTTTTCATAAAGTGTGTCAATTAGTGATTCTGAATCTAATTCTTCTAAATCTTCAACTGTTAAATCATTTTTAAGCAAATTTTCATTAACGTATTCTAGTATTTCACTAACATCGGTTCCTGTTAGTTTATCATTTTCTATTAAATGGCTATTAACAACGTTAGCTATATGTTCTTTAAAATGATTTAATGTTGTACTATGAATAGACTCACTATCTAGTATTTCATTTCTTTGAGCATATATTATCATTCTTTGATTGTTAATAACGTCATCATAATCAAGCAAATGCTTACGGGTATCGAAGTTGTTTCCTTCAACTCTTTTTTGAGCAGACTCTATTGATTTTGATAAGGCTTTACTTCTTATTGAAAGTTCACCATCAAACCCTACTTTTTGAAGCAATGCTTTTGCACTATCAGTTCCAAATCTAACCATTAAGTCATCTTCAAATGATACACAAAATTGAGTCATTCCTGGGTCTCCTTGACGTCCAGAACGACCTCTTAATTGGTTATCAATACGTCTTGATTCGTGTCTTTCGGTTCCAAGGACACATAGACCGCCAAGTTCTACAACGCCTTTTCCTAATTTAATATCGGTTCCACGTCCTGCCATGTTGGTGGCAATTGTAACAGCGCCTTTTTCTCCAGCTTTAGCAATAATTTCAGCTTCTCTAGCATTATTTTTCGCATTTAATACTTCATGTGGAATACCTTCTTTTTTAAGCATTCTACTTATAAGTTCACTGTTCTCAACTGCTACTGTACCAACTAGGATTGGCTGTCCTTTTGCGTGTCTTTCTTTTATTTCCTTTACTATGGCATTATATTTGCCTTCAGCTGTTGCAAATAACAAATCACCAAAGTCTTCACGAATTATTGGCTTATTTGTAGGTATTTGAATAACGTACATGTTATAGATTTCTCTGAATTCTTCTTCTTCAGTTTTTGCAGTACCAGTCATACCAGCAAGTTTCTTATACATTCTAAATAAGTTTTGGAATGTTATTGTAGCTAAAGTTTTAGTTTCTTCATTGATTTGTACCCCTTCTTTAGCTTCAATAGCTTGATGAAGCCCTTCTGAAAAGTTTCTTCCAGGCATAAGTCTTCCAGTAAACTGGTCAACAATGACTATTTTTCCGTCTTGAATAACGTAGTCAAAATCTTTTTTCATACTGTAATTAGCATGAAGAGCTTGATTAATAAAGTGCACTAGTGTTGCATGTTCAATATCATATAAATTTTCAACTTTAAAGAATTTTTCAGCTTTCTTAATACCTTCTGCGTCTAATGAAGTTGCTTTTGTTTTTTCATCATAAATGTATCCATCGTTTTCTTTTAAGGTTTTGACGAATTTGTCAGCACTTGTATATAAATTGGCTGATTGCATACTTCCACCTGAAATAATTAATGGTGTTCTTGCTTCATCAATTAATACTGAGTCAACCTCATCAATAATAACGAAGTTAAGTGGTCTTTGAACTCTATCTTCAGCCTTAACAACCATATTATCTCTTAAGTAATCAAAACCAATTTCATTATTAGTTGAGTACATAATATCACAGGCGTAGGCTTCTCTTTTTTGCTCTGGAGTATACTCTCTATAATTTATTCCAACAGTAAGGCCTAAAAATTCATGGATTTTTCCCATCCAGTTAGCATCACGGCCAGCTAGGTATTCGTTTACTGTGATAATGTGAACTCCACCGCCAGCTAAAGCATTTAAATACGCTGGTAAAATAGAAGTTAATGTTTTACCTTCTCCTGTTTTCATTTCTGCTATATTACCATAGTGAATAGCAAGTCCACCTAGTAATTGTACGTAATATGGCTTTTCACCAATTACTCTGTAGGCTGCTTCTCTGGCAACAGCAAAGGCTTCAACTTTAATATCTTCTAAGGTTTCACCATTTTTTAATCTTTCTTTAAATTCTGTTGTTTTTGCTTTCAACTGTTTGTCTGATAGTTTAGACATTTCCTCGTCTAAAGCGTCTATCTCATCAGCTATTTTTTGAAAACGTTCTAGTTCTTTATATTCATGATCAAATATCTTTTTTAAGAAGTTCATAAATTTCATCCTTTCGTCTATACAGTATTTTATCAGAAAATAAAGAAAATTCCTAGTGTTTATAATAAAAAAGTAAAAAATCGCACTTGGCGATTTTACTTTTCTTTAATTAATCCGTAGTTGCCATCTTCCCTTTTGTATACGACTTCAATATCTCCATTTTTATCATTTCTAAATATAAAGAATGAATGATCTATGAGATTCATTTGAAGAATGGCTTCTTCTTCACTCATTGGTTTTAACTCTATAGCTTTCTTTTTAACAATTTTACTTTTATCTTTATCCTCTTTTTCTGTTTCGAAGTTAGTGACAAAACCTGCGATTTTATCTTTTGTAGATTTTTTGCTCATTCTTGTTTTATTTTTTCTTATTTGTCTTTCTAGTTTGTCAACAATTAAATCAACAGCAGCAAATGGGTCTTTATGACTTTCTTCAGCCCTCAAAAGCATTCTTTTAACTGGTATAGTCACCTCTACCTTTTGAACTGGTTCATGATTTGTAACGACTATTGTTGCCGTAAACTCGTCAGGGTTTACAAAAAATTTATCAAGTTTTGAAATCTTTTCTTCTACATAGTCTTTTAAGTCTTCAGTAACTTTGACTTTTTTACCACGAACAACATATTTCATTTTATCACCTTCCGATTATATTATATCATAACTTTTGTGGTAAATATATAGTTTTATTGTGTGATATTATGTGATTTTTAAAAAAACTACACTAATGTAGTTTCTATTTTGATGACTAATAACTTTGTTATTATACTTTTATAATTTATTTAGAATTAACTTTTAATAATGTTATCTTTTTTTCTCCAGTAATATTTCTCTTTTTCGCTTATCGTGGCTAGATACAAAAGCTTTTTCAAGTTCTCTTGAAATTTTGGTGTGTAATATATGGGTGATAGATGCATTTGGACAGTAATAGCCTCTCTCAATAGTCCTATCAGTTGAAAAATCATGTAATTTGCTTTCCCCGTTTCTTATTTGTAAGCAAAGTTTTGGATTATTAGATGAAATAATAGTTTGTATCAATCTTTCAGTATCTTTAAACCTGGTACTATAAATGTATCCTTGTTTTTTAAGTAGTACATATTTTTGCACTAATTTTAATATTTCTCTAAAATCTAGTTCGTTGCAACAATAAATTCTTGCCCGTAATTTTCCGTGATATTCATCGATTTCTATGGAGTCCACCATTAACTGATCAGCTGTTTCACATAAATATTTTGCAAATTCCTCATCAGGCAAGAATCCAATATAGGCTTCTTCTCTGTCTTTGTGGCCCTTACAACTTGTATAGGTTTTTATGTTATTTTGAAAGCAAAATCTCAGTAAATCTGTTAAGCTTTTTGACCCTTCGCCAAACATGACGGCGTACTTTTCGATTGATTCTTTTGGGATATCTCCATAATATGGGTGTCCAAAGGTATATTCTTCTAAATTATCTTCCATCTTACTTCTCCCTTGTTTTAATTCTATCATAAAGATATGATAGATACAAATTTTATTACGTCCCTTTTTACATAAGAAAAAAACTACACTAATGCAGTTTTTATTTCGACAACATTTTTAGCTTGTAAGCCTTTATCGGTTCTGACTAACTCAAACTCGACATATTGTCCCTCAACTAATGTTTTGTAGCCTGGTGTAAGGATTGCTGAATAATGAACAAAAATATCTTCTTCATCATTGTATTCAATAAATCCAAAGCCTTTTTCGTTATTAAACCATTTAACTTTGCCTCTCACTCCTACATCTCCCTTCTAGTAATTCTCTTACGATATTAATATACTACTTATGGGCCCCTTTTGTTGCGAAATCAATACTACAAATTCCGATATTACGCGCGGGTTATGAGTCGACATTGCCCATTTTACTATCGCTTACTGGAACACATAGTGTTTTTGTCTGAAAGCAGTGGTATGTTGTCTAAATGCTAACAAGTGTCACGAACCGTTTTATAATATTTGCTGCTTGGGACAACGTTTTTAATATTTATGCAAACTTTTAATTTTTACTTTTTTATAGTGCTATCCTTATGATGAAATAAGGGGGCATTATGAAAGAATTTGTAGTTAATAATTCGCTTGCAATAATTAAAAAATCACACCCAGAATTTTCGAGTGAAAAGATGGAAATTTTGGAATATGGTCTAACAGGTTTTTATATTTTCATTTCCAAGACAATTATTATATTTCTAGTAGCCTATTTTCTTGGAATATTAAAAGAATTAATTATTTTTATGTTAATTTATAATGCAATAAGAAGTTTTTCATTTGGAATGCACGCTTCTTCTAGTATGGTATGTTTAATTGCTTCTTCTATAACATTTATTACTTCTACTTATATTTGTAAATTAATAATTTTGCCTATTTGGTTTAAAGTATTATTTGGAATAATTACTATATTATATATCTTTAAATATAGTCCTGCTGATACTGAAAAAAGACCTATAGTAAATCCTAAAAGAAGGATGGTTTATAAGATAATTTCTTCTATTATTGCAATAATTATGGTTGTATGCTCTTTAATAGTTAAAGATAGTTTTATAGCTAATAGCCTTACTTTTGCTTTGATAATACAATGTGTGATGATTTCTCCTATAACTTATAAATTAACTAATCAGCAGTATGATAATTATAAATATTATCAGGTTAATTAAGGTTTAAATTTTATTTAAACATAGATAAAAGAATGAAAGGAGGAATATAAAATGAATTTAATAGGCTCAATTTTGGCTGGTTTTGCAGGTTTATTTGCAAATGCTGGTTCTA
>CACZQJ010000086.1 GCA_902783265.1 uncultured Erysipelotrichaceae bacterium | reverse complement strand
GTTAAAAACTTTGATAAATTTCATAATAGTGGATATAAAGGATTATATAATGGAGAAACTGCTGATGAAATAGCTAAAAGAAAAGGATTAAGATATAGAGAAGATATCTTAGACAATATGGGAAGCAATGAACTAATTATTAATTTATTTAGAATATCACAGACTGAGCAAAAATTAAAAAAAGATAATATAACTGGAGAAAATAATGCAAATAAAACACATAATAAAATAGGTAAAATAGTTAGAAAAGCAATTAAAGAAGCAGGTGGAACTATGCCAGAAGATTTACCAACACCTAAAAAGAGCTTAAAAAAACTTGCAAAAGAAAATAAAAATCATAATATTTCATCAATTATTCCATATTCTAATGCCTCTGATGCGGTTAAAAAATAATCTCTTTCAGTATCATTTTCTATTTTTTTAATATCCTGACCAGTTTTCTCACTTAAAATTAAATTTAATTTTTCTTTCAGCTTAATTATTCTTTCAGCAGCTATTTTAATTTCCGTAGCCTGACCTTGTGCACCACCTAAAGGCTGATGAATCATTACTTCACTATTAGGCAAAGCATACCTCATACCTTTTTCACCAGAAGCCAGCAAAAAAGCCGCCATACTAGCTGCCATACCGATGCACACTGTTGAAACCTTACTTTGGGTAAAGTTCATCGTATCATATATGGCAATACCACTAGTAATACTTCCACCAGGAGAATTAATATATATACTAATAGGATCGTGATTTAAAGAATCTAAATATAAAAGCTCTGCAACAACTATATTAGACAAATTATCATCTATTTCTCCACTAAGAATAATAATCCTATCTTTTAAAAGTCTAGAATATATATCATACACTCTTTCACCATCGCTACTTTTTTCTAGTACACTAGGAACAATCACGTTTATCACCCCTCTAATATTTATAATAGGTGTAAAGAAAAAATAATATGCATTAAAAAAAATGACAAAATTATATATTTTTGGTAAACTATTAATAGAGATAGTAGGGGATAAAATGAAAAAACTAAAATTAAAATATAAAGATAGGTACATAGAAAACATTGAATGCGAAACACCATTATATGAAATTGCAAAAGAATTAAAAGAAGACTATAAATATCCAATAGTAGGAGCTAGTTTAGATGGCTATCTAGTAGATTTAAATGCCAAAGTAACCGAAAATGAAAGTATTGAATTTTATGATACATCTTCAGTTATTGGGAATAGAATTTACGCAAGAAGCCTCGAATTTTTAGTTACCGTAGCTTCTAAAAAAGTTTTGGGCAATAGTTGTGACATACTAATTAACTATTCGCTTGAAAATGGAATATATATTGAAATAATTGGTAAAAAGATAAATAGCATAAGTATAAAAAAAATCGAAGAAGAAATGCAAAAAATGGTAGAAGAAAAACAGCCACTTACCCAGGTAATTGTCGATAGACTTGATGCCATTAAATATTTCAAAAAAAATGGCCAAATAGATAAAGTAAACTCACTAAAATATATGACTAATAAAACAATTACTTTGTATTCATTAAACGACGTTTATGATTATTTCTATTGGCCTCTTGTCTATAATACAAAACTTTTAAAAAAATTTGAAATTATCAATTTAAAAGAAAATAGATTTGTTCTATTATATCCAACAACTACAAACCCCAATAAAGTTAAAGAATATATAAATCATGAACTTACATCGAAGACATATGAGGATTTTCAAAATTGGGGTAGACTTATAAACATAACTACGGCATCTGACCTTAATAGGCAGTGTACAATGGGCAAAGACATCGAAATAGTAAAACTATTTGAAACACATTATGAAGATCAATTATCTTCAATTGCTGAAGAAATTGCCAAACAAAAAGACAAAATAAAAGTGATTTTATTAGCAGGACCATCATCAAGCGGAAAAACCACCACTGCCAAAAAACTAGCCCTTTATTTAAGAGTAAAAGGACTTCAAACAAAAAAAATATCCCTAGACGATTACTTTGTCGATAGGATATACGCTCCAACTGATGAAGATGGAAATTTAGATTATTCAGATATAAAATCACTAGATGTAAATTTATTTCAAAAACAACTATCTAGAATGTTAAAAGGAAACAAAGTATTAATGCCAACTTATGATTTTGTTACAGGTAAAAAAATATATAAAGATAATTACATAAAACTAGAAGAAAATGACATTATAATTGTTGAAGGAATACATACTTTAAACGAAAAATTAACAAGTATTGTTCCAAGGGAAAATAAATATAAGATATTTATAAGCCCATTAGTTAGTTTAAAACTAGATAATCATAACAGAATTCATTCAACAGACGTTAGAAAAATAAGAAGAATCGTAAGAGACAGCCTGTTTAGAGGAACAAGCGCCGAAGAAACTCTTGCCATGTGGCCAAATGTTGACAAAGAAGCCATAAAAAATATTTATCCTTATCAAGACGACGCCGATGCTATGTTAAATTCATCGTTAGGTTATGAACTAAACGTTTTAAGAATATACGCCGAGCCATTATTATATGGAATTGAAAGTACAAGTAAAGAATATATAGAGGCTGTAAGACTTATAAATTTATTACATAATTTTTTAACAATTACTAGTGAAGTAGTACCAAAAGATTCAATTTTAAGAGAATTTATTGGTGGAAGTAGCTTTAAAGATTAGGAAGGATGATAAAATGATTAAAGTAGCTATTAATGGTTTTGGTAGAATAGGACGTTTAGTATTTAGAATAATGGAAGAAGACCCTGATTTTAATATTGTAGCCATAAATGATTTAACAGATCCTGAACAGCTTGCGTATTTACTTAAATATGATACATCTCATAGAAGATATCTAGAAAATGAAATAACTTATGATGATGAAAATCTTATAGTTAAAGGAAGAAAAATAAAAGTATACAAAGAAATGGATCCAAATAACCTTCCATGGAAAGAACTAGATATAGATGCCGTATACGAATGTACAGGCAAATTTACAGATAAAGAAAAAGCAATGGCCCATATAAATGCTGGAGCTAAAAAAGTTGTTATTTCAGCTCCTGCTAAAGGAGAGTTAAAAACTATCGTTTATGGAGTTAACGAACATATACTAGATGAAGACGATACAATTATAAGTGCAGCTTCATGTACGACCAATTGTCTAGCCCCTGTAGTTAACATATTAAATAAAGAATTTGGAATAAAAAAAGGATATATGACCACGGTTCATGCTTATACCAATGATCAGTCAATATTAGATTTATCACATAAAAAAGGTGCTAAATCAAGAAGAGGCAGAGCCGCTGCAGCTAATATAATACCATCATCAACAGGCGCTGCTAGTGCTTTAGGAAAAGTAATACCAGAGTTAGATGGTAAATTAGACGGAAGTGCATTAAGAGTTCCAGTTACAACCGG
>CACZQJ010000085.1 GCA_902783265.1 uncultured Erysipelotrichaceae bacterium | reverse complement strand
ACTACCATATAAATTATAACACATTTCTCTTAATTTGCGCAAAAAAAGACAATTTGTTATAATAACTCACCAAGGTGATTAAGGTGAGAAAAAGATATATTTTTATAATATTAATTTTATTATTTATAATATTAACTATTGGGGCCTACTTTTTTATAAAATCTAAAGAATTAAAAGTTAAAATAAAAGATAATAGTGAACTAAACATTAATGAAAAAGCCTACAATACTGACTATATTTTAAATATTAAAAATGGAAAAATAATTACAAAGAAAAAATCAATAAATACCTCAAAATTAGGAAACCAAAAAATAACTATTAATATCAAAAACTCTTTTAATAAAATTAAAAAATACACATATAAAATAAATGTTATAGATAAAGAAAAGCCAAAAATAACATTTAACAGTAATTTAACTACTGAAGAAGGAGCTGAAATAGATTTACTTAAAGATGTTACTGTGACCGATAACTCAAACGAAAAAATCAAAGTAGAAGTATCTGGAGAATATGATTTTAAAAAGCCTGGAACATATAATCTAACTTATATAGCCAAAGACTCTAGTAATAATATAACAGAAGAAAACTTCACATTAACCGTTAAAGAAAAACCCAAAATTATTACTGTCACAAAAAGAATTGATACAAAAGATACTACATTTATAACATCTACCGGATTTACAGGATATATAAAAAACGGAATTACATATATCGATGGATACCTAATAGCCAATAAAACATATTCACTTCCTTCATCTTATAATCCGGGATTAAATAGTACTGTTAAAACTAAAGCAAATGAAATGTTTGCTGCCGCTAAAAACGAAGGCTTAAACATATGGCTTTCTAGCGGATTTAGATCATATAATACTCAAAAAAATTTATACAATAATTATGTAAATAGAGATGGGAAAAATAAAGCCGATACTTACTCTGCAAGACCAGGACACTCCGAACATCAATCAGGGCTCGCATTTGACGTTAATCAAATAAATAGTACATTTGATAACACACCAGAAGCAAACTGGCTAGCAAACAACTGTTACAAATATGGTTTTATTTTAAGATATCCAAATGGCAAAACTAATGAAACAGGTTATAAATATGAATCTTGGCACTTTAGATATGTTGGAGAAGACTTAGCTACTAAATTATATAATGATGGTAATTGGATAACATTAGAATCTTATTTTGGAATAACAAGTGAATATAATTATTAAATCTAAACTATTAAAAAGTTTAGGTTTTTTACAAACAAAAAATGTTAGAAATCAATCTAACATTTTTATTATCCTTTTAATACATCCATTGCTTTTCTCATTTTAAGATCATATTTAACTAAATCTAAACCGCCAAAATTCATTAAGAATTCTTCTTCTTTCATTTGATATTTTTCTGAAAGTTTCTTAACTTCTTCTTTAGCTTCTTCATCAGTTATTTCAATCTTTTCTTCTTTAGCAATTTCTTCAAGCATCAATCTATAAGTAACTCTTTTTAAAGCTTCTTCTCTCATTTGACCTTTTAAAGCTTCTTCATCAGAATTTGTAAACTGATAAAACTGTTCTAAAGTAATTCCTTGCATTTTTAAATTTTGTTCATATTCTTTAATCATTCTATCAAGTTCATCATTTATCATAGCTTCTGGAACATCTACTTTAGTATTTTTAGCTGCCGCCTCTAGTAAATCATCAAAATATTTATTCTCACTTTCCATTTCTTTACGAGCCATTAAGTTTTCAGATATTTGCGCTTTTAACTGTTCTTCAGTTGTAATGCCTTCCATACCTAAATCAGCAAAAAAATCATCATCAAGCTCTGGAATACTTACTTCTTTAACCTCTAGAACTTTAACTTTAAAAGTTGCTTCTTTTCCTTTTAAATCAGCTGCATGATAATCTTTTGGGAATGTAACAATTACATCTTTTTCATCACCTTTAGATAGGCCAATTAACTGATCTTCAAATCCAGGAATAAATGTTCCACTACCTATTTTAAGTGAATAATTTTCACCCTTGCCTCCCTCAAAAGCTTTACCATCAACAAAGCCTTCAAAGTTAATAACAGCTATATCACCGTCAGTAATTTTACCATCTTTAATAACATCTTCAGCATATCTTTGACGCATGTTATTTACTGACTCTTCTATTTCTTCCTTAGTAACTTTAGCTTTTTCTTTTTTAATACCTAGATCTTTATATTTACCAAGTTTAACATCAGGTCTAAGAGTTAAAGTAAATTTAAAACTAATTCCTTTATCATCAATAGACTCAACCACCATATCAGGTCTTGCCACTAAATTTTGAACTATATCCTTATTTTCTTCAAGCATTTTCATGTATGCCTTATCAGCCGCAAAATCGGCTGCATCCATATATAAAGATTCCTTACCATATTTTTTTAAGAAAACATCTTTTGGTGCCTTACCAGGTCTAAAGCCATCAATTTTAACAGTTTTAATTCTCTTGTTAAAAGCTTTATCCAACAACTCTTCCCACTCTTTACCTTCTACTTTAATTGTAATTTCTTTTTCTTTTTTACTCATATTCTTCTCCTATAATCTTTTTAATATCATTATATATATTAACATGATTTACAATGTTAAATCCTTTCCCAAAGACAAAACATCCTCCATCTCTCACATTAATTTCTTCAAAATCTTTACCAATTATATATTCATTAATATAATTAACTAATTCCAAATACTTTGTCTCATCAAAATCTTTACCTTCAGAAATATAATCATCCATAGCGTTTTCTAAAGAAACACTAGGACCATTAAAATACGAATGATAATAATATACTTTCTTATCATCAGTAATTATTATTCCGCTTTTTCCACGTTTATATCCTGTCATCCCAAAGCTTTGTAATTCTAAAAATGCTTTACTTCTTAATTCATTTAATTTTTCTTCCATAACTACTCCTTCTAGATCCATACACCAAAGACAATTGCTGCCATACTAAGTACTAAGCCAATAGACCAAAACATCCTAACGATATCTACTTCACTCCATCCTAATTTTTCAAAATGATGATGAAGAGGTGTCATCAAAAATACTTTTGTATGAAACTTACTCAAAGCTAACCACTGGATAATAACACTAAGCGTTTCAATAACAAAGACTAAAGCCACAATAACCAGCGTAAGTTCATGGTTGGTAATAATAGCAACCGAAGCTAACGCAGCTCCTAAAGCAAGTGATCCCATATCACCCATAAATATTTTGGCGGGATGGCTATTATAAACTAAAAAACCAACTAAAGAACCAACTAAAACAAAACAAAATATTGCAACTCCCTCATTACCAGAAGCCCAGTTAGCACCCCACGTAATAATACCAAAAGCGAAGAAAGCAATTGCCGATAATCCTCCAGCAAGTCCATCTAAACCATCAGTAATATTAACCGCATTACTAGTTGCCACTAACACAAATAGTAAAAACATACCATATAAAAATCCTAAATTTACTTTTATACCTAAAGTATGAATATTTACCACCGGATCGTTACCGCTACTTAAAAATATATAGAAAAATACTAAAGCGATAAGTATTTGTAAAGCAAGCTTCCAAAATATCGAAAGTCCCTCATTATTATGCTTTTTAACTATCAAATAATCATCTATAAAACCGAGTATAGCATAAGCTATAAAAACAAATAAAACAATAAACAAATTAGTTGAAAACTCTATTTTTCCAGTAATAGCCAAAGCTGCTATTATAAGTAGTGTCGGAATAATAAATATCACTCCACCCATAGTCGGCGTTCCAGCTTTTTCTAAATGTCTTTTACCAAGCGTTCCACTAACAGCTTGTTTCATTTGCATTTTTTGAAATATTTTAACTACAAAATAACCAAATACTACTGAAAGAGAAAATCCAAGCAAAATTGCCATAACTACCTTTGCAAGTACTAACATAACTTCATCTCCAAATCAATAATAATTATAACATTTTTTATAGACTATTGTACATAATTTTAGAAAAGTTCCAACAGTTCATCCAAATGACTAGTAACTAAATATCCCTTGCCATCCATATCCAAATCAAACTTTACGCCTATTCCTCCAGCCGCTTTCCATTCATCTAAGTTTACAATATAATCGTCAACTAAAATAGAAAATCTAGCATTAATCATTTTAGTTTTTGAAATAGCTTTTGGAACCGGAATAATGGTTATATCTCTTAAATATTTCCTAATAAATTTTACCTTTTCTATCGTTTCATTAATTGAATTAACGTGAGTTAAAATAGCAATATTAAATTTTCCACTTCTTTCAAGTTTCTTAATATTATCCATTCCATCATTAATGATTTTACAAATATCTAAAACATGAGACCAATCTAAATTTTGATAAAATTCAGTAACTTTATCCTGATCATTAACATCAATTCCAGATTCCTCAAGCATCTTATATGTGATTTCTATAGTATTGCAAATTACTCCATCAAAATCAATATATAAATTTTTCATAAGTCCTCCATTACAAAAAATAAGGATTAGCTCCTTATTTTAAAGCATCGATAAGTTCGGCTTTTTTCATTGTTGAATATCCAGCTATATCTTTATCTTTAGCTAACTTTTTAAGTTCAGCTACAGTTAATTTAGATAAATCTTCTTTAACTTCTTTTTTAGTTTCTTTCTTAGTAGTTTCTTTTACTTCAGATTTTACTTCTTTAGTAGCCTTAGTTTCATAAGTCTTACCTTCTAAAGCTGCCTTAGAAGCTTTTACTAATTCTGCAAAAGCCTTTTCATCATCAATAGCTATTTCAGCAAGCATTTTTCTATTAATTTCAATACCAGCTTTATTTAAACCATCAATAAATTTAGAATAACTAATTTCATTTAGCCTGCAAGCAGCATTAATTCTTGTAATCCATAACTTTCTAAAATCTCTTTTTCTATTCTTTCTATCTCTATAAGCATAAGCTCCTGAATGCATAACTTGTTCTTTAGCAGTTTTATAAAGTCTATGTTTACTGCCGAAGTAACCTTTAGCCTGTTTTAGTGCCTTCTTTCTTCTGGCACGATGTATTGTTCCACCTTTAACTCTCATATTTCTTCCTCCTTAATTACTTATTAATAACACTTTTTAATCTTTTTAAATCAGCTGAACTAGCACTAGAGTCTTGATGTCTTCTTCTTCTTGAAGCATTACTCTTATGTGTTAATTTATGATTTTTGTTAGCTGGTTGGAATTTAATAGAACCACCTTTTCTAACTTTTAAAACTTTTGATAAACCTTTATGAGTTTTAGCTTTTATCTTTTTTGACATAGTCATCCTCCTATTTTTCCTTGTTTGGTGCAAGTATCATAGCCATAATACGCCCATCAATTTTAGGTTGCTGTTCAATAATCGCAATATCATTACATTCATTAGCAAAGCGTAAAATAACATCTTTACCTAAATTACTGTGAGCAATTTCACGGCCTTTAAATCTTATACTAACCTTAACCTTATGACCTTTTTCCAAATATTTTCTAGCATTTTTAAGCTTAGTATTAAAATCATGAACATCAATAGTAACAGAAAGCTTATATTCCTTCATTTCTAAATTAGCTTCCCTTTGCTTTTTCATATTCTCTTTTTGCTTTTTCTTATTTTCATACTTATAACGATTATAATCCATTATTTTACAAACTGGCGGTTTTCCACCTGGGTTCATTAATACTAAATCAAAACCAGCATAAGAAGCAAGCGTTAAAGCATCTTTAATAGGTTTTACCCCTAATTGTTCACCATTAGGTCCTATTACCATAACTTCCTTGGCACGTATTTGCTCATTGATAAATAAATCTTTTTCTTTTGCGATACAAGACACCTCCAAATAATTTAATCAAAAAAGTGAATACAATGTATCCACTCCACCTATCAGTTTTAAACTTATTCGGCATTTACCCATCGTTATCTTACAATCGGGTGAGAAGTGGACACTTCTTCTTTCCTTTTTCAAATTACAAAAAGATTATACACATAAATTATATGTATGTCAAGTTTTTTTATACTATTTTATATTGTATTTTTACTTCATCCATATTCATCATAACACAACTTTTTTAAAATTGAAATTTATTCTTCTTTAAGCTTATCTAATATATCTTCAATTTTTTGAGCTTCGTTAATACTTTCATCATAAACAAACGTAAGCTCTGGAATTTGTCTAATTTCAATTCTATCTCTTAATTCATGCCTTATAAAACCACTAGCCTCTTTTAAAGCTTTTAAAGTTATATCTTTTTTACTATCATCTAAAACCGTAAAATAAACTTTCGCATAACTTAAGTCATTACTTACCTTAACATCTGTAATTGTAACAAAATCAATATCTTCATGCTTAACCTCATTAGCTATAATATAACTAATTTGTTCAATTAATGCATCGGATATTCTTTCTATCTTAATGCTCATAACATCACTCGCTTTCAATTATATTATACCAATAAAACTGTAATTATAAAAGCACCAATTATTTGGCGCCTATCTAACTTTACTTTCATTGCGTATAACAGAATCATTTCCAGATAATTTACCTATTACATCGTTTCTTATAAATATCGGTTCTTCTAAACTTTGTTCACTTTCAAGTTGATCTCTTACTTCTGCTAATTTTCTTATCTCTTGATTCGCTTCAGAATTCTTAACATCTAGATTTTCTTCATTAATCATTAACCTAGATTGATACAAATTAAAGGCCTCTTTAACTTTATTTTCTTTCTCATACAGTTTTTTTCGAACTTTATCGACCATACTTCTTGTCTTTAAAGTACAAAACATAATATAAGGTGTTATATCTTCAAAATCATAATCATAATGGCTTCGCGCAACACCATCATAACTATAATTATGATGTCCTAAAATTAGCCAAGCCTCAATATCATCTTCGCTAATCTGCGCTTCTTGGTGACTAATTACTTTACTTCCAAAAAACAAATCCAGTTATAATATCCTGCCAAAGGCCATTACCCAAATCTTCCACTATTGTATATAAAGAATCAATTTCCTTTTCATAAGGTAACTTAACAATTTCCCCCTGCACATCAGTATTTTCATAGCTTTTACTAGCAGAATTTTCAATTGCTGGCCTTAAAGTTCCATATTTTATAGCATACCTTGTCCCCACAATTATCACCTCTTATATTATAAAACATATTTTACTTTCTCAAAATAAATTATAATTACAATATACACTATTTTACAAAGCATAATCAACAAAAAAAGATATCAAATTTTAATTTTTTTAACATCTTTTTTAGTTATAGTATATTCTTCCAAAGTAGTGATACCACTATCATGCATCTTTAAAGCTGTATCACGTCCAACATAACGAAAATGCCACGGTTCAAAATTATAACCAGTAATTTCTTCTTTACCCTTAGGATATCTTAAAATAAAACCATATTTATAGGAATTATCCCTAAGCCAAATAAGTTCAGGATCATTTTCATTAGTTTCTTCAATTAACACACCGTCTCGCCTTACAATAACATCAAAAGCAAGCCCTGTTTGATGTTCACTACTGCCAGGCAAAGCACAATACCTTAAAGCATATTCCAAACCTTTTTTTGCTTCTATTTCATCGAAAACTTTTTGCTGATAGTCAAATGATCTATAAGAAGAATCAACAAAAATCTCATAATTACAAAGTAAAGCATCTTTTTGCATTTCCTTAAATTCCTGATAAACAAATTTATCTAATTTATTAATATAATTAGGATCCATTTTTTTACCAGCAGGTTCATAGATTTCTACTAAATCTTCTGGCACATAATCTTTATTTAATATATTATCTTTATTAACTAATATTTGATAATCCATTATATCACTACTTCTTTAAAACCATTTCATAAGCTTCTATTACATCCCCAACTTTAATATCATTAAAGTTTTCAATTGTAATTCCACATTCATACCCTTTTTTAACTTCTTTTACAGTATCTTTTTCTCGTTGTAAAGAACCTATTTTACCATCATATATAACAACACCATCTCTGATAATTCGAGCTTTACTATCTCTTTTAATTGTTCCATCAGTAACTGAAGAACCTGCAATATTACCAACTTTTGAAAATTTAAATATTTGCCTAATTTCAGCTGTTCCCAAAATACTTTCCTCATACTCTGGATCAAGCATTCCTTTCATTGCTGCTTCCATTTCTTCAGTAGCTTTATATATGATATCATAAAACCTTATCTCTACGCCTTCTTCTTTAGCCTTATCCTTAATTTCTGAACTAGGCCTAACATTAAAACCAATAACAATGGCATTAGAAGCTTTAGCCAAAACAATATCACTAGCAGTAATAGCTCCAACACTACTTCTAATTACGTTGATTTTAACACCTTCAACCTCAATTTTTTCGATAGAATTTTTAACAGCTTCTGCTGAACCATTAACATCTGCTTTTATTAAAACATTAATTTCTTTAAGGCCATCATTTATTTTAGCGAAAAGTTCATCTAAAGAAACAGCAGATTTAGCTCTTGTATTTTTTATTCTAAGTTGTTCTTTTCTTTCAGCTGCAATAGCTTTTGCCTCTTTTTCAGATTCAAAACTCATAAATCTGTCACCAGCACTAGGTACATCATTAAGTCCTGTTATTTCAACTGGCTGTGAAGGGTAAGCTTCTGTTATTTGTTTACCTTTATCATCTTTTAACGTACGAACTTTACCAAAAGCTGTACCAACGACTACTGGATCACCTAACCTTAAAGTACCATTTTGAACCAAAACAGTGACAATAGGTCCCAAATGTTTATTAAGTTGAGACTCTACCACTGTGCCCATTGCATATCTATTAGGATTAGCCTTATATCCTTCTAAATCAGCCACCAATAAGATATTTTCTAAAAGCTCATCGATGCCTTCACCTGTAGCTGCTGATATTTTATTAAATAAAATATCTCCGCCCCATTCTTCAGGCATTAAACCATATTCTGAAAGTTCGGTCATAACTTTATCAGGATTTGCGCCTTCTTTATCCATCTTATTTATAGCGACAATTATTGGAACATTTGCCGCTTTAGCATGGTCAATAGCCTCTTTTGTTTGTGGCATAACTCCATCATCAGCAGCAACAATAATAATAACAATATCAGTAATTGATGCTCCTCTAGCACGCATTTCTGTAAAAGCTGCATGTCCTGGAGTATCAATAAATGTAATTAGCTTATCATTATGCTTAACTTGATAGGCTGATATAGCTTGAGTAATACCGCCAGCCTCGGTTGAAACAACATCAGTTTTTCTAATAGCATCAAGTAAAGTAGTTTTACCATGATCAACATGACCCATTATTGTTACAACAGGTGGTCTAGAAACCAAATCAGATTCACTATCAACAACTTCAAATTCTTCAAAATTTGCCACATTAGCGGTTTCTTCTTTTTTTAATTCTTTATTATAATCCGTTACAAGCAAGCTGGCATTATCAAAAGAAATTGGACTATTTATGTTCACCATAAGGCCTAAAGAAAATAATTTTTTAATAATTTCAGCTACAGAAACACCCATAGCTTCTCCTAACTCTCCTATTGTCATATTTTCTTTATAAAGAACAATTTTATCACTTTGAGTAGGTGCATTACTCTGTAATTTTTCTTTATTCTTATACATTTCTTTTTTCTTTTTAGCAAAATTTTGCTTATCAAAAGATTCCTTGTTTTCGCCCTTAGATTTATTTAATTTCTTTACTGTTTTTGCTTTAGCTGCTTTCATTTCAATCTTTTCTGTTTCTTCTTCTACTTCTTCTTCATAAGAATCAATATCGTCTAAATTGTTATCAAGATTGATAATATCTTCTTCACTAAGCTCGTCATTTTCACTATTAACGTCAATCTCAAGATCATGACACTTTTCCAATATTTCTTCTACACTTCTATTTACATCAGTTGCATATTCAAGTACTGTCATCATATTAAGCACCTCATTTCTATAATTCTAATAATTTATTAAGTTCATCATACACCTCATTTGGAATAGCAGTTTCCAAATGCCTTTCTAAAACTTTAGACTGTTTTGCCTTTTCAAAAACTTCTTTATCTATTTTTAAATAAGCTCCTCTACCATTTACTTTTCCAGTAGTATCAACTATAACCCCATCAGAAGTTCTAACTACTCTAACTAGCTCTTTTTTAGGAAACTTTTCACGTGTAACAACACACATTCTCATCGGAATTTTTCGCATATTATCACTCCACAATACTTATACCATTACTTCTAGCTTCTTCTATAGTTTGAACATCAATCTTATAATGAGTTAAACGAGAAGCCAAACGAACATTAAGTCCTTTTTTACCAATGGCAAGTGATAAATTTTCTTTATCAACTACCACTAAAGCTTTTTTTTCTTTTTCATCAGTAATAAATACATGCAAATTCTTAGCTGGACTTAAAGCATTTTCAATAAATCTTGCTGGATCATTTTCATAAGGAATAACATCTATTTTCTCACCGTTAAGCTCATTAATAATTCTGTTTATTCTACTACCTTTTTCACCAATACAAGATCCAACTGGATCAACATTAGAATTTTCAGAATAAACTGCAATTTTAGTTCTAACACCAGCTTCTCTAGCTACACTATAGATTAAAATTATTCCTTCATTCACTTCTGGTATTTCAAGCTCAAAAAGTCTTTTGACAAAACCAAACTGTTTTCTAGAAAGTAAAATAAGTGATCCTTTAGAATTATTTTCAACCTTACTAATATATACCTTAATACTAGAGCCCATTTTAATAGTCTCACCAGGAATAATTTCACTTTTAGGAAGTATCCCTTGAGTTCTACCTAAATCTATATAATAATTTTTAACATCTTCCATCGAAGCAATACCAGTAACCATCTCATCTTGTTTATCAGCAAACTCATCACTAATTAACTGCCTTTCAGCTTCCCTTATTTTTTGAATAACTACTTGCTTAGCAGTTGAAGCGGCAACTCTACCAAAGTCTTTTGGCGTAACTTCTTTTTCAATAGTATCTCCAATTTTAATACCAGGGACTTGTTTCAAAGCATCTTCTAAAGTAATATGAATTCTATCATCAAAAACAAATTCTTTTTCAACTAATGTTTCATTACCTTCTTCATCAGTTACAATTTCTGTTTCTATTTTTCCTTCTTCTTTTTCATATTCCTTACTAAAAACAACAGTCTTATAAGAAAAAATTTTAATTTCCCCAGAATTCCTATTAATATCTACTCTAACATTAGAAAGAGAATGATAATTTTTCTTATATGCAGAAGTTAATGCAAGCTCCATCGCATCATAAATTAAGTCTTCATTAATTCCCTTTTCCTTAACCAAATTATCAACAGCTGCTTTAAATTTTTTACTATCCATCTATATCACTTCCTTTTTCCTTTGAACAAACATCAAGAACATAACTCTCACTAATCGGATCTTCTTTATCTAGTATTGGATTTACAATATCATTTACTTTAACACAATCATTTATATTAATATATCCTTGTTTATCAATAACTAGTCTCAAAGTATTGACTCCCTCTTCTTTTCCATAGAAAACTTCATCTAGTATATAACCTGCCTCATTAATATCCTCTTCCAATAATTCTCTAATTTTATTTTCCATTCAAAGCCTCCTAACTACATTAAAGAGTGGGATAGCCCACTCTTTTCCTGCATGTCTACAAAAGATTATAACACATTTTTTATCTTTTGGACACCTTTTATTTAAATTATATGCATATTTTTTAAGCATAATACTTTTTCTAACAAAATTTATAAATACATGATATAATAACATTGGTGATTATATGTTAATAGATCAAAACAAAAACAAATCAAAATACTTATTCAAAGGACTTGGAATAATATTCATGTATTTTTTTATTAGTCTTTTTAAAAGCCTTCCATTTGAATTAATGCGCATAAACATTGATGATATTTCAAGTTATATTACTATTGCCTATAATATAATTATAGAGCTTATAATGATTTTCATCATATGTTGGGTATACAACAATGAAATAAAAACCGCTATTAAAGATATCAAAGAAAATCATATGACATATTTCAAAAAATACTTTACTGTATATCTACTTGGCGTTATTATTATGATGCTTTCTAATATTATTATAAGTAAATATGGTGGCGGCCTATCAGAAAACGAAAGTGCAATCAGAAGCGAATTCCAAACATATCCCATTTACACTTTCATATCAGCTGTTTTTCTAGCCCCAATATTAGAAGAATCAATATTTAGAATGGGCATCAAAAGTATTTTTAAAAACAAAATATTATACATTCTCGCATCAGGATTAATTTTTGGAGGATTACACTTAATCGGAATGCCTATTGATAAACTTTTCCCACTATACCTTTTATCATACTGTAGTGAAGGCTTTGCTTTTGCCTATATGATGAGTAAAACAAACAACGTTTTAGTACCAATGGGATTTCATTTTATGCATAATGGAATCATTTTATCACTTCAAACATTTTTACTCATATTCACATAAAAAGACTTTGGTCTTTTTTTTAGGTGTGTTATAATTACTATAGGTGAAAATAAATGGTAAAAAGAAAAAGAAAAAAAACAAAAATAATTAAAAACATTTTCAAAATATTAATTATCATATCTTTAATAATAGCTTATGGTCACTTCATTGAGCCTAAACTAATAACAAGTAAAGAATATAAAATAAAAATTGAAAACATCACAAAAAATTTTGAAGGCTTTAAAATTATCCACATAAGTGACATTCACTATGGAAGGGTTTTTGACAAACTGCAAATGAAAAAATTAGTTAAAAGTATAAATGATCAAAAACCAGACATTGTCGTTCTAACCGGCGACTTAATTGATAAAGATACAAATCTAACCCCAAAGATGATAGAAGAAATAACAAAAGAACTATCTAAAATTGAAACCGTAGCTGGAAAATACGCTATTAATGGCAACCACGACTTAAAATTCGACGAATGGACAAACATTATTACAAATAGTGGCTTTAAAAATTTAAACAATACTTATGACACAATATATAAAAACGGCTATAACTTTATGACAATAGCTGGCGTAAGTACCTTTAAAGATAAACAAGGAATCAACGATAAATTAAAACAAACTCTAAACTACATAAATTCATTTGAAACAGGTGGCCCATTTTATAATATACTTTTAATGCATGAACCAGATTATATTGATGATTTAACCGACAATAAATTTAATCTAGTTTTAGCTGGCCACTCTCACGCCGGACAAATTAGAACCCCGTTTAGTCCAATATTCCTTCCAAATGGAGCTACTAAATATCATGAACATCATTATAAATTAGAAAATACTGATCTATATATTTCAAATGGCTTAGGCGTATCAAAATATAACTTTAGACTATTTAATACACCTTCTTATAATATATACCGTTTAACAAAATAATAAGCTCTTAAAAAGAGCTTTTAATTTACTTCCTTAGCCGGAACACCAACTACTGTCACATTATCCCTAATATCATTTAAAACGACAGCCCCAGCCCCTATCTTCACATTATCACCAACTTTAATATTTCCAAGAACTTTAGCACCGGCACCTATAACCACATTATTTCCAATATTAGGATGCCTTTTTCCAATATCTTTCCCGGTAGCGCCTAAAGTAACTCCATGGTAAATAATTACATTATCACCTATTATACACGTTTCACCTATTACTACACCCATTCCATGATCAATGAACAAATTGTTACCTATTATAGCTCCAGGATGAATCTCAATCCCAGTTTTCCTTCTTCCCCTATAAGATATCCATCTACTCAAAAAATAAAACTTTTTCAAATAAAAAAATCTAGATATTTTATAATAAATTAAAGCCTTAAAACCAGGAAAAAGCAAAACCTCAAACCACTTTTTAATAGAAGGATCATTATTCATTATAAAATTAATTTCACTCTTTAAAAAATTCATAAAATCACCTAAAATATTTTATGAATCCTAAATAAAAAGAAATAATTAACCAAACTAAAATTGTTTTTCAAACTCGCCTTTAATACCTATTCCTTCACTTTTTACAATAAAAGTTTGAATATTAAATTTTTTTAAATTTCGCTCAAGTTTGATTAATTCATATTTTGTAAGTGCCGTATAAATAATATATGTTCTAGAATCATCATAGCCACCTTTAGCATACCAATATGTAAAATCCCTATTTAATTCATTTTTAATAAAATCATCTATTGGTTTTGGATTTTTCTTACAAAATATAAAAGCTGTCGAACATATATTTTGCTCATGCATTTTATCAACCATCAAATTATCCACAGCCGAATAAATTATAGAATAAATCATTACCTCTAAACCATATCTTATTCCTGCAATCCCATAAATAATTAAATTAATCAATAAGCCAAGCTTACCAACTGAAAAATTATTATTCTTTTTGGATAAAGCTAAACCAATTATATCTGTGCCACCAGTAGAAGCCCCACTTGAAAGTATGATTCCTACACCAGCACCACCTAATAATCCGCCCACTACTACATTAGTTAAAATATCATCAACTAATAGTTTGCTTGGAAGCAAAGATAGCATAATCGCTTGAATTGATACAGCAAATAACGTGCGAAAGAAAAACGTTTTACCAATAGATTTATACGCCATTATAAATAAAGGAATATTTATTAAATAATAAATAATACCACTAAAATCAAATTTTATTTTTATTTTAAATACTTCAATCAAAATACTTCTCATTAACTGGGCTAAACCTAATACCCCGCCCGTATATAAATTATTTGGTACCACAAAAAAGTTAATAGCAAAACAAAATAAAAATGAACCTAGTAATACCATACCTAAATCTTTAAAATCCCATTTAAAAAGTTTTTTTATTTTCTTCATATACAACACTCCATACATAAAAGATTATAACACAAAAAAGTTAAGAAAAAATCTTAGCATTCTCTTTTTTATTCCTGCTTTGTATTCTAATGTTGCCGAGTGATGTATTTTGCTATTTTTCACATCGATATTCTTGCTTTAATAAAATATTGATTTTGGTATTATTTTTTAATAAAAAAAAGGACAAACTTGTCACTTCTTTCTAATTATATCGCAACTATCTCTTTTAATAACAATAGTAAATACCGTTTTAGTTCCTTCAGAATTTTCAATTATTAACTTTGTTTTACCTGCTTTTTTAAACTCTGCAACTACTTTATAATCTTCTAAACCTTCATCATACTCTATATGAACATCACCATATTTGCCGTCTTCTAAATACACTTTATAATTACTGTCAAAAACCGCACCAGCTGAACCACCATTTGTTAATATAGTTGTATTATATGTTATTCGGTTTAAAAGTGATATAACAGTCATCGCGATTATTACTAATATGCTTATTATAATACCCGCTATTTTAACTTTTTTATTTTTAAAAATGTATATTGGATATATTATAATAGTTATAAGACAAAATAAACAGCTCAATAAATGATATGGAAAATTAAATAAAGTCTCACCTAAAAAACGGCTATAATGAATTCCCAAAAATACTAATCCAGGTGTTAATATTAATAAGCCCCACCACTTATCCTTTTTCATATAATAACCAATATAACCCATCGGAATTGTAAACAACGTCCATATAAACCAATATTTATAATATCCAAATAATTGCCATCCCATATAGCTAAATGGAACTTGAATTAAATATACAAGTGGTTGACTTATTAAGAAAAAAATAAAGCATTTCAATGAAGCGTCCTTTGCTGACTTACTATTCATAATAATAAGAATACCAAATAATATCCACACTTCAAATGATATACTAATATCTTCAAATGAAGTATTTTTTGTAATTGGAATCATCGCCATAATTCCAGTATATATACCTGCTATAATGGCAAAGACAATTAATTTTTTCCAATTTAAATTTATTTTTCCAAATAATTTTTTCATTACTTAACCTCCGTAAACTTTTATACTTTCACATGAAAACTATATTTTGCACGAAGCTCTGCTATTTCTTGCATCATCCGAAATCATGTTAACTATAAGCGTGTTTTTTGCAAACTTTCATGTACTATCATTTTTCCATTATAATAAATATTTATTATAAGACCAATATAATATCATTAATAATTATACTACGAAAAAACATTTTCTTCTTTAATAATATTTTTTAAGTCTTTGGCAATTTTTATCACTTTAAATTATTTGTTAAAAATGTTTCAATTTCATTAAATGGTATTTTGTCTTTCTGATCATACAAATCTGTATGCGTTGCGCCAGGGACGACAAATAGCTCTTTATTGCTAGCATACTTACTGCCATTAATCATATCATTATAAGCATCTTTGCCCATATAAAATGAATGAGCTTTATCTCCATGAACAATCATTACTGCAGTTCTTATTTCCTTTGAATAATGAAATAATCTAACATTCATCATAGAAGTATTAGTTTGAATTGCCCATCCATTATTAGAGTTTAAGCTTCTCTCATGATATCCTCTTGGCGTCTTATAATAAGCATGATATCCTTGTAAAAATTCTGGAGCATCGTCTGGTAATGGATCAATTACACCACCTGCTAATGCATAATTACCATTTTTATAATCTTCATTTCTTTGATTATTTAAATTAACTCTTTGATTATATCTTGCCTCTTCACTATCTTGTTCATCAAAATATCCATTCAAGTGTGTATCCTTTTTTTAAATAAAAATCTATCATTTCATCAATACCTTTTGACGGATCAAACACTTCATCTACTTT
>CACZQJ010000084.1 GCA_902783265.1 uncultured Erysipelotrichaceae bacterium | reverse complement strand
TTACTAAGAGATATTTAACACATTATCATGTTTTCAGAGAATTATTTCTCTATTTGAATTTGTAACGATAGCAAAGTGGATACACCTGTTCCCATACCGAACACAGAAGTTAAGCACTTTAACGCCAACGATAGTGTTAAGCGAAAATAGGAAGTTGCAAATTCTTTTTTTGTACTATAAAACCCTAGTTGAACTTTATTTCAATTAGGGTTTTGTTATATAACTTCTTCTTTTTCTTTTGTGTCTTCAATGCATAATTTATACATATCTATTTCTAGTATTAATGATAATCGCCATAGTGTTCCTATTGAAAATGTTTGATGAACATTATTTTCAATATTGGAAATAAATTGTTTTGAATAGTTGGAAAGGTCGGCTAATTTTGCTTGAGTTAATCCTTTTTGTTTTCTATATTTTTTAATGTTTTTACCAATAAAACCATATACATAGTTTTCATCATTTCTATTAAATTCCATGTTATCACCACTACTAATATTTTCCCATATTTTAAAAGCAATGATGTGTCATTGTTCGTTATATTTTAACTTTTTGCTAACGGTTAAATTTATTTAAAATAATATTAAAAATGTTGTATTATATATCTGTTTTTTGATATAATTGTTTTGGTGATATTATGGAATACAAATTTACAATGCGTAGTGAAATGGATACGATTGAGTTTGCTCAAAATTTAGAATCAGAAAAGTTTCCAAATATGGTCATCTGTTTAAACGGGGAGCTTGGTAGTGGAAAAACTGTTTTTACAAAAGGCTTTGCTAATGCGCTTGGAGTTAATGAAATAGTTACTTCACCTACTTTTACAATTATTAAAGAATATGAAGGCGAACTTCCTTTGTATCATATGGATGTTTATCGTTTGGATGGAAAAGTAGATGGTGTAGGTATTGAAGACTATTATAACAAGGGTGGCGTTGTTATAATCGAATGGGCAAACACTATAAAAGATATTTTACCTGAACATAGATTAGATATTAAGTTTAAAATAGCTGGCGAAAATTCTCGCATTTTAGTTGTTACTCCACATGGATCTGAATATGAAGAATTATGTGAGGCGGTATTTTGAAATATTTATTTATAAATTCTGCGACTGCTAATCTAGTGGTCGCTATTATTATTGATGGTAAAATAACTTATTTATATAATAAAAATGACGGTAATGAAACTTCTTATAAAATAATGCCAGTTATTGATGAAGCTTTTAAAAAGTCTAATATTAAACCTAAAGATATTGATAAAATATTTGTAGTTAATGGACCTGGTTCATTTACTGGAATTAGGGTTGGACTTACTGTTGCTAAAGTAATGGCTTATAGTTTAAATATACCAGCTGTCCCTATTTCTTCTTTGGAAGTTATGGCTTCTGGTTATGATGAAAAGGTGTTTCCTTTAATAGATGCAAGGCGTGGATATGTTTATGCTGGCGGATATGATAGAAATCTTGATGTAATTTATAAAGATAATTATGTTTTATTTAGTGAAAGTGGTTTGAAGGGTATTTTTGTCAGTTTTGATAAGTTTGCCTTTGAAACTTTTGAACCTAAATTGGATTTAATTAAAATTATAAAAAAGCATGAAAATGATACACCAGTTAATCCACATATGCTTAATCCGAATTATCTAAAATTAACTGAAGCGGAGGAAAAGAGACTTCAAGATGAGGGAAATTAAGAGGATAAATTCTACTGATATTTTAAATTACGCGATTAATTTTTTTCCAAAATTTAGATTGAGTAATAATCCTTTTGAATTTATTTATGCATATTTTTTAGATGGAGTTATTATAGGCTTTATAGATTTTAGTATTATCTATGAAAAAGCTGAAGTTAATTATATTGCAGTAGATGAAAAATACAGAGGGATGGGCGTCGCGCAAGAACTTTTTGATAAATTTGTTTCTATTGTTAAAAATGTAGATACCGTTAGCTTGGAAGTTAGTTGTAATAATGAAAGGGCTATAAATTTTTATTTAAAAAATGATTTTACAAAAGAGGCAATTAGGCAAAATTATTATGATGGCGCGGATGCTTATCTGATGGTTAAGAAAATGAAGGTGATTTAAATGTATATACTTGGTATTGAATCTAGTTGTGATGAAACCAGCATGAGTATAATAAAAGATGGTACTATTGAGGTTGCTACAGTAGTTTTATCACAAATGAATACACATGCGTATTATGGTGGAGTTGTTCCGGAAATTGCTAGTAGGATGCATGTTGAAAATATCACAATAGTTATTGATGAATTATTAAAAAAGGCTTCTATGTCTATGGAGGATATTGATGCTATCGCAGTTACTTTTGGGCCAGGTCTTATTGGTTCACTTTTGGTAGGCCTTATGGCTGCCAAAACACTTTCATTTATATATGATAAGCCTTTAATACCTGTTCACCATATTGCAGGACATATCTATGCTAATAATTTAGTTAAACCTTTAACTTTTCCTTTGATTGCTTTGGTAGTTAGTGGTGGACACACTGAACTTATTTATATGAAAGAGGACTATAGTTTTGAATTTTTGGGTGGAACTTTAGATGATGCGGTTGGTGAAGCTTATGATAAAGTAGCTAGAGTTATCGGACTTCCTTATCCAGGCGGGCCTAATGTTGATAGACTTGCTTTTGAAGGAATGGATACTTATGATTTGCCACTACCTCTAAATGATGATAGTTACAATTTTAGTTTTAGTGGTTTGAAAAGTGCGGTTATAAATTTAGTTCATAACGAAAAGCAACGAGGGAGGGAAATCATAAAAGAAAACTTAGCAGCGTCATTCCAAAATAGAGTTACGGAAATTTTGACTAAAAAGACCATTAAAGCTTTAAAAGATTATAAGGTTAATAATTTGATTGTTGCTGGCGGAGTTGCGGCTAATAAGGGCCTTAGAATGCGTTTAAAAGAAGAATGCGATAAAGAAAATATTAATTTAACAATTCCTGAAATAAAATATTGTACAGACAATGGAGCAATGATAGGAGCAGCTGGGTATTATGCTTATTCTAAGGGGTATAAAGCAGATCTTAGTTTGAATGCAAAAGCGACTGCTGAATTAAAATAAGTTTAATAACTTATTTTTTTGTTGAAAAAATTTTATATTTTAGATATACTATAGTTAAAATAGGGAGTGAGATTATGAATTTAGAGGAAATTCGCGATAATTTTTTGCTAAGTATGGGATGCAGTATAGCAAATAATTATAAATATATTGATGATTATGGTTTTGATTATCGAAAAGGTTTTGAAGTAAAATAAGGCCAATATGTGGGAAAAATATCCCAATAGCTGAGGATATTTTACACACGAAAACTTTTAGTACTGATGTTTTGTATGCTAGTTTAAAATATGGACTTGATATTAAAACTAAAATTATAGAAGCTGGAGATAAGGGATTTTCAGATGATAGTATTTCAGAGCTTTGCGAGTATACTATTAGTGCTGGAAAAATATATGTAACGGATTTTATTAAATATGTTATGGATAAATTTGATATTAATGAGGCTTTACTTCAAAATTTGATATCTTTGTCTGGATGCGCTGTTAACAGTTTAAGTGAAAATGTTATGAAAATATTAGATAAATATCAAATTAAAATTTCTAATGCTCATATGGATGCGATTAATTTTCAAAATCAACTTAATAGTCAGGTTGTTGCTGAAGCGAGTGTGGCCGATAAGCACACTTTTGTAACAACAAACCATTATCCAAGTTGGGGTTCTATGGTTCTTTCTTATGCGACGACAAGGTCATCAATGAGTCAAGCTGAAGTTAGTGCAGGTTTTGCTTGTAATGCAGGATTATCTGCTTCATACGAGCAATCTAGTAAGAATATTGCTGAAAATCAAACAGTTAAGGAACTTTGTAATTTAGTTGATAATGTTACGATGAAATTTAATGATGATTTAATGGAATTGTTAGTTTTAAAAACAAATGGTATTTTTAGCCGTGATGTTTATAATCATGTTAAAGATATTGAAAAAAATCCAATTGACATTGAAAATTGGATTCCTATATTTAATGATATTAAAGAAGAAGAATATAATAATTTTAAAGAAGTTGTTGAAACTTATGGCTTGCAAGTTGATTTTTCTGATTATTTTCAGAAAGAATTAATCGATGGTGAATATAATTATTATTTAGAAAATAAAAAATGTGATTATAATAGTAAGAATTTTGACTTATATAATGTTTTAGATGGTGATAGAAAAGTAATTGAAGATTCTATTAATAATAAAATTTATGATTATTATAATACGCAAATTAATGCGAAAGATAGTGTACTTAGTGCGGAAAAAGAACGAATTATTGCTTGTGATTATATGTCACAAGAAAACAAGAATAAGCTACTTAATTCTATAAGTAGTTATACTAAAAAAGGTAACAAGTCTTTAATTGAAAGTGCCTTAACATTTGGAGGATGCTTACTTCTTGTGATTGCATTACTTTGTGTTTATGGATTTTTCATTTTTGCTTATCAAACTAATTGGGGTTCATTTAGAACAGATTTATTAAATTATTGGTATATAGTTATATTAATTTTTGGCGTTCCACTTTTGATTGCAACTGGATTTGTTGGCTTTTGGCTATATGTTGCGTGGACAGATTTATATGAAAATTTAAAGTAAAAACTGTTTGATTAAAACAGTTTTTTTTCAATAAAAATAATTATGTAATGCATTACGCTTGCCATGACTGCAAGTATTATAATTCCTGTCATTACAAGGTTTAAGTTGAATACCTGTGATCCATACATTATTAAGTATCCTATGCCGGCTTTAGATACAAGAAATTCTCCCATAATAACTCCTATAAAAACAAGACCAATATTTACTTTGAATGTATTTATTAAGTTGTTGAAGTTACTTGGTAAAATTAGTTTGAAAAAAATTTGGCTTTTATTTGCGTTAAAACTTTGGAGTAATCTTATTTTATTTTTATCAGTTTCTTTAAAAGCTTGATGCATATTTATAATTGTGATTATTACAGAAATTAATAAAGCCATAATAATTATTGATTTTGTGCTAGCTCCGGCTAAAATTATGATTATTGGGCCTAGAGATACTTTAGGCATACTATTTAATACGGTTAAATATGGATCAATAATTTTAAAAATAAAATTATATCTCCATAGTATAGCGGCAATTACTATACCAATAGTTGAACCTAAAATGAAACTGACTATTACTTCATATAAAGTTATCCAAATGTGGTGAAATAGTGAGCCATCTTTATGTAGTTTAATAATGGTTTTTAATATATTTTCTGGACTTGATGAAACAAATGTGTTTATAAGACCTTTGTTTGCAGCGTACTGCCAAATGAATATAATTATTAGTATTATTAGTATTTGAATAATTTTAATAATAATTTTTTCACTCTTTATTTTTTTTAAATAATTTTTATGTTCTTTAGACATGACATTCAATGTCCTTCCATATTTGATCATAGTAATAGGCAAATTTTTTGTCTTTCCTATTTTCTATTGGTGTTTTTTTGTTTTCTAAATTTATTGTGTATATTTTTTTTATGGTACTCGGTCTATCTGTAAGTACAATTATACGGTCTGACATACTAATGGCCTCAGAAATATCGTGAGTTACCATTATTGCGCTTTTACCTTCTTTTTTAATTATTTTGTAAACGTCATCTGATACGGCTAAGCGTGTTTGATAATCTAAAGCAGAGAATGGCTCATCTAATAAGAGAATATCAGGTTTTATGGCAAGGGTTCTGATTAATGAAGCACGCTGACGCATGCCACCAGATAGATTTGATGGGTATGAGTCTTTGAAATCCCATAGCCCATATGTTTTGAGTAATTTATCAACGTAATTTTTATTTTTTAAATCTTTTTTAATGTTAAGGCCTAATAAGCAATTATCATAAACTGTTAGCCATTCAAATAGGTTATCACTTTGAAGCATATATCCAAAGTTTAGTGTTTTATTATATTTTATATCTCCGGATGATGGTTTGTCTAGGCCACATAAAATCGAGAGAATAGTGCTTTTTCCACATCCACTTGGTCCAACAATAGCGACAAATTCACCTTCTTTTAAATTAAAAGAAAAATTATCCACAGCTAAAAATTCGTTTTCTTTAGTGTGGTAGGTTTTTCTTAGATTTTTAATTTTTAAAATATCCATTTATTTTGTATATACTAGTTTTGAATAAGGTACATCTTTGTCTAATTTGCCGGCGTTTTTCACTATTTCTTTGATGTGATTAAAATCTATTTTATTGATTTTTGTCTTTTTATTCCAAGCATCAATGTCTTTATATCTTTTAATTATTTTTTCTATTGTTTTTGTATCAGTGTCTGGGAAATAATCCTTAATTATTTCAGCTATTTCGCTGTTTTTGTGATTATGAACATAATCTAGTCCTTTTTGGATCGCTTTAGTAAAACTTTCTATGGTTTTTTTGTTTTTTTCAATATAACTTTTTCGCGCTATATAGGAAGTGTATGGTACATTTCCACCAAGCTCTCCTATTGAAGCAACAATATGTCCATATCCTTTTTCTTCAAATTCGGAAGCAGTTGGTTCAAATAGTGATACATAGTCTCCGGTTCCACCAATAAATGCACCTGAAGTTGATGCAAAATCGATACTAGTATCAAAATTTAAATCTGTACTTTTTATACCGTTTTTGTTTAATGCATATTCTAAAGTCATGGCAGGCATGCCGCCTTCTCTTCCGGCAATTATATGTTTTCCTTTTAAATCTTCTAATTTAAAATTTTTTGTTTTATTTCTAGACACTAAAAAGCTTCCATCTTTTTTGGTAAGTCCAGCAAAACTTTGTAAATAATCTTTTTCTCCACCATTATAAACATATATGGTTGATTCACTTCCACAAAAACCTATTTGTACATCACCACTTAAAACTGCTGATGTAACTTTATCAGCGCCTGATGTTAGAATTATTTCTACATCTAAACCTTCATCTTTAAAATAACCTAAAGAATGCGCAACGTACTGTGGTGCGTAAAAAATACTGTGGGTAACTTCACCAACTTTTATTTTTTTAAGGTTAGTATTTTCTTTTTTTCTAAAAGTAAAAAATCCAGTAATTATTAACCCGATTATTATAAAAGTTATAATAATTTTTTTCAAAATATCTTCTCCTTTCTTTTTCATATTATTATATTCTAGTTTTTTTAAAATGTTTTGGGTAATTATCTATAAACTGGTGGCATTTATTTGTTAAATACATTATTGATAAACTATTTAGCTTTATATTTATTTTTGGATTAAAGTGTGGTATCATGAAATTAAAATAGGGAGAGTGATTTATGTGAAGCCAATAGTTAAGCTTGAGAGTGTTAGTAAATGTTATGAAAAAGGAAAATACATTATAAAAGATTTAAGTTTAGACATATATGAAGGAGAATTTGTGACTTTGCTTGGATCATCTGGATGTGGTAAAACTACTATTTTAAGAATGATTTCAGGGCTTGAACATGTTACTGATGGAAAAGTTTATATTGATGGCGTAGATGTTACTGAGATAAGTGCGGAAAAAAGAGAGGTTAATACAATTTTTCAAAATTTTGCTTTATTTCCACATATGACGGTATTTGAAAATGTAGCATTTGGTCTTAGAATGCGTAAAGAAAAGGAAGATGTAATAAATAAAGAAGTAAAAAAAGCCTTAGATTTGGTTGAATTAAGTGGCTTTGAAGATAGGTTTCCTGAGCAGCTTTCTGGTGGGCAGCAACAAAGAGTTGCAATTGCGCGAGGAATAGTAATGCATCCTAAGGTTCTTTTATTAGATGAGTCTTTATGCTCTCTTGATTTAAAGCTAAAACGAATGATGCAGGTAGAACTTAAAAAACTTCAAAAAAAATTGGGATTAACTTTTATTTATGTCACCCATGATCAGGATGAAGCTTTAACTATGAGTGATAGGATAGTTATAATTGATAAAGGTAAAGTTCAACAAGATGATACACCACAAAATATTTATCAAAATCCAAAAACAGCTTTTGTGGCAGATTTTATTGGAGAGTCTAATTTGATTAAATCTGAAATTACTAGTGTTAAAAATGAAACAATACATGTAATAACAAAGGACGGAATAGAATTAATTTTTGACAAAAAAGAAAGTGATAAGGTTGGTAATAAAATTAATATAATGATAAGGCCGGAAAATATTAAAATTTCTAAAAATGTTTTACAAGGAGGCATTAAAGGAACTATAAAAGAATTAATATATGATGGTGTTATTACTAAGTTAGTTGTTAGTGCTGGAGACAAGTTTAAACTTAAGGTTACTGCTAAAGGTAATGTCTTATATAATGTGTCAGATGAGGTTTATTTAAAAATAGAAAAAGATAGTGTTATTCCAATTAGGGAGAGGTAGTATGAAGAAAAATAATTTTTTTAAATTTGTATGTTTGACTCCGGTTATTATTTATGCATTACTTTTAATATTACTTCCACTTATTTATATTTTGTTTTTAAGTTTTTGTAAGAATGATTCTTATGGTGGAATAATTTATAATTTTACTTTGGATAATTACTTTACTATTTTTGATATAACTTATTTAAAAATATTTTTAAAGTCTTCTTTTATAGCATTAACAGCGACGTTTTTGTGTATTTTGATATCTTATCCTTTCTCTATATTTTTAAGAGATAAAAGTGAAAAGATGCGAAATTTAATGATAAAACTTGTAATGGTTCCTTTTTTAACTAATTCACTTATAAGAACTTATGGGTGGATAGTTTT
>CACZQJ010000083.1 GCA_902783265.1 uncultured Erysipelotrichaceae bacterium | reverse complement strand
TTATTCGTAAAGTTGGTAAGAAAGCTGCTTAATAGAAAGGAAGAAGAATATGATTAAAAAGGTAAATCGTAATGAAGTGCGTAAAGCAAGACATACAAGAGTAAGAAATAAAGTGTCTGGTACAGCGGAATTTCCAAGACTTAATGTTTTTAGATCAAATAGTAATATTTTCGCACAAATAATCGATGATACTAAAGGTGAAACTTTAGTAAGTGCTTCTTCAATTGATAAAGAATTAAAATTAGAAAAAGGTGGAAATGTAGAAGCAGCTATTAAAGTTGGAAAATTACTTGCTGAAAGAGCAAAAAAAGCAAAGATTACAAATGTAGTATTCGATAGAGGTGGATACTTATATCATGGTCGTGTTAAAGCTTTAGCTGAGTCAGCACGAGAAAATGGATTAAATTTCTAGAGGAGGGAAAAAAGTGGAAAGACAAAAAAGAGAAGCCCGTCCAAAAATATTTGACGAAGAAGTTATTAGTATTGGCCGTGTTACTAAGGTAACTAAAGGTGGTCGTCAATTACGTTTTGCGGCTACAGCTGTTGTTGGAGACCGTAAAGGTCGTGTTGGTATTGGTTCTGGAAAAGCTGCCGAGGTACCAACTGCTATTAAAAAAGCTGTTGCTGCTGCCACTAAAAATGTTACTAGAGTTGCCATTGTTGATGGAAATACTATCCCACATGAAGCTATTGGAACAAGAGGAGCTAGTAAAGTATTATTAAGACCAGCTGTAAAAGGTACTGGAGTTAAAGCAGGAGGACCTGTTAGAACTGTTTTGGAACTTGCAGGTGTTAAAGATATTTTATCTAAATCTTTAGGCTCAAGTACTAAAATTAATATGGCGTATGCCACACTAGATGCACTTAAACAACAAAAAACTGCGGAGCAAGTTGCAAAACTACGTGGTAAAAAAGTGGAGGAATTATAATGAAGTTACATACTATTACACCTGCTGAAGGCGCTACAAAAGCCCGTAAAAGAGTTGGTAGGGGTCCTGCAAGCGGAACTGGTAAAACTGCTGGCCGTGGTGAGAATGGTCAAAATTCTAGAAGCGGTGGAGGCGTAAGAATAGGTTTTGAAGGTGGTCAAACTCCTTTATTTAGAAGACTACCTAAAAGAGGTTTTTCTAACGCTAGATTTAAAAAAGTGTATGTGGTTATTAATTTAGATGATCTTAATAGATTTGAAGACGGCACTGAAGTAAATCCTGAAATTTTAAAAGAAATGGGATTAGTTAAAAAAGCTACAGATGGGATTAAAGTACTTGGAAACGGTACTTTAAAGAAAAAATTAAATGTTAAGGCTAATAAGTTCTCTCTTTCTGCCAAAAAGCAAATTGAAGATTTAGGTGGAAAAGCCGAGGTGATTTAGCCTGTGAAAAAAATTAGACAATTTTTTAGTGCTTCTAATAAAGAGCTTAGAAGCAAGCTATTATTTACATTTTTCTGCTTGTTTGTTTTTAAACTAGGTACAGCTGTTGTTGTTCCTGGAGTTAATTCTAATTTAAATATGGGATTTTTGGAATTGCTTAATATAATGGGCGGTGGTGCGATGCAAAACTTTTCTATTTTTGCATTAGGCGTTATGCCATATATTACTGCTTCAATTATTATGCAACTTTTACAAATGGATATTATTCCTTATTTTTCAGATTTAGCTAAACAAGGGCAAACTGGTAGGAATAAATTAAATCAAATAACTAGAGTTTTAGGTATAGTTTTAGCTTTTGTACAAGGATATATGTTTTCATTTGCGTTTATTGCAGGTGGAACAGTGTCTGATTATATTGAAGTATCTTTAGTTCTTACTGCTGGTACATGTTTACTTTTATGGATTGGTGATGAGATTACTAAAAAAGGATTAGGAAATGGTACTTCAATGATAATTATGGCTGGTATTTTAGCTACTACTCCACATATGTTTACTATTGCTTGGTCAAACTTGGTTGGGGAGGCAGCTAATACTGCTGTTGGAGTAGCACTGTTTGCACTCTTTGTTATTGTTTATTTAGTGGTTGTCTTGGGTGTTCTTTTTGTTGAACTTGCTGCAAGAAGAATTCCTATTCAATATGCGAATAAAACTAATAATGTGTTTGGAAGTAAAAAAACATATATTCCATTTAAGCTAAATTCTGCTGGTGTTGTTCCAGTAATATTTGCATCTGCACTTATTTCTGTGCCAGCGCTTATTGCTCAATTTTCTAAAAATGAAAGTATGATGAAGTTTGTTCAGAAATGGCTTAGTTTATCTTCTGGAACAGGCTTTGCATTATTTGTAATATTTATCTTGGCATTTTCTTACTTTTACACATTTATTGTTATTAAGTCTAAGGAAATGGCTGAAGATTTACAAAAATCAGGTGGATATATTCCTGGTATTAGACCAGGTGATGAAACTGTAAAATATGTTAATAAGGTGTTAATAAGGCTAACAGTTGTTGGTTCAATTGCTTTAGCAGTTGTAGCAGGACTTCCTTATATACTTAGTATGGTAACAGATTTACCAACAACAGTATCTATCGGAGGTACTGGACTTATAATTGTTATTGGAGTTATTTTGGACACTTATAAACAAATTGAAAGTAGTTTAATCAGTCAAAGTTATAAGAGGAGATGATAATTATGAATATTACTTTTATCGCTCCTCCAGCGGCTGGTAAAGGAGCACTTTCAAATATGATTTATGAAAAGTACGGTTTTCCTCATATCTCTATTGGTGGACTTCTTCGTAATGTAGAAGATGAAGCTATTAAAAAGGAACTTGAGGACGGAGCTTTTGTAGATAATAAAATCGTGGCAAAACTTTTATATGATAGAATTAATAAGGATGACTGTGTGAAAGGTTTTATTTTGGATGGTTTTCCACGTAATGAATCACAGATAAGTATATATGAAGATTTGTGCCGCAGAAATAATTTAAAAAATATAATTATTGTTGTTGATATACCTAAAGAGATTGGTGAAAAAAGAATTACTGGTCGTAGGGTATGTCCTAATTGCTCTAGTGTTTACAATATTAATTTTGAGGAAAGTAAACCTAAAGTAGAAAATATATGTGATGACTGTGGTCACGAACTTGAGGTTCGTTCTGATGATAATTTAGAAACATATGGCCATAGATTTGATGTTTATGTTAATGAAACAGCTCCTATTATTGAGCATTTTGAAGGTAGCAATTTGTATCATGTTGATGGAACTAAATTTATCGAAGATGTATTTAAAGACGTCGATGAGATTATAAAGGTGAATTTGTGATAACTATAAAATCTTCAGATGAGATTGAAAAACTTAGAGTTGCTGGTGAGATTACCGGCAGTACGCATAATTATTTAAAACCTTTTATAAAACCGGGCGTTACTACTAAAGAACTTGATAAAATTGCCGAAGAATATATTTTAAGTAGAGGAGCTACTCCATCGTTTAAGGGTTATGATGGTTTTCCTGGAACGATATGTGCATCAATTAATAATGAAGTAGTTCATGGTATTCCTAGTGGAAGAACTTTAAAAGAGGGGGATATTATTTCTCTTGATATTGGAGCTTGCTATGAAGGTTATCATGGAGATTCTGCTTGGACTTATCCGGTAGGGGAAATCAGTGATGAGAAAAAATATTTGCTTGAGCATACCGAAAAAGCTTTATTTAAAGGCTTAGATGTTATACATGATGGTTGTTATGTTGGCGATATTGGTTATGCTGTGGAAAAATATGCTAAAGAACATAACCTTGGTGTAGTTAGAGAACTAGTTGGTCATGGTGTCGGAACAGATGTTCATGAAGATCCAGATGTACCTAATTATGGAGCAAGGAAAACGGGACCTATCTTAAAAGAAGGTATGGTCATTGCTGTTGAACCAATGCTAAATTTAGGAACAAGAAAAATTTATATGTTGGAAGATGGATGGACAATTATTACGGCTGATGATAAGCCATCAGCACACTTTGAGCACACAGTTTTGGTTACCAAAGATGGATATGAAATATTAACTAGGAGGTGATAAGATGGCAAAAGAAGCCGTCATTGAACTTGAAGGAATAGTCGAAGAAATTTTGCCAGGAGGCGGATTTAAAGTAAGATTAGAAAATGATCAAGTTATTAAAGCCCACATTTCTGGTAAAATGCGTGTGAATCGCATTCGTATTTTACTAGGCGATAAAGTAAAAGTTGAATTATCACCTTATGATTTAACATGTGGGCGAATAACCTATAGAGTAACGAGGTAGGAGGAATATTTATGAAAGTTAGACCATCAGTAAAAAAAATATGTGATAAATGTAAAATTATCAAACGTAATGGAAAAACAATGGTAATTTGTGTTAATCCAAAACACAAACAAAGACAAGGTTAAGGAGGTTAATATGGCACGTATTAAAGGTGTAGATGTACCTAATAATAAAAGAGCAGAAATAGCTTTAACTTATATTTATGGTATTGGGAAAAGTTTATCTAATAAAATACTAGCTGATGCTAAAATAGACAAGAATAAAAAAGCTGGCAGTTTGGACAATGATGAACTAGCTAGAATTCGTGACGAAGTTAATAAATATTTAACTGAAGGTGATTTAAGACGTGAAGTTAATATGAATATTAAAACTAAGATGGAAATTAATTCTTATCAAGGAACTCGTCATAAAAAAGGTTTACCAGTACATGGTCAAAGTACTCGTAGTAATGCAAGGACTCGTAAAGGTAAAGCTAAAACAATAGCTAATAAGAAAAAATAATAAAAGGAGGATATTATGGCTTATAAAGCAAGAAAACGTAAAGTTAAAAAGAATGTCCCAGAGGGTAAAGCTTTTGTTCATTCAACCTT
>CACZQJ010000082.1 GCA_902783265.1 uncultured Erysipelotrichaceae bacterium | reverse complement strand
GGTTACAAGAGTTTTCAACAACTTGCATAAATGTTTCTTTACCGTGTCCGCCATGTTTCCAACAGTGAATAGTCGCATTTTCTACTTTTATACTGCCTTTATCGTAAAATGTTTCTTTTTCTAGGTCGACTGTTTTTTCTTCCAATGAGGCGGCTAAAGTTATTATTTTAAATGTTGAACCCGGCTCGTAAGTGGCCCATACAGGTAAATTTCTATTTATTTCTTCTATTGAATAATTTTTATAGTTTTCTTGTGAAAAACTAGGCCTTGCCGATATTGCTAGTATTTCTCCACTATTAGGATCCATTACTAATCCTATAGCTCTATCGGGATTATATTTTGTAACCGCATTACCTAATTCTCTTTCTAAAGAGGTTTGAATTTCATTATTAATAGTCAGGGTTATATTCATGCCATTTTGAGGCTGTTCATAAATTTCGGTTAATTTTAATTTGTTTCCTTTGGCATCACTAAAATATTTAATGGCCCCATCTTCACCTGTTAAATAGTCATTATATGTTAGTTCTATTCCAGAAAGTCCTTGATTATCTATTCCAACAAATCCCAGGGTATGTGCCAAATATCCATCATAAGGATATAATCTTTTTGATTCTTTTACTAAATAAACACCGTCTAATTTTAGGTTTCTTATTTTGTCTGCTACTTCATACGACAGTCTTCTTCCTTCTGGATGTACTCTTTCAATTGATGTTTTTTTATTTACATGTTTATACATATCATCGTAACTAACATTTAGTATTTGAGATAATTTAGTAGCAACATCTTTTTTATCTTTTATTTGATTTGGAATTACTACTAGTGATGTAGTTGTAACATTATCCGCAAGTATTACACCATTTCTATCATATATCAATCCTCTATCAGCTTTAATTGGTAAATTTCTACTCCATAGATTGCTGGCATAATTATTTAACTTTTTATAATCAATTACTTCAATATAAAATACTCTTAATATAATAACTATAAATATTATGAATATAAATACTAAAACTAATTTCATTCTTGTATGAATACTTTTAAAGAACATATTATTCACCATTTAAATATATGTACGAGCCTATAAAAAAATTAAAAAAAATCTCGAAAGTATTTTCAAGATTTTCTTCTATTTTTAAAATTTTAACAATTATTAAACTTTTATTTGGAACTTAGAACTGCTAGTTCCGTCTCCTTTTAATACTGTATCAGATGATAGATATAAAACTGGGCGAATTCCAAAACTACTTTTAGTAACAAATCCAAATGAAGCACTAGTAGATGAAGCAGAAAATGACCAATACCTGTAACCGGCGGTGCCCGTTATAGTTCCAATTCGAGTAGTTTTCCTTAAATAATTATGAGAAGCTCCATCATTATAACAAGCTGAATTATTATAGTATGCATAAGCTCCGGTACATTCTGAATTTGTGCTTGCCCTTACATATTCGGAGGCGGTCATTAACCCTACTCGCCCTTTCCATTTATAATTTTTTTCTTGAGCTAGATCAGTGGCAGTAAGCTGACCACTTGTTTGTGAAATTAACCCAACATTATACAAATGTTCATCTTCTATATAGCTTTCTATATTACTATCTAAATTGCTTGACCACGTTTGATACCATCCGGTCACTGCAACTCCTGCATACGTTCCACCATTTAGGTAGATATTTACGTAAGCTTCATCATTTGGAAGATTATACGTTGTAGATGAGCCTGTATATGCACGTATTGCTGTAACATTATTACCAGAAGAATCAAGCATAGTATTTTTATTACCCCACACATTGCAGCCTTCTTGAGACGAACAATAATCAGTAGATGCTGAAGAATACCTTGTCCCATCTAATGAACCATTTGTAGTTATTCCGGATATTGTTGTATCTTTTCCAGGATCCCATACAATATCGCCCAATGAATCTTCTCTTATTATTTTTAGAGTATTGTCTGATTCTATTGACATTATTCTCCATGTTTCATTATTTAGTGTTAAATAATTATTGGGATTTGCCCCTTTAAATACATATCTACCTGTTTCATCTGGATCTGTATAAAGGCCATCGCCTGTTGTCACAGCAGTTTCTTTTAGCTGTTCTACTGTATAAGTAGCTGTTGGATGGACATTACCTTTTGCTGTTAAGGTTATATTAGTTTGAAAAGCAGCATAGCCTACTGTTAATATTGAGAATAAAGCTAATGTACTTAATATTAATATTTGTTTTTGTCTTTTTCCGCGTTTTCTTCTTATTGTTCTCATAATCCATCCTCCGTATTATCTATATTAATTATAATGTTTAATTTTTTATAAGTCAAGAAAAAGAAGCTATGCGGCTTCTTTAACAGGTATATTTTCATCATATAGTTTTACTACTTTACTATATTTGTCATATAGTCTTTTATAATCTGGGTTATAATTTGTATTCATCTCGGAAAATGGCACTACTTTAAAGTTATACCATTTACCACTACCTTTTGTATAGTAATTATAAAGTAATTCGTTATTTAAATTTTCTAGTTTTATTGTGCTTTTACTTCCTTTAGTTTCTTTTACAATGTCTATAGTAGTCATAAGTTCAACCATTGTATTATAATCGCTATTTGTTGATTGGGCTGATATAAAGTTTCCTAATGAATAAATTACTAAGGTATCATCTATATAGGTTACTGGTTCAATGATATGTGGATGAGTTCCGATAATTATATCGGCTCCTAAATCTGATAAGTATTTGGCTTCTCTTTTTTGTTCTTCGGTTGGCTCAGTTTTGTATTCTATTCCCCAGTGCATAGAAATTAGAAGTAAATCTACTTTGTCTCTTACTTTTTCAATATCTTCTTTGGCTTTCTCATCACTATATAAATTTACATAGTATTCTTTACCTTCTGGTACTTTTATGCCGTTAGTTCCATAGGTGTATGAAAGCATTGTGTATTTAATCCCGTTTTTTTCAAATATTTTTATTTCATCTCTGTCTTCTTTGCTGCAGTAACTTCCAGCAAATAATATTTTTTCTTTTTTGGGGTTCCAATATTCACATGATTTTAATATGGCTTTTTCTCCTCTATCCATGGTGTGATTAGTAGCTAGGTTTACTATATTAAATCCAGCATCTAGCATGTTATCACCAAATTCCCATGGGGAATTAAATGTAGGATAATCTGAAAGTCCTAGATCAGTACCACCTAAAATAGTTTCTTGGTTATAAAAGGCTAAATCATAATTTTTTACTATCGGTTTTATTAATTCTAACTGACTAGAAAAATCATATTTGCCATTTTTATAGGCATCTCTATATACAGATCCATGGATTAAAGCGTCTCCTACCATAAGCATGCTTAATTTGCTTGTTTTTACTTCTTCTTTTACTTCTTGTGTTTTTTGCTTCTTTGTTTCCTTTTTTGTAGTTAATTTAGGTATTGTTAGTGCCAAAATTATAATTAAAAATATTATTAATAGTAGTATTAGTATTCTTTTTACTCTTAATTTTCTTTTAGTCACAGGTACCTCCTAAAGAGTTTACGTAATTTTGTAAAGCTATTTTGGCGTCGTCGTTAGTTACTGAACTAGTAAAATATGTTCCATTTATTTCAGCTATTTCTGAGTTTGATTTAGGAATGCCATTTACTTTATAATGACTAATCATACCACTTTTTAATGTAAATATGGCTTCTTTATTTCCGATATTACATTTTACAACTTCTTTTTCTGCACATCCTGTAAGTATAAATATACTTAATAGAATTAATAAATACTTCTTCATTTTACTCCTCCACTTTAGTTTAATTATAACTTAATTAAATATTATTTACAATAGAAAAGAAGCTTTTTTGAAGTGAACCCCAAATAGTTCACAACAATAAAAAGAAGATTTAGAAAAAATTCTAAGTCTTTTTTGATTTTATTCTAGAAGT
>CACZQJ010000081.1 GCA_902783265.1 uncultured Erysipelotrichaceae bacterium | reverse complement strand
TTTCAAATATTCACATGATATTCATAGAATGTAATGAAGGGAGAAAAATATGTTTGGTAATTTTGAGGAGGAAGCTAGAAAAGTTTTAATAAATGCAAAAAAGGAAATGTATGAACTTTGCCATCCCTATGTTTCATCAGAGCATTTATTACTTTCTATTTTAAAGGGAAATAATGAAATTGCGCAAAGATTAAAAAAATATAATTTAGATTATCAAATATTAAAAAAAGAGATTATAAAGGTTATTGGTAAGGGGAGTAAACCAAGTGAATGGTTTTTATATACGCCTCTTTTAAAAAGAATTTTAGAAAATGCCATGATGGATGCTAAGGATAATAATGACGGTGTTGTTACTATAAATCATTTATTTATTAGTTTGTTAGAAGAGGGTGAAGGAGTAGCAATTAGAATATTACTTGGAATGAACATTGATATAGATGAATTATATAATGATTTTTCTTATAAATTAATTAATAAGAGGAATGAAAAAAAATTGTTATTAGAAGAACTTGGTACAGATTTAAATAAAAAAGCTATTAACGGTGAAGTTGATCCGGTTACTGGAAGGGATAAGGAAATAAAAAGAGTTTTGGAGATTCTTTCTAGAAGAACTAAAAATAATCCAGTTTTGATTGGTGAAGCAGGCGTTGGAAAAACTGCTATTGTTGAGGAAATTGCTAATATGATAATAAGTGGGGAAGCTCCAATATCTCTTAAAAATAAACGGATAATAAGTTTGGATATGGCTTCAGCTGTGGCTGGGACCAAATATAGGGGCGAATTTGAAGAACGAATGAATAAAATAATAAAGGAATTAGAAGAAAATGATGATATTATTTTGTTTATTGATGAAGTTCACACACTTGTTGGTGCTGGTGGGGCAGAAGGGGCAATTGATGCTTCAAATATATTTAAACCAGCTTTAGCTAGGGGTAAAATTAGGTGTATTGGGGCAACAACTACTTTAGAATATAAGAAGTATATAGAAAAAGATAGTGCTTTGGAAAGAAGGTTTCAAAAAGTTGTAATAGAGGAACCTTCTAAAAAAACAGTTAAAGATATTTTAATGAATTTAAAGGATATATATGAAGGATTTCATAATGTAATTATTTCTTCTGATATTATTGATTTGATTATAAATCTTTCTTCAAAATATATATATGATAGAAATGAACCAGATAGATCTATTGATATACTCGATGAGGTATCAGCAATGGTTAATTTAAAAGAAAGCGATGATATAAGAAATTATAGATGTAAAAATAGGAAATTAAAAGAAATAATTAGTAGTAAAAGAACGGCTATTTTAAATAACAATTTTGAAGAAGCTAGTAAACTTAAAAATACAGAATATGAACTTATGGATGCTATAAATAATTTGGAACTAAATTTATTTAAGAAAAAAAGGAAAAAAATCACTAAGGAGGATGTTGCTTTAGTAATTAGTTTTAAATCATCTGTGCCGGTTTATGAAATTTTAAATGAAAAGAAAAATATTATTAAACAAACAGAAAAATTATTTAGTCAAAATATAATTGGTCAAAATAAAGCAATAAGAGAAGTTACAAACATAGCTAAAAAAATAAAATTAGGGTTTAATGATAAATGTTACTCTATGCTGTTTGTCGGGCCATCTGGTGTAGGCAAAACAGCTTTAGCTACTTTGTTTGGTAAAAATTTAGCTGGCAAAAATGTTATTAAACTGGATATGAGTGAATATAAGGAAGCTCATAGTATAAGTAAAATTATCGGCTCGCCGCCTGGTTATGTTGGATATGATGATAATAATGTACTTGAAATAATTCGAAACAAGCCAAATTCGGTTTTAATATTAGATGAAATAGAAAAAGCGCATAGTAATATTATTAATCTATTTTTACAGGTGCTTGATGAAGGAAAAATAAAAACAAGTAAAGGTATTGAAGTAAGATTTGATAATGTGGTTATAATAATGACTTCTAATGTTGGTTATTTAAATAGTAGTGTGGGCTTTAATAATCAAAATTCAGAAGTGTCAAAGTTAAATGAAAATTTTTCAATACCATTTATAAATAGAGTAGATAATATTATTGAATTTAATTATTTAAATGATGATGATATTAAAAAAATAATAGATTTGAAAATTAATGACTTAAAAGGCAAATATAAGAACAGAATTAAGATTAAAATAGATAAGGATATTTATAATGAAATATTAAGACTTTCAAATTATAAAACATATGGGGCAAGAAAAATAGATAAAATTATAAAAGATAAAGTTGAGATTCAAATTATCGATAGCATTATTGATGATGCTGAAGAAGTTTATATTAAAAATCTAATGCAGGTTATATAAATACTAAATTTGTTTAGTATTTATATATTCTTGCTTTTTTTAATAATGCAGACTGATTTATTTCTAATAACTTAGCTATTTTTCACATTGATATTTTTGATTTAATAAATTATTGATTTGAGTAGTCTTTTTTATTATATTAAAAGCCACACTTGGTGGTGCGGCTTTGATTTCAATTTAAAACTGAAGTTTTAGGCTTCAGTTATTTTATCAAAATCTATAAAGAATTTTTTATACCAAACGAGGAATACAAATACGGTCCATAATTTTCTACAGTGATTTTTCTTAGATTTATAATGTTCATCTAACATTTTTAAAAGTTTTTTCTGATCGAAAAATTCTTTGGTAAAATCTTCTTCAAATATTTCTTTTACAATATTATAATATTTTTCTTCTCTAAACCATTTTATAATTGGTACTGGAAAACCTTTTTTTCTTCTTTTATACCAAGCTTCTGGTATTCTTCTTGAAGCGGCTTTTCTAAGTGCATATTTGGTTGTATTATGTGATATTTTATATTCTGTAGGTATTGTTTTAGCTAGTTTAAATACTTCTTTATCTAATATTGGTACTCTAAGTTCTAAAGAGTTTGCCATACTCATTTTGTCAGCTTTAAGTAATATATCGTTAGGAAGCCAAAAATACATATCTAAGTATTGCATTTTTGTTACATCATCTCTTCCTTTTACTTTATCAAAGTATGGTTTTGTTATGTCTTGATATGTTACACCATTTTGATAAGTAGGGGATAATATATTATTAGCTTCTTTGTTATCAAAAATGAAGGCATTTCCAACGTAATAATCTTCAATTTTAGATCCGCCTTTTGTTAGAAAGTTTTTTCCATGAAAACTTGGGAAAGGGGATACAATGTTTTTTATAAGTTTTCTTATAAAAAATGGTAATTTACGGTATTTTTTTAAAGTTTTGTCTTCATCGTAAGATGTATATCCGCCAAATAATTCATCAGCACCCTCTCCTGATAGAACTACTTTAACATCTTTTGCTGCTAGTTTTGATAAGAAATATAGAGGAACTGCTGAAAGATTAGCGGTTGGTTCGTCGGCATAATATTGTACTTTATCGATGCTTTCAAAAAAGTCATCAGCATTTATTAATTCATTTTTATTTTGAATTCCAAGCATATCTGATAAATCTTTGGCCATAGGTACTTCATTAAAATCTTTATAATCAAAACCAACTGAAAATGTTTTATCAGGCTTTAAGTAGCTAACGACATATGATGAATCAATTCCGCCAGATAAGTAGGCTCCAACTGGGACATCGCTTATAATGTGGTAATCAATTGATTTTGTAATAGTATCATCTATTTGATCAACTAGTTTATCAAAATCTTGGACCATTGGTTTAAAATTGGTGTCATAATATTTTTCTATTTGCATTCTATTTATTTTATGATCATATTTAAAGTAATGTCCTGGCCTTAATTTATAAACGCCTTTAAAAAATGTTTCATCTAATACTGATGTTTGAAAGGTTAAGTACGGTTTTAAGGCTTTTTCATTTACTTCTTTTTTGAAGTCATTATGGTGTAAGAGGCTTTTTATTTCTGATGCATACATAAATGTTCCATTCATATTTGCATAATAGAAAGGTTTTTGACCAAAGTGGTCACGGGCTCCAAATAGTATTTCACTTTTTTTATCCCATATTACAAAGGCAAACATTCCTCTTAATTTATCTAGTATTCTTTCTTGATATTCTTCATAACCATGAAGAATTACTTCAGTATCGGAATTAGTTTTAAATATGTGTCCTTTTTTTAATAAATCTTCTTTTATTTCTTTAAAATTATATATTTCACCATTATATGTAATTACCATAGAATCATCTTCATTAGTCATTGGTTGTTTTCCACCTTCTAGGTCAATAATCGATAGTCTTCTAAACCCCATAGCTATGTTTTCATCTTTATAATATGATTCATCGTCTGGGCCTCTATGAATGATTGCGTCATTCATTTTTTTGATTTGATCTTTATCTTTTTTGTTTAT
>CACZQJ010000080.1 GCA_902783265.1 uncultured Erysipelotrichaceae bacterium | reverse complement strand
CTATTTAATTATAAATTTAATTGTTTCGTTGTAGTAGAAATAAAAGTAAATAAAATGAAGGCCGAACATATTGGACAAGTTAAAAAAGTATATGAATTATGTAGATAAAAATATCAAAGAAATTCACAATGAAAATAGTGTTGGTGTGATTATTTGTAAAAAGGAAGACAAATATGTTTTAGAATACTGCTCAGATGATAGAATATTTACTACAACTTATGAAGTCCAAAATTTATAACATTAACTGTTTAGTTTCATATAATGATTATAGAAGGTAAGTTGATGTTATGAAATTAAATGATTTGAAAATTGGTGAAGAAGGTGTAATAAAAAAGGTTATTGCTAAAGAAAATATAAGGCGTAGGCTTATGGAATTAGGCTTTTTAAAGGGGATTAGTATTAAGCCGGTTTTAAAAAATAAAAGTATGACAGCTTATAAACTTAAAGGAACGGTTATTAGTATTAGAAAAGAAGATACTGCTGATATTGAGGTGACTTTATGAGAATTGGTTTAGTTGGTAATCCTAATGTTGGTAAAAGTACTATTTTTAATGCCTTAACTGGTATGCACCAACATACAGGAAACTGGCCAGGTAAAACTACTCAAAAATTTAGTGGGGTAAAAATATATAATGGAATCCGTTATGAATTTGAAGATTTGCCTGGTACTTATTCTTTAAATTCTCATTCTAAGGAAGAAGAGGTTACTCGTGATTTTGTTTATTTTGATGATTATGATGCTTTGATAGTTGTTTGTGATGCCACTGCTTTAGAGCGTAATTTAAACTTAGTTATGCAAGTTTTAGAAATTACAAATAAAGTTGTTGTTGTGATAAATTTAGTTGATGAAGCTAAAAAGAAAAAAATTGATATAGATTTTGATAAGTTAAGTATGCTGTTGGGGGTTCCTGTTATTCCTACTGTTGCTAGAAGCAAAAAAGGTGTTGATGAAATTCTTTTAAAGTTAAATGAAGTTATTTATTTTAAAAAAAATACTTTTAAAATAAATTATGATTTTTTAGAAAGCGAAACCCAAAAAATTTACGATTTAATTCCAAATACATCAATAGATAAAGATATTGTTGCTCTTCATCTATTAACTTATGATATTCCTTTTTTAAATTCTTTTGATTTTAAGTTTAAAACTAATTTAGCGCGCAATACAAATGTGAGAGATAGAGTTTATAAAATTAATGAAGATCTTTATAATAATGGCTTTAGTAAAGAAGATATTGAAACTATCGTTATGGAATGCATATCTTTAGAATGTGAAAAAATTAGTAGTGAGGTTATAACTTATAATAAAAAAAATTATGATAAAAATGATAGAATAATTGATAAATATTTAACTAATAAATTTACTGGTTCTATTATAATGATTTTACTTTTATTTTTAATTTTGTGGCTTACAATAGTAGGCGCGAATTATCCTTCTCAAATTTTGTATAATCTGTTTTTTAAGTTTGAAAAGATTTTATTTAATTTTTTAACCGCTGTTCATTTGCCTAGTGTTATTATTAATGCTTTGGTATATGGAGTATATAGAGTGCTTGCTTGGGTAGTTGCTGTAATGCTTCCGCCGATGATGATTTTTTTCCCTTTATTTACTTTACTTGAGGATTTAGGATATTTGCCTCGAATTGCTTTTAATATGGATAATATTTTTAAAAAATGTAATTCTTGTGGTAAACAAGCATTAACAATGGTTGAGGGGTTTGGATGTAATGCAGTTGGAGTTACTGGGGCAAGAATAATAGATTCACCTAGAGAAAGGCTAATTGCAATTTTAACTAATTCTTTTGTACCTTGTAATGGAAGATTTCCACTTTTGATATCTCTTATTTCAATGTTTTTAATTACTGATACTCTATTTGGTTCATTTATATTAACCTTATTTATTGTTTTTGGCATATTAATTACATTTGTTGTGTCTAAATTTCTTTCTAAAACTATTTTAAAAGGTGAAGCATCTTCATTTACTTTAGAACTTCCACCTTATAGGAGACCACAAATAATAAAAGTAATAATTAGATCTATATTTGATAGAAGTTTATTTGTGTTAAAAAGGGCAGTTGCTGTGTCTGCACCTTCTGGACTTATTATTTGGATGTTTGCTAATATTCATATAGGGGAGTTATCAATACTTAAAATATGTACTAATTTTTTAGAGCCATTCGGTCATTTGCTTGGCATGGATGGGGTTATTTTAATAGCATTTTTACTAGGTTTTCCAGCAAATGAAATAGTTGTTCCAATTATGATAATGGGTTATATGTCTTTAGGCTATATAACTGATATTAGTAATTTAGTAGAACTTAAGACTTTATTTATAAATAATGGCTGGTCTATAATGACGGCTGTATGTGTGATGCTTTTTTCAATATTACATTTTCCTTGTATGACGACTATTTTAACTATAAAAAAAGAAACTGGCAGTAATAAGTGGGCATTTTTATCTTTTTTAATCCCATTTGTGATAGGAATTATCATCTGCTTTGTAGTTAACGTGGCGGGTCATTTGTTTTGAAAACGAGCAAAAATAATACCAGTGATTAATCACTGGTTATTTTATCTCCTTGATAAATATTATCTTTATTCATTTTTTTATCAATATTATTTAATGTGCTTATTTTGTTTATTGTCCATTTTGGCTCTATTAAATTTTCCATCATAGGATCTCCTGTTAATCTTTGAATGACTATTTTAGGATTTAGGTGTCTTAACTGTTCTATAGTTATATCTATATATTCTTCTTCTGATAATATGTGAAATTTATTTTTTTTATAATATGTTTCTAGAGGGGTATTTTTTAAAATAGAAAGCATGTGTATTTTTATTCCATCAATATCTTTTTTGTTTAAATATTTTGCTGTTTCGATCATCATTTCTTTAGTTTCGTATGGAAGGCCATTAATAATATGAACTACAGTGAAAATATTATTTTCTTTTAATTTTTTTAATGTTTCTTCAAAACATTTTAAATCGTGACATCTATTTATTAGTTTTGACGTTTTATCATGAATTGTTTGAAGTCCTAGTTCTATAGTTAAAAAAGTTTTTTTATTTAGCTCTTTTAAATATTCTAAACATTCATCTGAGATAGCATCTGGTCTTGTTGCGATGGAAAGACCTACGACATTCGGCAATTTTAATATTGTTTCATATTTTTCTTTTAAAATATTTACGGGAGCATATGTATTTGTCCTTGCTTGAAAGTATCCGATGTATTTACTATTTGGCCATTTTTTATCCATTATTTTTTTGATATTGTTAAACTGAACTTTTAAATCTTCTTTAGGATTACCGCCATATTCGCCTGATCCTATTTTGGAACAGTATATGCATCCATTATAGCCTTTTGTCCCATCAATATTAGGGCAAGTAAATCCAGCATTTAAACTTATTTTACATACTTTTGAGCCAAATTTTTGCTTATAAAAGTAGTTTAATGTATGGTATCTTTTATTTGTATTAGAATAAGGGAATGTATTCATAAAATCACCATTAATAATTATATCATATTTATTTTTTTAGTGAAAAAAAGGTAAAATTTTGAAAAAAACTTTATATTATAAGGTTTTTTTGATATAATGTGTTTGGGAGGTAGAGGAAATGAAAAGAAATATACTTAAGGTACTTGGGATATCTTTCTTAATATTTGCATTTATGAGTTGGATTATTCCTGTTGGTACTTATTCAGGAGGAAAATTAACTACTGATGGCATTAGTCCAGTTGGACTTATTGATTTAGTAAATAAGCCAGTTAATGCATTTATTACTTTTGTTTTATATGGTGTGGTATTTGCAGTTATCGGTGGACTTTATGGAGTTATGGAAAAGACAGGAGCATTAGAAGGTGTAACTAATAAATTAGTAAGCCGTTTTAATGAAAAAGAAAATAAGTTTTTAGTTTTAACTGTAGTTTTATTTGTATTGCTTTCATCAGTTACTGGACTTATTATTCCATTATTCGTTTTAGTTCCATTATTTGCAGCTGTTTTGTTTAAAATGAATTATGATAAACTTACAGTTTTAGCTGCGACGGTTGGAAGTTTACTTGTTGGAAGTGTTGCTTCAACTTATGGTTTTAATATTACAGGATATACTAAAAACATTTTATCTTTAGATATGAATAACCAGATTGTTGCTAAAATAATTTTACTTGTTTTACTTACAGCATTACTTGCATTTACAGTACTTTCTTCTAGTAAAAGGAAAAAACAAGAACCAATTACTATTGAAGAAGAGGTAAAGGAAGTAAAAAAAGAAGTTAAACCTGTTAAAAAAGCAGAAGCTAAGAAAGTTTCTAGTGTTAAAAAAACAGAAGGCAAGAAAACTTCTAGTACTAAAAAAACTACAAAGAAACCTGCTAGAAAAACAAATACAAAAGCTTTAGCTGTTACTAAACCTGTTAAAAAAGTTTCTGATAGTTTTGTTAAAACATGGCCTTTAGTATTAGTTTTAATACTTATGCTTATCGTTGCTTTTGTTGGTATGTATAATTGGTATTATAGTTTTAATATTGATGTATTTAACAATATGCATGATGCTGTTATGGGCGTTAAAATTAAAGATTTTGCAATTTTTGAAAGTTTATTCAGTGGTGCTAGCCAATTTGGATATTGGGGTAATGTTGAATTTATAGGATTAATGATTGTAACTTCTATGGTAATTTCAAAGATTTATAAACTTAGTTTTAATGACTATATTGAAAGTTTTATAGCTGGTGTAAAAAAATGGATGCCAACAGCTATTTATGCAGCACTTGCTAGTGTTATTTTAGGAGTTTTATATCAGTCATTACAATATGGAAGTGGAACTTTAGTTGATTCTATTAACGGAAAATTATTTGAACTTAGTGATGGATTTAATCCGATTATTACGGGTGTTAGTGCATTATTTAGTGGATTTTTCTTTAATGATTTATATTATTTACTTGCAGATCTTTCTGGCTTTGTTACTGGATTTGATGCAGCTAGTTTATCAATTGCAGGACTTCTTATTCAATCAGTATATGGTGTTGCAATGATGATTTTCCCAACCAGTGTAGTTTTGATTGCTGGTTTAAGTTATTTCGATGTATCTTATGGCAAATGGATGAAGTATATTTGGAGATTCGTTTTAATAACATTCTTATTAGTGCTTCTAGTTTGTGGAATACTAACATTATTATAAGAAACGTTTATACGTTTCTTTTTTTTAATTTTATTATGGGTTCATCGAAAACATTTTCCTATTTATAAATATATTTGAAAGATATTAAATTTCCTTTTTGTTTTGTTAATTTATTAAAATATGCTAAAATGATTATGGTGATATAATGACATTTGAATACAAACTTGATGGTGAAATATATACGGTTTTAGTTGTTAAAAAACGAAATAAAAATACTTATATTAAAATTAAGGATGATTTAACTATATATGTAACAACAAATTATTTAGCAACAAAATATTATGTTAAAAACATTTTAGATAATGAAAAAGATTTTTTAAGAAAATCGTTAAATAAAGTAAAGAAGCATGCAGAAATGGATAGTGAGTTCTATTATTTGGGTCAAAAGTATGATATAATATTATTACCATTTCAGATTATGAAAATAGAAGATGGTAAAATATATGTTCAAGATTTAAAAGTTTTGGATAAATGGTTAAAAAATGAAACTATTAATATTTTTTCAGAAAGGCTTACTTATAATTATAATTTATTTAATGAGAAGATACCGTTTCCTAAACTTAAAATAAGAAAAATGAAAACAAGATGGGGTGTGTGTAATAAGCGGGATAATTCAATAACTTTAAATTCAAACTTAATTAAATATAGTTTGAAAGAAATTGATTATGTTATTGTTCATGAGCTTAGTCATTTTGTTCATTTCGATCATTCTAAAGAGTTTTGGAAAACAGTCGCAACATATATGCCTCTTTATAAAGAATCGGTAAAAGTTTTAAAAGGTTAAGGTGGTTAGATGAAAAGAAGATTTTTTGTTTTAGGTATTATTTTTGTACTTTTGTTTAATATTTTTGTGACACCTATTTATGCAAAAGAAAAAACGCTTGGTGAACTAAAAGCTGAGGCTGAAGCTAATCGAAAAGCGTATAATGAAGCTAAGGCAGAAAAGGCTTTAAAGGCTGAGGAAAAGGAAAAAGCTATTAATGATATGGCAACGGTTGAAAGAGAAATAAAACGTATAAATGAGGAACTAAAACAAATAGCTTCACAAATTGAAGAAATTCAAGCAGATATTGAAAGAAAAGATGCTCAAATGAAAGATATAATGAGTTATGTTCAGGTAACTAATGGTGAAGCTAATTATTTAGAATATATTTTTGGGGCCACTGATTTTACGGATTTTATTTATAGAATTTCTGTTGCTGAGCAGCTTGGTGACTATAATGAAAAATTAATTGAGGAATATGGTAATGATATAAAGAAGCTTGATGCAAAGAAAACTGAACTTAATAAAAAAGATGAAGATCTTAATAAGAAAAAAGATGAACTTAGTTTGCTTCAAGCAAAACTTTCATCAGAAATTAGTGACCTAAATAAAAGCATGGTTGATAAGGAAACTGAATATAAAGCTACTATAGATATGATTAATAGTATGAGTAAATGTAAAATGAGTGAAACAATGAGTCAGTGTATGAATAGACTAAGTAGAAGTGTAGCTAATTCTAGTAGCGGTGTTGGATCAGTTAAAGGAATTCAAATATCTAGTGCGAATGGAACGTATATGCCGATAAGTCACGGTTATGTAACGAGTGATTTTGGCTGGAGAAGTTATGATAATAGCTATCATAAAGGAATTGATTTTTCATACTGTAGTGGTTGTACTGGTCCTATTTATCCAGTAGCTTTGGGACAAGTGGTTCTTATTCAACCTTGGGGGACATATAAAGATAATGGTAAAAACTGCGGTAGTTATATTGTCTATGTTCTTCATAGAATAAATAATCATCCTTATGTTACTTCGTACTGGCACATGGCTTCTGTTTCAGTTAGTCAGTGGCAAAATGTTACACCTAATACTGTTTTAGGACAGGTTGGCGGTGATAATGATGCTTGTGCAGGGGCAAGGCATTTACATTTAAATTTATTTGATGGTAACACTTGGAATGGAGCTAATTCATATACAGCAAATCAGGGTAGGATAAATCCAAGGACGATAATGCCACAAATTCCTTCTAAAGGGATTAGATTTGTCAGATAATTTAAAGAGGAATAATTTCCTCTTTATTTGACATTTTTATGGTATAATTTTTGTTATATTTTATTTGGTGATATAATGAAAGTGAAAGTTTTTGATGAAGGACATGAAAAAGATTTAGAGGAAGCTATAAATAATTTTATAGATGAAGTTCAGCCGGAAATATTTGATATTAAATTTTCATCTTCTATAGGTGTTTTTTCTGAAGAACAAATTTATCTTTTTTCGGCTTTAATTTTATATAAGTAGGTGGTTAAATGAAAAAAACAGGATTTTTAGCTGGGGCAGCGATATCAACTATTGGTATTGTTTTGTGTAAGGTTATTGGACTTGTTTATGTTATTCCGTTTTATGCAATAATAGGGACTCAAGGAGGAGCTTTATATAGTTATGCTTATGCAATTTATAATATATTTTTAAATTTGGCTACTTCTGGTATTCCGGTAGCTATGAGTAAGGTTGTTAGTGAATTTAATGAAATGGGTTATTATAATACTAAAGAAAGAACGTTTAAGATAGGTCTTAAAATAATTTCTGTCCTTTGTATTATTTCGTTTTTAGTTTTATTTATATTTGCTCCACAAATTGCTTATTTGATTATTGGCGATGTTAAAGGTGGAAATACTATAGAAGATGTAACTATGGTCATTAGAGTTATTTCGACGGCAGTGCTTGTAGTTCCCCATTTAAGTGTATCTAAAGGATATTTGCAGGGACATAAAATTATGCAGGTGTCTTCAATTGCGGATGTTTTAGAACAAATAGTTAGAGTGGCTGTTATTTTAATTGGTAGTTTTTTGAGCTTGAAAGTGTTACATTTATCTTTAAATACAGCTGTTGGGGTTGCAGTTTTTGCAGCGACTTTAGGAGCGCTGGCTGCATATTTTTATGTTCATAGTAAAATAAAAAATGCTAAGGGATTAAATAAGGAAGCTAAGAGACTTCCTGAAGAAATGAAGTTTACGGATAAGAAGTTAGTTAATAAGGTTATCTTCTATGCAATGCCTTTTGTTGTCATTTCACTTTTAGAGACTTTATTTGTAAATGTTGATGTGTTTACAGTTGTTAAAGGCTTGGTTAATTTGGGATATACTACTAAAATTGCGGAAAATGTCATTAGTGTTATATCTACTTGGGGTTCTAAACTCAATATGATAGTAATGGCTGTATCTACAGGAATTATTACTAGTCTGATTCCTACTATTGCTTCTAGTTATGCGGTTAAAAATATGAAGGAAGTTAATAGTAAAATTAATCAGGCTTTACAGATATTATGTTTAGTTATTATCCCACTTGCAGTAGGCATGAGTTTTATGTCTAAAGCGGTGTGGACTGTATTTTATGGTTATAATGAGCTTAATAGTTCTATATTTAGTTTTCTTATATTTTCACAAATACCACTTGCCATTTGTTCTGTTTTAGTAAATACTAATCAAGCTATGACAAATACTAAGGCAACTGTAACGGCTCTTTTAGGCTCACTCATTTTAAAAATAATGTTAAATGTCCCAATGATGTATTTATTTAATAAAGTTGGGTTAGAAGCATATTTTGCAACTATTACTTTAAATATTATAATTGATATATTTGAATCTATTTATTTAATGCACGAGGTTAAGATGAAAACAAATATTAGTTTTACTAGGGCATTTAGAACATTTGTTAAAGTAGTACTTTGTACTATAATTATGGTTTTAGGTTTATCAATTTTAAATTTATTTGTTCCTAATTTTTCGAGTAGTAGATTTTTTTCAATTTTGTATATAATTTTGTATGGTGTAGTTGGTGGATGTATTTATTTATTTATGGCATATAAATCTAATACTATTATAGAAATTGTTGGTAAAGATTTTGTTAATAAAATTTTAATAAAATTTAGGAGGATTGTAAATAAAAGAATTTGACTATATTTTATAATGTGATAGAATATTTTAGCGAAAAGAGGTGTTGAGTATGGAAGAATTATCATTTTTGGATAAGATTAAAATTTTATTTGATAATATTTTAGCTCATCCTCTTTTTACTTTACTGTTTTTTGTGCCTTTAATTATTTATTTTTTACAAAAAAAACATGGCAAAAGAGTATTTATAATAGTTTATTTTATAATTATTTTTTCTATTTTAATTGCTTTTGGGGATGTAATTTTTAAGTTGTTTGATAATTTAATGGATGGCCTTTTTATGGTTTTGTATTTTCCCAATTTTATTACTTTGTTTGGTATTGTACTTATTACTTCAATATTTGCTTTAATAGCTATTTTTAGTACAAAAATGTATAAAATAAATAAAGTTATTAATTATGTATCTTTTGGAATTATTCAAATGTTATTTGTACTAATCTTAATAACCATAAAAATAAATAAAATTAATGTTTATATGAGTAATGCATTATATACAAATAGTGATGTGCTTAGTCTGATGCAGCTTCTTGTTGGAGTGTTTGTTTTGCAAATGATTTCTATTTCAGTGATTAGTGCGGTTAATAGAATCACTGAGAAATTAGATGCTAAAAAAATGGATGTTCAAACTGATGACTTTGATAAAAATAAATCATTTAAAATGGTTAAAATTAATAATGAAAAGGTAGGATTTATTAATGTTATAGATTCTATAAAAACTGGTAAAACTAAGTTAAAACCTTTTAAATTTGATATAAATAAGATTGAATCTATAAGTTTAGAAGAGAGTAAGAAACCTAAATTATATAATGTAATTACTCTTGAAAATAAAAATTTCAGTTATTTGAATGAAATGATTAAGTCTAATAAATTTAAATTATTTGAACTTGATTTTAATAAGACACAAAATATTAATTTAAATAATGAACTTAATGAAAAAAAATCTTATAGAATAAAACCTTTTTTAAATAAAGGATTTGTTTATTTAAATAATATAATTAGATCTAGTAAATTTAAATTATTTGATTTAAACCACGAAAAAGCTAAAAACGTTTTATTAGATGGTAGTCTTGATAAGAAAAAAACTTTTAAAAGAATAATTATTGAAAATAGGGAATTTAGTTATTTAAATGAAATAGTAAAATCTAATAATTTTAGATTAATTGGTTTAAATTCGAATAAGCTTCAAAATATTAAATTAAATAGTAGTTTTGATAAGAAAAAATCTTATAGTATAAAGCCTATTTTAAATAAAGGATTTGCTTATTTAAATGAAGTTTTAAGTGGTAAAAAAATTAAATCTATAGATCTTGATTCTGAGAAAATAAAGCATGTTAAATTAGATGATAATTTAAGAAAAAATAAGTCATTTAATAAGGTTACTTTAGATTTAAATAAATCTTATTTAATAAATGCAAAACCTGATTTAATGAGACCAATGAGTTTTAATAGGCGTTTTATTAATAAGAGAATATTAGTAATAGAAAATAATATGATTAGTAATGTAAATATTATTAACATGCAGCTTGCTATTGATGTTTTTTCTAAATATCATCTTATTAAAGATATTAAATTAAAAGGTTTTGATAATGTTTTAACAATTGATAATTTAAAAATTTCTAATTTTAATTTGCTTTTAAAAGTAGTTAAAAAATATAAAATATATAGGTAGCAAAAGTACATTTACTTTTGCTATTTTGATGAGAAACTTTAAAAGTTTTTGTCTAAAATTGCTTGATT
>CACZQJ010000079.1 GCA_902783265.1 uncultured Erysipelotrichaceae bacterium | reverse complement strand
GCTCTAATGTCTCCTATTTTAGCTCCTAATATAGCTTTAGCAATTGGAGATTCGTTTGAAATTTTATTTTCAAATGGGTCAGCCTCTTTAATTCCTACGATTGTGTATTTTTCTTTTTCTTCATCTTCAATGTATTCTATTTCTACGGTATTTCCAACGTTAACTTTATCTTTTCCTATGTTTTGAATTACAATAGCATTTTCGATCTGTTTTTCAAGTGTAACAATACGATTTTCAACTTCTGATTGTTCGTTTCTAGCAGCATCGTATTCGGCGTTTTCACTTAGATCTCCTAAGGCTCTGGCTTCTTTTAAAGCTTCTATTACTGCAGGTCTTTTTTCCATTTTTAAATATTCAAGTTCTTTTTTCATGTCTTCTAGGCCTTGCTCGGTCACGTAAACTTCTTCTGTCATTTTATCACCTCGGTTTTCTAAATATTTTTACTTGCAAAGTATACTATATATTTTAATGTTTGTCAATACATTTTATCATGTAATTTTCTTCTACTTTTTCTGGCACTTTTATATAAACTATTTGTTTTGGATGTCTTACTATTTCAATTTTATTCATATCTTCATCATATATTTCATTTATTTTAAATTTTTGAGTTGTTTTAGGTCCAAATACTTCTATATAATCACCAATTTTAAAGTAATTTCTTTGCTGCACCTTTGCCAATTTATTTTTTTCATCATATGAACAAACTATGCCTATGAAATCTTGATTGGTCATTTCATTTCTCCCATTATAATACTGGACATCTTTTCCAAAATTTCCGTCAAAGAACTGTGGAATTGAATCTCTATTGGCAACATCGTCTAATATTTTTTTATATTCTTTATTATATTTATATTCTTCAGGATTTTCGAAATATTCATCAATTATTTTCCTATATGTTTTAACGATTGTTGCTATATAATATGCGGAGCGCATTCTTCCTTCTATTTTTAGACTGTCAACATTTAAGTTTATTAACTCTGGGATATGGTCTGCTAGCGACAAGTCTTTTGTACAAAAAGTAAATGGCCTATCTCCTTCTATTTTTTTGTTATCACTATACAAATCGAAGTCCCAACGGCATATTTGACTACATCCTCCCCTATTTGAATCTCTATTGGTTAAAAAATTTGAAAGGACACATCTACCGCTATATGAGGCGCACATTGCGCCATGAATGAATACCTCTAATTCTATAGTGTTATTCTCTTTTATGTCTTTTATATCTTCTTTAGTACACTCTCTAGCTAATACTATTCTAGATATGCCTTCTTTTTGCCAAAATTTTACAGCTTTCTTATTTAAGGTTGAATTTTGAGTAGAAAGGTGTATTGTTAAACCAATTTTTTTAGCTATATCGATAAGTGCTGGGTCACTGATGATGATAGCATCGACATTTATTTTTTTTAGTTGTTTTAAATAATCTGTTATTTTTTCGTATTCCTTGTTGTGCATAGCAATATTGACTGTCACATAAACTTTTTTATTTAATTTATGCGCATAATCTATTCCTTCTTTTAAATCGTCAATTGTAAAATTAGGGGTATTGGCTCTTAAGTTAAACATTCCCCCTATGTATACGGCATCTGCACCATATAGTAAGGCAATTTTTAATCTTTCTAGATCACCTGCTGGTGATAATAATTCTGGTTTTTGCATATTACTTCACCTTGTATATTGTTTCTTGATATAAGAAACCCGTTTCTTCTTTAAATTTATTGTTTTTATAGTCTTTTAATATTTCTATAAAGTCTTTTTCATCTATTAGGTTACTATTAAATACTATGTAATCAGCGTCAATATCTTCCTTAATGTTTAAAATATAATCAGAATATACTGATGTTCCTTCTTCTAGATCATTTATAAAATAATATTTTCCTTCTTTATATATTTTGTTTCCTGATTCTTTTAGTGAAAATGTATCTAAATAGTTATTCACTAGATGTCTTCTTGATGTAAACATTGGAATGTATCCAAATGTGTTAACAAATATTTTTCCTTTTGCTTTTTCTTTTATTTCTTTTATTTCTCTTTTAGTAAGTTCTGATGACAGATAGGTGTATTTTACTCCTTTATCATACCAATAATTAGCGGTTGCATAGTTTGTTGTCATATGTTCTTGATGCCACACTAAATCTGTTTTTAATTTTAATTCTGTTTTTAATTCTACTAAGGCAATGTCATAAAAAATAATGCCGTTTATATTCAATTTTTCTATTTTTTCTAACGCTTCTTTTAATTTATCAATTTCATTATTGTGAATATTTTTGTTGATAAAAACAAATAGCTCTTTATTTAATTTTTTTAGTTCTTTTATTTCTTCTACCCTAAAAGTGTTTGGATAGTTTATACTTAATTCTTTTAATGGTATTAAATAGGCATCTACCTTATTTTTGATATCTTTAGCTTGCTTCATGCTTGAAATTATTACACTAATTTTACTCATAGTTTTCCTCCGTGTATAGATTATAACAAAAATAATTAAAAAGTTCCACTTTGTATAATAAAACCTCTATTACTAGAGGTTTAACTTTGTTTTTTTTCTTTTTTCTTGACTTCATAATAGAAGTTAGCTTCAGTAACCATCATGTATGGTATTACCCATAGGTATAATAATCCAAATGTGAATATACCGGCGATTAACCATCCTAAGAAACTTAGCTCAAGAAGCAAATAATCAATTTTATAATCTTCCATTAGGTCCATGCTTCTTGAAAATATATCAAGAACTGGCATTTCTTCATTTTCATATAAGATATAATATACTTGAGACCAAGATACCATTAATATTACATAGAAAACGGCAATTGCTGAACATAAAATAATTCCAATCATAATCATTAGGGCTGAAACCATTACGTTAATATGGGCTTCGTTAACAAAAAACGTCATTAGTGATTTGCCGGCAATACTTTCTAATATAGTACATATTAAAGTAAAAACAGTTAATATAATAGTTGCTGCTGTTGCTTTCCAAAACAAATCAGTTCTGCTGAAAAGATTAGCTACTTTGGTTTTTTCACCTTTTGATATTTTTATTACTATTTCTAATAATCCCATATAAAGAAGGCCTGTAATTAATATATTAAATAATATGTCTACGCTTTCGTTATAAACTGCTTGGGCTGTTGTATAGAAAATTCCTGTAATTAATGCATAAATTAATAGGGCTGGGACTATTACCCCATAATTTCCTTTTAGTTTTTTAGCAGCTTTTGTCTTAATTTTACTTATATTCATTTCGATTCCCCTTTTCTATTATACATTATATCATATTTTCGTCATTTTTGACATTTTTTTTACTTAACGATATTCCATCTCCAGTTTTAATAAACTTTGTTTGAAATTCTTGATTACTTTTTAAAAAATCTTTATAATTGTTGATTTTTTTTACTAGGGCTTTTAAATTTTTGCTTTTAATGCTTTCAACGTCGCTAGTAAGCCCATGAAAATCTAAATTATCAGTAATTATTGTTCCGTTTTCATTTAAATTTTTCTTGAATTTTTCAAAAAACTTTATATTTTGGGCTTTGGCGGCATCGATGAATATTAAATCATATTTGTCTTTTATTTCTATCTCTAAAGCATCACCTAAAATAATATTTATTTGATTATTTAGTCCTAAATCCTTTATGTTTTTAACGGCTATTTCATATCTCGTTTTGTCTCTTTCAATGGTTGTTATTTCTATGTCGTTGCTTACTAAAGCCATTTTAATAGCAGAGTATCCTATGGCAGAACCAATTTCTAATACTTTTTTAATATTGTTATCTTTTATATATTTTTCTAGAAAAACAATGCCATCTTGCTGCATTATTGGAATGTTGTTTTCTTTTGCGTATTTTTCTATAGCTTCTAGGCTGCCCATTTTCCCTCTTTTTTTAGTTTTGCAATAGTTTGGTTGTGCTCATTTATGGTTTTAGTAAAATATACTTTTTTGTTAGTATCAGCAACAAAATAATAGTAATCGCTTTGAGTTGGATTTATAGTGGCTTTAATAGATGTTATACTAAAGTTCGATATTGGCCCTACTGGCAGTCCCTTCATAGTGACACATCTAGTGTTATAACCATTACAATCATCTAATTCAGCTTTAGTCAAGGATTCTGACAGTGATTTTTTAGCGGCATAATACGTTGTTACATCACTTCCTAAGGCCATATTAATTTTCAGTCTATTATAAAAAACACTGGCAACTAAAGCTCTATCTTCGGATGTTACTCCTTCTTGTTCTACTAATGAGGCTAGAGTAAATAATTCATGAATACTATATGTTTGATTATTAGTTAGTTTTTCTTTATATGGTTCTAATTTGTTGCTTGTGTTCTCAAGCATTTTTTTAATAATTATTTCAGAATTTAATGTTTTTTCATCAAAGTGATATGTATCTGGGAACAGATAGCCTTCGAGTGGATAATATATCTGTTCATTATAAATACTATCTGTTAAAAACCAATAATCTTTTTGAATTGATTTAATATATTCTTTATTGGTAACCTTATTTATAAATTCATCAGCACTTATACTGGTTTTTTCTTCGACAATTTTTGCAATTCCTCTAATATTTAGTCCTTCTCTAAATGTTAATTTTACTGTACTTATTTTTTGATTATTATTATCATTTAATGTTTTTACTATTTTTTTAACGCCCATAGCTTCATTTAATTCATAATTGCCTGCAGCTAGTGATTTTGGAGAATTTATCTTTAAATATATTTTATAAAACGTAATTGATTTTATGAGGTTTTCTTTTTTTAGTTTTTGGGCTATTTTATAATAGTTTTCTCCTTTTTCAATTGTTATTTCCTTTGGTGAAGTATCTGAACTAACTGGGCCAGTTTCAAATATGTATATTCCAATTAATGCAGCAATTATGAATATTGTTAAAAATAGCAAAAAGAGTAAGAATTTACTCCATGAAAATCTGCGAACTGTTTTCATAGTAAAGACCTACTCTAAATTAAGCATTCTCAGCAGGACTATTAGCTGATTCAATTTGGGCTTGCATTTCGTTTAAAATTGTTTCAATTATTTTCCATTCTTTTTCTGTTTCAATTGGTTGTAATGGTAATGCAGCAAATTCATTATTTTCGTCTTGTTTTAAATCTTCAGGATTATAAATTGAAGCATATACCTTGGTATTTCCTTCATCATCAATAGAATGATCAGTGTATACTATATAATGTTTTTTAGTCTCTGGTGATTCAAACAAAAATAGTGCTTCACAATCTAATTGTCTTCCTTCATCATCAATTGCTTTAAATTTTACAACTTCATTATTTTCCATATTTTTCACCCTTTCTCTTATCTAAATATGTTTGTAAAATAATATTCGCAGCTAAACTGTCTATTTTTTGTTTTCTTTTTTTTCTAGACATATCTGCTTTTATCATATACCCAGAAGCTTCTTTTGTAGAAAGTCGTTCATCTTGAAGCTCTACTTCTATTTTAAAAGTGTTTTCTAAAAGCTTTTTAAATTCAAGCGTTTCTAAAGCTCTGGGTCCTTCTGAACCATTCATATTCTTAGGATATCCTAAAATGAATTTTTCAATAGGTTCTTTTTCAATAATAGTGGCCAGTTTTTTTATTGCTTCGTCATAATCTTTTTCCTCAAAATGAACTGTGCCATATGTTGTGGCAACTGTTTTGGTTAAATCTGAAATGGATATTCCAAGTGAACGTGTGCCTAAATCTAATCCTAAATATTTCAATTAACCACCCTCTATTACTTTACAAGAAAATTATACCATTTATTTTTTGTTTTGTATAGTTTTATTCGTTTTTTTTAGTTTTAGTGGTTTTTGCTATTTTTATAAATTGGTAATTTTCTCCAAAGACTTACATTTTTGTCATTTTTGTAAAGCGAGATTAAATTTATACTTTTTCTCGAAAATGAATTATTTTTTGATTTTATAATTTCTCTATAATAAGTAATTTTCTTCAAAGATTTTCATTATTCGACAATGTGTAAATGTGTGCTATAATGTGGATGGTGAGGTATATGAAAAAAAGAAGATTAAAAAAAGGCCCGATTATTTTTCTTGGTGGCCTAATTTTGACTATCGTCTTATTTTCTATTGTGATTGGTTTATATAAACACTATACTAGTTATGAATATAAACTTGGAAAAATTGGATATAATGATGAGGAAATAAATGAAATTATTAAATTAGATAAAACTTATATCGATTATGCTTTAAAAAAGTATGACAAATATCTAATTTCACTTGCTAATCAAAAATACTTTATTTGGTCTAGGTATGATGAATATGTTTCTTTTATTAAAAAAAATTACAAAAATAAAAGTATAGATTATAAGTTCGTTGTTTCTAAAGTTAATACTAATACTAACTATGATTATTATACTCATACTTCTAAAACCGATATGAATAAGGGGTATGCTATATTAGTTAATAAATACCATTCTTTGCCTGACAAATACGCTCCTGATGATATTGTTTCAATGAGTAATCAATATGCATATCCAAATAACAGTATTAGAAGTGATGTTTATGAAGCGTTTAAAAAAATGTCTAAAAAGGCTAAAGAAGATGGAATTACTTTAATTGTAAATTCATCTTATAGAGATTATGCCTCACAAAAAAAGATATATGAAGAATATGAAGATAAAAGAGGTCAAAAATATGCTGATTCAGTTGCCGCTAGGCCAAATTATTCTGAACATCAAACTGGTCTTGCTTTAGATATTTTTACACCAGGGGCTGGTATGAAAAATTTTGAAAATACTAAAGCCTTTGAATGGCTTTCTAAAAATGCTTATAAGTATGGGTTTATTTTGAGATATCCTAAGGATAAGGATGGCTTAACTGGTTACGCTTATGAGTCTTGGCATTATCGTTTTTTGGGAGAAGATTTAGCTAAAAAAGTTTTTGATAGCGGTCTCACTTTTGATGAATATTATGCATATTATTTAGATAAGTAGGTATTTATATGAAGAAAAGAAAAAGAAGAATAAAGAAAAAGCCTTTTATATTAATATTTTTAATTATTATTGCATGTACTTTAGTATACTATTATTTTCATACTATTTCTAAACCATCTTTTAAAGATAAACTTGCTGATTTAGGATACAGTTCCAAGGAAGTGGCAATTATTTTGGATAAAATTCCCGAAGATGATTATCAATTTATCAAGAAGTATAATAGATCCCTTATCAATATAATTAATTCTAAAAATTATAAGGAGGATTGTTTTCGAAAATATTTAGAATACTACAATAAAAACACTGATGCTGATGTTAACGATATTATTACTATTATAAATTCTGGTTATGATCTTACGAAATATAAGGCTTCTAGCTTACTTGCCTCTTTGGTAAGTGAGAAATACTATATTAATAAAAATGTGGCTCGTTATTTAGATTATAGTAATTCTGAAAAAGAAGTTTCAAGAATAATTTCAATAGTTAATTCTAATGCGGATAATGATTTTTATACTAATGTAAAACAGTCTAATCTTAAGGATGAAAATTTAGTTTTAGTAAATAAGTTTTATCATTTGCCTGATAAATATGAGCCTAATGATTTAGTTACTTTAACTTCGAAATATAATCAAGGAATCAACAGCAAAATGAGAAAAGAAGCGGCTGAGGCTTTTATGAAAATGGTTGATGGTGCTATGCTTGATAATATTATTTTGAAAAACTCTTCTGCTTATAGAAGTTATGATTATCAGGTTAATTTATATGATAAATATGTTAAAAGGGATGGTAAGGAGAAAGCTGATATTTATTCGGCTAGGCCAGGATACTCTGAACATCAAACTGGCTTATGTGCAGATATTAATACTATAAATTCTAGTTTTGCTAATACTAAAGAAGCTAAGTGGCTTGCCAAAAATGCTTATAAATATGGTTTTATTCTTAGATTTCCCAAGGATAAAGAAGATGTTACTGGTTATAAGTATGAGCCTTGGCACTATAGATATGTCGGTATAAAGGCAGCTAAGATTATTTATGAAGAAAACTTAACTTTAGAAGAATATTATGCTTATTATATTGATAAATAACTATAAAAAACTTCCAATTATGGAAGTTTTTATTATTACTTAAAAATTTGGCACATTGTTTTTATCTATTATTTTATTGATTTTTTCATTCATATCTTTATTTTCAGGAACTTCAATAAAATGATTTAAGAATTTTGTTTGAAAGTTATCAAATTTTTGATGAAGTTTTTTTTGATAATTGTCTTTGGCTTTCATGAGTTTTCTTTTATCTAAGTTAATTCCTAAAGCGTCTTGAATTTTCTTAGCTATTTCAATTCCATCTTCAGCATTTAATTCATAAATAATTTCATCATAAGCCTTTGTTTCAGAATAATTTAAAAGCGGTTTGTATATTTTTTTTAAATTTTCATCTAAATCGTAATAATTTTCTGGAAATGTAAGCAAATTGTATATGTTTCAAACCGCAATTCCCTTATAATCATGTTTTTTTTCTTTATAATTAATTGCTTTTACTGATTCAATTACTGGAATTAAGGTACTATCATAATATTCTGGTGTAATTTCTTTTATTGGTTCTTCTTTTCTGTTTAATATTTTTTGATACTCTGTAAACGGTTTTTCTTTAAGATCAATATTATAAGACACTACTCCTTTAGCGTTTGAATATATATTACAGTTTATATCTTTATAATCTTTATGATTTGGCTGTCTTATTATGTTTAACTTTGATTTGCCCCATAAAAAGATGTCTGGATTTTCTAACGAATGAGTATATAATATATCATTAAACTCGTTATAAAAAACTCTATAAATTATTTTTTGTTTATTTTGGTTTTCATATGTTTTTTTATACCCGCAGGTAAATCCATATTTTTCAATTATTTCTAAAGCGTCTTTAGAATTTATGCTTGGGTATAAATCTAACTCCTTTTTTATTGGCCTATCATCTAATATGTCTTTAGCCATATCTTTGCTTTTTTTATTTCGAAGTTTATTCCTTTCTTCATCGGTGAATATGTATTTTTCTGGTGTTAGTAGTCTATCTTTGCTGGTTCCTTCAAATACAGCTTTATATTTGTTTATAGAAAAAGATATACTATTTAGCTTTTCAATGTCTTTTTTTTCAATGCTAATTATTTTTTCATAAAATTTTTCAATGTTCTGGCCACACATTTTATATAAATTTTGAATTTGTGTGCCTCTGATATTTAAGTCATCTAATATAATCAATAATGAAAAAGTTATATTTTCTCCCTTGGTTTGAATAAGTTCATCTATAACGCTAGCGGCTGCTGAACTATCTTCAGACATTTCTTTAATCATAGCTGCAAGTGATGAGAAATCTAATGGTTTTCTATTCATTGTGCTCCCTCCTTATTCTTTTTTATTATATCACGTTTATTGCGTGAAGACTATTTTTTTGTAATAAAGTGTGTCAATTTCTTAATATATTCAATATTGTCATACATATTTTCAAAAATATTATTTATTTTTTTTCTATTCATATTTTCCCTCTTTTCACTTTCATATTATCATGGCTGCCTTTATTTTTCAGCACTTTCGACAATATTAGATATATTTAGTGTTTTTGAAATTTAAACTTCAAAAATTGTTATATTTATAGTATAATTATATTGGCGATCAAATATGATAAAAACACTAGGGGCGAAAAATTTAAGCTATGCGAACCGGGGAATGACATTAGAAGCTGATTTGGAAGCTACTAATCATTTTTATCTAGTAAATGATGTGGCAGTTATATATAAAAAACCAACTCCAATTACTATTTCTAAAGTTAACTATCCATCAAGAATTGAAGCAGTAATTAAGGAAGGGTATTTTAGGACACCTTCAACTACAGATTATAATGGGATTTATAAAGGAAAATATATTGATTTTGAGGCAAAAGAAACCAAATCTCATACTTCTTTTCCTTTAAATAACATTCATGTTCATCAGATTAAGCATTTAAAACGCATTTGTGCACATGGTGGAATTGGTTTTTTAATTGTAAGGTTTACTACATTAAATAAAACTTTTTTGCTTACTTATGAAGTTTTGGAAGAATTTATAGAAAGTAATGATCGTAAGTCAATTCCTCTTTCATATTTTATGGATAGAGGTTATATAATTAAGGACAAATATAATCCAAGAGTTGATTATGTTCAAATTTTGGATAAATTATATTTTGGAGGTACGTCATGAAATATAAGTTTTTAAAAATTAAGAAAACATTTATAAAAGAATATGAAGAAGTTAAAGCTTTTTTAACTAAAGATAAATTTAATATGATCGTTTTAGGAATTTCACTATTGATTTTAGTGATTGGAACAATTATATTTAATTTCTTCATCGGGCTTTTAATTTTTTGCTTAATAAATTTAGTATGGATTGTTCCTTATGTTAAATGGAGAGGAAAATTAGAAACCAGAAATAAAATTAGGCATGCTAGAACTTCTAAAGGAACAAAAAAAATAGTTCAAGAGTCTTTCGAAGAAGTTCATGATGTAGAAATAAGTGAAGGTAGTGATGATATGCCAAGAAGAAAGAATAAAAAGAAGAAAAGTTTAGGCAAAAAAATTCTTTTAGGATTTTTAATATTTTTCTTATTATGCATTATTTTAGGTGTAGTATTTTGTATATATATTGCTTTGACTGCTGGCAAGTTTAATCCAAATAAATTGTATTCTAAGGAAGCTAGTACCTTACTTGACAGTAACGGGGAAACTTTTGCTAAATTAGGTACAGAAATGAGACAAAAAATAAGTTATGAACAAATGTCTGAAGAACTTATTAATGCAATTATCGCGACTGAAGATTCAAGATTCTTCGAGCATAATGGGTTTGATTTACCACGATTTTTAAAAGCTTCTTTCGGACAGGCATTGGGTCAAAATGCTGGTGGAGCTTCAACGCTTACTATGCAGGTTTCTAAAAACCAATATACTTCAAATATTTCACATGGTTTTGAAGGTATTAAACGTAAATTTACTGATATTTATATTGCGATGTTCCAGATTGAAAAAAATTATTCTAAAGAACAAATTTTAGAATTTTATGCTAACTCTTATTATTTGGGCAGTGGTGCTTATGGCGTTGAGCAAGCCGCACAAACATATTTTAATAAACATGCAAAAGATTTAAATGTTGCAGAGTCTGCTATGATTGCCGGATTGTTTCAATCCCCTGTTGTATATGATCCTAATTTAAATCCGGAAAAGACGGAAGCACGAAGGAAAATTGTTCTTTCTTTGATGAAACGTCACGGATATATTACTAATAAGGAATATGAAATTGCTAAAAAGATGACCGTTGATAAGATTGTCATTAAAGGTCAAAAGTCAACAACCGCTAATTCTAAATATCAAGGATTTATTGATACTGTTGCTAGAGAAGTTGAAGAAAAGACTGGTTATAATCCATATTCATACTCAATGAAAATTTATACAACAATGGATAGAGATAAACAAAATAAAATATCTGATATTATGAGTGGTGCAACTTACAGTTGGGAAAATGATACTGTTGAAGCTGGTATAATCGCTTTAGATACTAAAACTGGCGCTATTGTAGCAGTTGGAGGCGGCAGAAATAAAACTGGCGCTATGAGTAGAAATAATGCAACACAAATTAAAAGACAAATCGGTTCAACAGCTAAACCAATGTATGATTACGGCCCAGCTATTGAATTTAAAAACTGGAATCCTTCACAACTTATTTTAGATGAGAAATATACTTATAGTAATGGTACTGAAATTAATAACTGGGATGGCAGATATAAAGGTATGATGACTATTAGACAAGCATTAGTTGAGTCAAGAAATGTGCCTGCGTTAAAAACATTCCAAAATGTAGCTAATGAGGATATTAAAAACTTTGTTCAAAGTATTGGGCTTTCTCCTGAAGTTGATGAAAATAGTGGAAAGATTCATGAGGCTCATGCTATTGGTGGTTATACTGGTGAGTCACCTATGACTGTCGCTGGAGCTTATGAAACTTTTGCAAACGGTGGCTTTTATGTAGAACCGTATAGTTTTACAAAAATTGAATTTGATAAAGATGGCAAAATTTATGAAAATGAAATCAAAAAGGAAAAAGTAATGAGTCCAGAAACGGCTTACATGGTTACAAGTATGTTAATCGATACCGGACAAAATGCTTTAGGAAAATATAATAATATTAATGGGGCTCAATTTGGGGCTAAAACTGGAACTACTAACTTTGATAAAAAAACACTGGCTGCTAGGCATTTGCCAAGTAATGCAATTAACGACCTATGGGTAGCTGGTATAAGCCCAGACTATACTATTGCTTTGTGGTATGGTTATGAAGTTAATTCAAGTACTCATTATAATAAATTTGGTTCTGGGCAAAATTCTAGGTTGTTCCAGGCCGTAGCTAAAAATTTCTTTAAAGCTGACTCTACGTTTACAAAGCCTGAAACTTTAGTTGAAGTTACAGTTGAAAGAAATTGTGGTGAGGCCCTACTTCCTGGCCCTAATACTCCTAGTGATGCTAAAACTGTTGAATTATTTAAAGAAAGCAGTAAGCCTAACGAAGTTTCTTCTAGATATAATACTTTATCTAATGTTACTGGTTTGAAAGCTTCTGTAAGTGGCAATACTGCTACTCTTACTTGGAATCCTATAGGAACTCCTGAAGGGCTTAGCCGTGAATATTGGCAAGGACACGTTAATAAGGCTTATTCATCTAGCAGAGATCAAAATTCATTCTTAAATTATATTATGAATTATAATAGAAACGTTCTTGGGGAAGTTACTTACGACGTATACGTTAAGAGTGGTGATGGATTAAAATTACTTGGTTCATCTACTTCTAATAGTATTAATGTTAAACTGCCTAATATTAATTCTCCAAAACTTGTAGTTAAAACGTCTTATTCGATATTTAAAGGCGCTGCCAGTTCTGGGGTAGAAATAACTGTTGATTATAAGGGCATTTCACCAAACGATGTTAGGATTAATCCTTCACATCTAGCTGTTACTAAAGATGCTGGAAAAAATTTTAGTATAAGTATAAAAGATGAAATTAAAGTGACCGCACATGGTGAAGATATAACTTCTGAAATTACGGCTATACGAAGTAGTATTATGAATAAAGGAACTGGTGAAAAGGCTGATGATAATGATTTAGCCAATAATCCCGGCACTTATGTTGTTACATATGATATTAAGTATTCAGATATTAGTGTTGGTAAAGTGGAAGTTACTGTAACTGTTAACCCTAAGGAATAGATTTTTATCTATTCCTTTTTTGATAAAAAAAACAATTACTTATAGTAATTGCATATTTCTTTTATTTTACATGTTTCACACTTTGGATTTCTAGCCTTACAGTAGTATCTTCCAAATAAAACCATTTGATGGTGTCTTTTACAAAGATCGTTTTTTTTGAATTTTTTGGTTAATTTTTTTTCAATTGTCATAGGTTCATCTTTTCCTTTAGCAAGATTTAGCCTTTTACTTACTCTTGCGACATGAGTATCTACGGCAATGCATGGAACATTGTAAATGTTACTTAAAACTACGTTGACTGTTTTTCTGCCAACTCCTGGAAGCGTTTCTAAATATTTTCTATTATTAGGCATTTTTCCATTACATTCTTCAACTAATCTTTTAGCTATTTCAATCAGATTATTAGCTTTTATTCTAAAGGTCCCTATAGGTTTTATTATTTCCATAACTTCATTAATATTAGCTTTACTTAATGATTCTAATGTAGGATATTTTTTAAATAGGGTGTGTGTTACCATATTTACTCTTTTATCTGTTGTTTGAGCGCTTAACATAGTTGCTAAAAGTAATTCATAATCTTTATCATAGTTAAGTTCACACTTTGGATTTGGAAATAATTCATCCAAATAGTCTTCAATCATTTTCATTGAGCCAGTCATAATCGAATACTTCTTTCTCTACCTTGTTAGGTTTTTGTTTCTTTTGAAGATCTGTTTTATTTTTTATGCCTTTTCGCTGCCATTCTGATAATATTTTGTCAATATATCTTAGATTTGTTACGCCATTATATATAGCTTCCTTTAAGGCTTCTACAATCATTTCTTCAGTGTAATTGTTATCTAACCAAGCTCCAATTATTTCATACTCCATTGGGCTTAATGTTCTTCCAAATTCTTTTTCAAATTTATCATATATAGTTGTTTCTTTTACTTCTTTTTCGTTAATAATAAGTAAGGCTAGTTTATTATATAGTTCATCTAATATAATTCTTTCTTCATATACTTTGTTGTTAGTGGTGGTTAATTTTAATATGTCTTTTTTTGACATACTATCTACCATTTTTAAAATATCTGGAATTTTAATATCTAAATCTTTTGATATTCTCGCTGGATCAAAATCATTGTTATTAATTAGATATATTAATAATATTAACTCATTATCACTAATTTGTAATTTTTTGTAATTTGTAAGGAGCAGTTTTGGTATTAAAATATTGCCATTTTTAATTAATTCAATTACTTTGCTTGTCATAATATCACCTTGCATTTATTATATCTTAATTATTGGTTTTTGCCAATATAAAAGAGCTTTCAGCTCTTTAAATATTTTTCTTCCAAATAATGAATTATATCTGTTTTATTGTTTGGAAGCTTTTCTCCTAATATTTTCGTTTCTAAATCATCTATGATGGGTTTTAAAAATGAACCTGCTTCTTTATTTAATACTTTGCATATTTCAATTGGTGATAATGCTATATCAAGTTTGCTTCTTATTGGCATTTTGGCAAATTCTTCATTTAGTTTTTTCTTATCTAATCCTTTTAATTCAGCAACCATTGTACATGTGTATAGGCCATACCTATATAAAATATTTCTATCTAATATATTTTTATCTTTAACTTCATTTATTTTAAGTATACTTTCTCTTTCAATCGAATTAAAATTATATTTGTAAAGGGCATTTAATTGAGACCATGTGACTATCATAGATGGAGTTATTTTTATGTTTTTTAAATTAGGAATGTCTAGGTGTCCTGCCAGTTTTAATTCTATAAGGAGCTTTATACCATATTCTTTATTTGGGTTTGAAAAGATTATGTCTAGTTCATTTTTTTTAACATCATTTGATATTTTTCTTAGGTAATGTCCATATTTTTTTATATATAGTTTTAAAACAGGGTCTATTTCAAAATTTAAAATTGTTGCGAATCTAATTGCTCTTAATATTCTTAAAGCGTCTTCTTTCAATCTTATCTTTGGATTTCCAACCATCTTAATTAATTTTCTATCTAAATCTCTTTTAGCGTTTAATAAATCTATTTCATTTCCGTTTTTATCTATAGCTAAAGTATTGATGGTAAAATCTCTTCTTATAATGTCCTCTTCTAAAGAATTAACATATTCAATTTTTTCTGGATGTCTACTGTCTTTGTAATTAAATTCTTTTCTAAATGTTGTAATTTCAAATTTGATGTTTTCATAAATGATTGTGACTGAACCATATTCTGAGCTTGTATACACAATTTCAGAAAATATATTGTGAAGCTCCATAGGGGTAGCATCTGTGCATATGTCAACATCACTACTACTTCTTTTTAAATATAGGTCCCTTGGATAGCCACCTATTATGTATGCTTTATATCCAAAGCTACTAATTTTTTGTAATAGTTTTATGGCAGTTTCGTACATTAATTCATCTCCGTTTTTAACATTAAAAAAAGGCACAAAGCCTTAATTTAATGCATCTTTTAATTTAGATCCAGCTTTGATAGAAACAGCGTTTCTTGCAGGAATAGTTACAGTTTCCCCAGTTCTTGGGTTACGTCCTTTTCTTGCATCTTTGTGTTGTTTAACGAAAGTACAGAAACCTGTAAGAGTTACTTTTCCTTCCTTTTTTAATCCTTCAACAATTCCGCCTAAAACTGCATCTAATGCTCTAGTAGCATCAGCTTTTGTTAAACCAGTTTCTTCAGCAATATAGTTTACTAAATTTTGTTTTGTCATTTTAAATACCTCCCTTGTATTGTTAAGCTATCTTGCTTACATTTACATAGTATCATTTTTGATAAGAAAAATCAATATATTTTAAAGTTTTTTTGCCTATTTTTGTAGTTTTTATCTTTTTTATAACTTAATGTTTACTTGCTGATAAATGTTTATTATTAGTAGTAAAAGAGTTTATATATTAAAAAGTACTCTTTTGAGTACTATATTACAATGGCAAATAAATTATTAGAACCTTTATTTACTAGTTTTGATAATGTTTGTTTTAATTTATATCTTACTTGTTCGGGCATTAATGAAAGTTTTGCTTGAATGCCTTCTTTAACAATAACATCCAAGCTGCGTCCAAATATTTCACTTTTCCAGATGTTTTCACTATCAGTTTCTTTATCTTTCATAAGGTAATTTATTAATTCTTTACTTTGAAGTTCTGACCCAATTATTGGCTCAAACGTGCTTTCAACATCTACTCTAAACATGTGGATCGATGGAGCAACTGCTTTTAGTTTGATTCCGTATCTACTTCCTTGTTTGATAATTTCTGGAGTATCTAATGTCATATCTGCTAATGTTGGTGAGGCTACACCGTAACCTGTTGTTTTAACCATTTTTAAGGCATCCTTTATTTGATCGTATTCACTTTTTGCTTCTTTATATTCTTGGAATAAGCTTAATAATTGTGAGCGATTATTAATATCTATACCTATAATGTCTTTTAAAACTTCATTATAAAGATAATTTGGTGTTTTTAAGGTTACTCTAACGTCTCCTGTAGCAGTATTAACTTCTGATAAATAGGCTTTTTCAATGTATTCGCACTCTTCCAGTTTGGAGGTTATAGATTCAATATCTCTTAATTTATCTATTGGTTGGATACTTTTTCTTATGGTATCCATATATGTTTTTTTTAAGTTATTTGTTGGGGAAAGGCAAGCAACCCAATCAGCCATTTCAATATTTATACAGTTAACTGGAAATTCATATAATGCCTCTCTTAGTATGTTATAAGCATCTCTTTCGCTCATATTGTCAATATTCATTGGAATAACTGGGACTTTATACACTTCGCTTAGTTTTTCTGATAGGCTTTCGGTTTCTGGAAGCATCGGGTGAGTTGAGTTTAAAATGACAATGTAAGGCTTTCCAATTTCTTTTAACTCTTCGGCTATTCTTTTTTCTGCGTCTACATAGGCGTTTCGTTCAAACTCTCCTATTGAGCCGTCTGTTGTCACTAAAATACCAATACTTGAATGATCTCTGATAACTTTTTCTGTTCCTATTTCTGCGGCCTCTACAAACGGAATTGCTTCTTCATACCAGTATGACCTGTTTTCGTGATACCCTT
>CACZQJ010000078.1 GCA_902783265.1 uncultured Erysipelotrichaceae bacterium | reverse complement strand
CTTTCAAAAAGATTATTATTAATTTTTAATTCGTTCATTTTATTTCTCCAATCTATATATGTGTATTACCCTCTATTATTTAATATACTGAGGAAGTGTTGTTTTTCCTTTTTTTAAGAATATTTTTGTACAAAAAAACAACTTAGTTTAAGTTGTTTGGGTTTTCTATTAGTAATTTGTGCAATTTACTAATAACACTATCGTTTGCTTTTTTTACGGTTACTTCTATTTTAGACTTGGTTAAGTCAATGAATAGAATTTCTAATTCTGACTCGTTTAGTATTTTCATCACTTCTAGTAATATTTTATTATCTCCTGTTATTCCATAGCCTATAATAGCAATTTTAGTAACTTCTTCTATAAATGTTTTATAGTCTTTAAATTGTTCATTTATTATTTTTTCTACTTTATTTATATTGCTATTTTCAATGTTAAATGTGATTTTTCCATTACATTTAAATTCATCTATTATAATATTGTTCTTTAATAAGGTATTATAAACTTGGTAAGCCTCTTCTTTTTTTATTTTGTCTTTTTTTAATTCTACTTTTGTAATGTTTGAATTTTTTACAATGCTTTTCACTTTTGGCTTTTCTATTTCTTTACATATTATGGTTCCTTCATCATTTGTAAAAGTTCCTGCGGCAATAATATTGCAGTTAAATTCACTACCTATTTTTATACATCTATTATGGAGTACCTTGGCTCCAGAATCAGCCATTTCTTCCATTTCTTCGTATGATATTTTTTCTAATTTCTTAGCTTCTTTTATAAGATTTGGATCTGCTGTGTATACTCCGTCAACGTCAGAAAATATGTAGCACTTGTCTGCATCTATAGCAGCAGCAATAGATACAGCTGTAGTATCTGAACCGCCTCTTCCTAGTGTTGTTATATTACCTTTTTCATCTACTCCTTGAAAACCAGTAACTATAACTATTTTGCCTTCATTTAATTCTTTTTTTATTCTTTTTATATTTATTTCTTTTATTTTAGCATTTTGGTACATTTCGTTTGTTATAATGCCGGCTTGCCAGCCTGTTAAGGATATTGATTTATATCCATAATTATTTAATAAGATACTTAATTTTGACGCGGATATTTGTTCACCTACAGAAAGCAATGTGTCCATTTCTCTATCGTTTGGAACTTGTGCAAGTTCTAAAGCTTCTTTGGTTAAATTGTTTGTTGTTTTTCCTTGGGCTGAAACTACAACCACTACGTTTTTTTCTTTTTTATATTCTATGATTTTTTTTGCGACTTGTTTTAATTTTTCATTGTCAGCTACTGAACTTCCACCAAATTTTAATACTACTGTTTTCATTTTATCACCTTGTACATTATACTTTATTAATCTATGTTTTCCTATTATAAAATTTCCACACTAAATTATGAAAGTCCCATAAACTTCCCATATTAAAAAGTAACTTACTTTTTTAAGTTACTTTTATTTTACATAATTATTTAGAGTAGTTTGAATAATTACCTGAAAGATGTTGTTGACCCATTTGTACAAGTCTTTTAGTAATTTCGCCACCAACTGAACCGTTAGCTCTACTAGTAGCGTCTGGTCCCATATTAACACCTAATTCACTTGCAATTTCGTATTTCATTTGCTCAATTGCTTGTTTAGCACCAGGAACAACTAAACGATTACTTTTATTACTAGTCATGTATTTCACCTCCTGTACATTTATATAGTGTGTACATTTGGCAAAATAATACTTTTTTTTTACTGGTAATTTTTGTTAAAGAAGTTCTTCGTATTTTTCTTCTTTAAAATTAGTAATTGTTTCTATATTGTTTATGCATTCATCTATTAGTTTTTCATAGTCAAAAGCTTTTTCATAAGCTCTTGCTTTTTCTAAGTCCGGTTTTATTACTGGATGTGGTGGGACAAATATTGTACAGCAATCTTCATATGGTAATATGCTTGTTTCATATGTGTTTATTTTTTTGGCAATGTCTATTATTTCTAATTTATCATATGTAGCAACTGGTCTTATTACTGGCATGTTAGTAACTTCATTAATGCAGGCCATGCTGTCTAATGTTTGGCTTGCTACTTGTCCAATACTTTCTCCATTTATTAATATTTTGGCATTTATTTTTTTCGCATATTTTTCAGATATTCTGTACATCATTCTACGCATAATGGTTATCATATAATTGTCGGGACATTTTCTGTATATTTCTTCTTGAATTTTAGTAAATGGAACTATATGTAGTTTTACTTTTCCAGAGTATTCATTGATTATACTAGCTAAGGTTTTTACTTTGTTTTTAGCTTCAATTGATGTGTGTGGTGGAGATTCAAAGTATAGGCATTCTATGTTTACGCCTCTTTTCATGGCTAAATATCCAGCTACTGGACTATCAATACCACCACTTAGCATTAATAATCCTTTTCCTTGTACACCAACTGGATAACCACCTGCTCCTTTTAACTCATCAGTATAAATATATGTTCCTTCTTTTCTAATTTCAATATTTAATATTATATCAGGATTATGAACATCTACTTTAAAATTAGAATTCTTTAAAATTAGTCCGCCTAATTTTCTACTATATTCCATTGAACTTATTTCAAAATCTTTATCTGCTCTTTTGGTTATGACTTTAAATGTTTTTTTATTTTTATCCATAATGCTTAATGATTTATTTAAAACGTCTTCATAGTTATTATTTACTTTATAAACGATAGATATACCATGTATTCCAAATATTTTTTGTAATTTTTTTGATATTTTTAAAGCATCATTACATTTTATATACATTCTTGAATTATCTTTAATTATTTCATAATCTTCTTTAATTAATCTTTCAATATTTTGAGTTAATATTTTGATAAACATTTTTCTATTATCTTTTTTTGTCGTAAGCTCTCCATATTTAATCATTATTAATTCGTTCATATTTACACCTCTTTTAAAGCCAAATCAATTCTACCAAAAATTAGTTTTATTGTAAAGAAAAACAATCGAATGATTGTCTTTGGTAGATCTGATTTTGACGCTTGGTTAGTAATATTATTTTTTAAATTATGATATTACGTATTATATTTTGTAATATCTAGTATCGTGTTATCTGCATATGGATTTACTATTATTAATAATTTAGGTGTGTTTTTAAATATATCTTGTATTTTAAAATATATATCTTAACTAAATATTTTTATTATCATTTGTTTTTTTGCATTTATATTTTACTTTGTCATTTTAATATTTTAACATACTAAAAAGGAAGCAATTTTGCTTCCTATCCAAGTTCATTTATCATTAGTTAATAACACTATCTGATGAAAAACTTTTAAAACTTATTTAAGCCAGCACGATAGAATATAATATTTTTTTTGATATATAGGTTCCTATAGGAAAAATGTGTGCTGGCAAGGGGTTCATAAACCCCAGTAAGAGAACTATTTATAATAATTCTCTTCTTTGGAGTCTACGAAGCTAATCTGTTATTTCTTTAGATACTACTTCCTTATATTCACCTTGGACCTGGGCATTTACCATTTTTGTTTCACCTTTTTTTAAGCCTTCTGGAATATAAGCTATTAAAGTAACTACTTCATTATTTCCTTTGTCTTTTAGTTTTATACTATAACTTTCTTTTTCTATATCTTTATCTGATATATTAGTTACATCACATATGAAAGTAGTATATCCATCTTCAGTTGTCATGGAAATATTTGTAAATTTTACTCCTTTATATTCTTCATCTTTTACTATTTCAAGATTATCATGAATATAAAGTCCATTATTTCCCATAGCTATTTTATTATTATGGTTTTTTATTATTAGGAATAATATAATTAATACTATTATTAATATTATGCCTATTATTATTTTTGGATTTATTTTTTCTTTTATTTTATTCATATATTATTCCCACTTTCTAATTTTTTTAATAATAACTACTATATTTAAATAAAGCATTATAACTATTTATTATTAATATCGCTTTTTCTTCTTTAATGAAGCCATTTTTAATTAATTTTAGTTTATGATTGTATCTTTTTAAGGTACTACTTCTTACTTTTATTATTAATTTATTTTTTAAATTAAATTTATATCCTAAAAATTCTATTCCTTCTTTATTTACATTAATAACTTTAGTTTTATTGTTTAACTCTAAGTTGTATTTATTAACTATTTCGTTTATTTTGTTTAAGCAGTATTTTAAATAATTTTTATCTGTATGAAACAATACTCCATCATCCATATATCTAATATAATATTTAATATGTAATTTTTCTTTTATATAGTGATCTAATTCATTTAAATAGAATATTGCGAGTATTTGGCTTGTCATATTTCCTATAGGTAGCCCTTTTCCTTTTTTGTAATAAGGAATGTTATTAATTTCATTAAATGTTTTATCTTTTTCTTTTAGTGTAATATTTAAATTATTTACTCTAATAAATTCTTTATTTTTAATTTTCTTAATATTTTGATTGACATAATCGTAGTTAGTAGAATCAATTATTGTTTTTAATATATTTAAAGCATCTTTGTCTTTGATTTTATTTTTAAGTAAATTAAATAATATTTCATGATCTATATTATAAAAATATTTACTTATATCAAATTTTAAAGCATATACTTTTTTACCTTTTAATTCTAATAAATATTTTTTTAAATAATTTAGTCCATAAGAAGTGCCTTTATTCTTTCTAGTTGCAACATTAGTATTAATTAATAATTTATCTAAAATAGGAAGCAATATTTTTCTAGATACCACATGATTTATTAATTTATCAGTTATATTTTGACTCATTATTATTCGATATTTGGGCTTTTTTATTAAAAATATATTATATTTATATGGTTTATATTTTTTATTTTTAAATAAATTATAAGCCCTACTAATATTAATAGAATAAAAATCATCAAATTTTTTAATTTTTAATTTATTTTTAGTATTACTTCTTATGTCCTTATAAACATCAATAAAGTCTTTAAAGGTAATACTATCATATAAATTATTATACCTTTTCATACTTTACCCACGCATATAAACTTTTTAAAATATTTAGTAGATAATTGCTTATTTTAATATATTTTTTATAAGAAATATATTTCTTATCACAAGATATTTTTAAATAAAAATCAATCATTTTTATTTTAACAATTATTTTTTTCTTATAAATTTTATCATTTAATTCGTTAGCTAAATAAGTTAGTTCTAAAATATCATACATTGTACTTCCAATTTTATCTTTTAAAACTTTTTCATTATTTGGAAAATTAATAAGAACTTTATCTAAATATAAAATAGTCTTTTTAATATTAATAATTATTTTAAAATTATCTTTCATATAATACTTTCTATACTCTTTAAAATGTTATTAATATTAGAACCATTACTTAGTATTTTTAACCTTAAATAAATTTTATTAATCCTATCATCAATATTTAAATCATTTAAATATTCATCATAATTATTTTTATTAAATTTTTTCTTTATTACTTTATTATCAATAACAATATAATTAATTTTAAAACTATTTAATTTTGAAGTAACTTTGTTATAAGCTATTATTGGAAAACCAACTCTTTTAATACCGCTAATTTCTTTAATTTTATAATTAAATAAATTACTTATTATATAAGTTTCTTCTCCATATACCTCGTAGAAATTACCACATTTAATCATTATTACATATTTACTATATTTAGTCTTATAGCTGTTATAAGTATCAACTAGTTTCATACATCCTGCATCCTTTCTAAACATAAAACATAAGGCTTACAACATACTACAATATTAGGTATGGGTAAGTAGTCAAAGCTACTTACCCTACCAAAAATATAGCTTTACCATATCATATCTTTTTCAGGTTATAGGATAAATAATTTCATATTATATTCATCATTATTCATCCACCCTACTAAAGTTATCTACTCTCTATATTTGTTATTTTGTCATTAGATTTACTACCGGTATATGAAACCCTATCTAATAACAAGGAATAATACTTGTTCTCAAATCTTTTCTTTATGACTAATTTTAGTTCATAAACCATAGTACTTAAGAGAAATGGGGCGGACGGCGTTAGTATTGTTCGCGTTGTTGTTGCCCGCATTGCCCGTCGAATTCACATTCCACACGTTGTTCGAGTTCGAGTTCGAATACGGCGACATAGAGCTCCTAATTAGTAGTATTATCCCTATATTAACTATATATAAAACTATTTATCATAGTTAATACTATTTTTTGCATCGCTCACTTTCGTTCGCGACTTATTTTGACCCACCTTGCGGTGCGTCTTTCCAAAAGCCTAAAGGCTTTTGCAAATGTGCATTTTCTTAGGTTTGTTATTAACTTACGGTATATGGATTATCGCTTGTTCCACTTCCTGATAGAGTGAGGCTAGATGATAGATAGAGAACGGGGCGGACGGCG
>CACZQJ010000077.1 GCA_902783265.1 uncultured Erysipelotrichaceae bacterium | reverse complement strand
TGTTTCAATTATCCTATCAACATTAGCTTGCTCACAATTATTAAGTCTATTAGTCATATTTTTATGATCTCTATATATTCTAATATCCTCATAATATAAAACAGCCTTGGTCGCCCCAATTATTCTAAGTAAATCACCGATTTTTTCGGCTTCTTTTATATATACCATATATCTATTATCCCTATGTAAAACTTTGCTATTCAAATTAAAAGTATTTAAAAGTTTTTGAACAAATTTAGCAAACTCCAAATTATTTAAATTAAATTCTAAATGATATCTAGATTTTTTAGGATCATTCACACTTGCGCTAACTAAAAAGAGTCCCCTTAAATAAGCTCTAATAAGATCTTCATCAGACCAAATAAACTCTTCTGGCACTTTACCGTTAATTCCTAAAGACTTTAAAATATAATCAGTATTCTTTTTAACTTCAATAGCATATAAAACTTTTTTACTATAATTATAACCTTTTTTTACAGATACATTAGGATATATTTGATATATCTCTTTAAACAAAGAATAAACTCTACGGGCAACACTATTGTTTTCAGTTATTATTCTTATTTTTCTATCAAAATCCAAAGAAAAATTAACAATAGCTGAAAGTTCAGATATGTTTTCCGCATCCATAAAATCAAGTTTACTAACCTCATCTTTAACTTCACCTGTAAAAGACACACAATCACCTTCAATCCAACAAATAAGAAATTATATCTATTGCCACTCTTAATGTATTATGCCTTATCGTTCCATTTTCTATGCTTATATAATCATTTTCTATTGTTTCAAAATTGATCTTTTTAATATTTTCCCTATCAACTTTTACTAAATCTTTTTGCTCGGTAGTTTCATAATTTTTAATAATATCAGAAGCAATACTGCCGGTATTTAAAACGACTGCATCAACTTTTCTTTTTCCCAAATATCTATTTATTAACTTAACATGATCAGTAACCGTGAACTCATCGGTTTCCCCAGGCTGCGTCATAATATTACAAACATATATTATTTTTGCATTTGATTTATCTATTTCTTTGATTACCTCTTTACAGATTAAATTAGGGATAATGCTCGTATAAAGGCTTCCCATACTTAAAATGATTGCGTCTGACTCTCTAATTGCTTTTAAAACATCTTCATTTACACGTGGTGTTTTTTTATAATAAACGTTCTTAATTTTATCTTTTGACTGTGTAATATTATGCTCCCCATAAACTGTCTTACCGCTTTTCATTTTGGCCGCCAAGGTAACATTATCCTCAGTTAATGGAATTACCTTTCCCTTTAGCCTAAGTAAAGAATTGACAAGTTCAATAGCATCTGACATATTGCCAGTAATATCGTCTGCTCCAGTCAAAAGTAGGTTGCCAAGAGTATGTCCATCTAAATCACTAGATGTACTAAACCTATAATCAAAAAGTTTACCGACATTTTCTTCATCTTCTGATAAACTTATTAAAACCTTTCTAATGTCCCCAACTGCAGGAGTATTAAATTCTTTTCTAAGTCTTCCTGTACTACTCCCATCATCACAAACAGATACAATAGCTGATATTTCAAAAGGTAATTTTTTAAGACCTCTAAGTAATGTACTTAGGCCTGTTCCACCGCCTAATACTGCAAGTTTAGTCATTTTCATCACTCCTCATATTATAATTAGGTAAATTTTTAAAACTATATATAATAATGCCAAATCCTACCACAAACATAATAATTGATATTATTTGAGCTACTTTAAAAACGCCAAGCATCAAACTATCAGTTCGCATACTCTCAATAAAAAACCTTGCAGTAGAATACCATATAAAATAAAATCCTGTCAAATAACCCACTTTCATAAACGGTCTATGTCTAACAATAATCATTATTATAAAACCTAGCAAACACCACAAAGATTCATAGAAAAACGTTGGAATATAGTAATGATTATCTATATACATTCCATTAATAATGAAATTAGGCAAATGTAAACTTTTTAAATATGAAAGTGTTGTGATGGGTCCATGAGCTTCACCGTTAAAAAAATTTCCCCATCTTCCGATAGCTTGAGCAATTATTAACCCAACTACTATAAGATCAAAAAGTAAAAATACATTTAACTTTTTCTTTTTAGAATAAGTCAAAACTACTAATAATCCTAATAAAATACCACCGTGTATGGCAAGGCCTCCTTCCCATACCTTAAAAATACTTAAAGGACTATCAAGATAATAATCTAAATTAAATAAACAGTAATAAAGTCTGGCGCCTATGATCCCAAAAATTATCATATAAAAAATTAAATCAGAAATTTCTTCTTCCCTAAACCCTTGTTTTTTGCTTTCTTTAATAATTAATCTATAGGCAATTAACATTCCTAATAATATACAAATTGAATAAATGTGAATAGAAAAAAAACCTAAATTAATAACTTTCATATTAGTCCCTACCTATTTTTTTTAGTATTAATTCATCAAAAACAATATTCATAACAGATATTAAAATGGACGCCAAAACAGCATACCAAATCCCATATATTATAAAATGTCCCTTTAAAATTAAGCTAACTAGTTTAAGTATAATTAAATTAATAAAAGGATAAAATAATCCCAAAGTAATCCCAGTAATTGGAATAGTAAGCCATACCAAAAAAGGCTTTAAAGTTAAATTTAATAAATATACAAAAATAGCCGCAAGCAAGCACCACAAGCCATAATTAGAATTGTCAATATATATAGTATTTTTAAATAATAAAGCTGTAGCCATAAGTATTACGGTATAACCAATAATTTTAATAATTAAATTAACTATTTGTTTTAAATTTCTTTTCATAATTTCACCTATTACAATTATATCACATTATTAAAAAAATATTAAAAAAGTGAATTTTTACATTCACCTTAACAAATAACTTTTCATAGAAGTATGCTTGTTTTCCCTAAAAAATCATTCAGAACAAACACCTTTCATATTCTTACATTCTATGTTTAAAGCCGCTTCCTTAGAAATTGTTAGAAGCTTTTCATCACTAACCTCATCACTGTTTATCATCGCATGTTCCAAAAGTAATTTATTATACAAATTATCTATCATTCTTCCGTTGCCAAAATTTTTTTCACGCATCTTAATTCCTATTATCTTCTTTATTTCACAAGAAGCATCATCATAAATAGAAAAACCAGTATTACTAAGCTTTGAAAGGAAAATATTATAAAGTTCCTCTTCAGTATAGTCATCGAATGAAATATAATAACCGACCCTAGATCTTATACCTGGATTTAAATTAATAAATTCTTCCATTTCATCCCCGTATCCTGCAAATATAAAAATAGTTTCTTTCGATTCCATTTCCTTAATAATTTCAGTAATTGCCTCACCAGCAAAAGAACAAGAAGATTCATCACTACCGTTGATGAAACTATACGCCTCGTCAATAAATATTAAACCACCGCGAAATTTATTAAGAAGTTTTCGTGTTTTAATTGCTGTCTGACCGACATATCCAGCAATAAAATCAGATGGTGTAACTTCTATGATTTTATCACTAGATAAATATCCTAAATAATAAAGAATATTGGCCATTATTCTAGCCACAGTGGTTTTACCAGTTCCTGGGTTTCCCTTAAAAACCATATGTAAATTCAATTTGTCTAAAGTAATTTTCCCTTCAACCTTTTTCAAAAATTTTAAATAATGAGCTAATTTCATAACTTCCTTTTTAACATTATCAAGCCCAGTTAAATTAAGAAGATTATCTAATGCCATATTGCAAAGTTCATCACTAGATAAATCATCATTTAACTTGATATTTTTAGGATTTGATTCTTGTAAAATTTCGCCTTGCATCCTTTAATGCTCCTATCTTTTTAACCTTGGACTTTTCTAATTTACTTACATCATTCCCTTGCTCTAAAGCATTCAGCTTATCAATAATTTCTTTTAATAATTTAATTTGTTTTGCATCTAAATTTTTCATTTTTTATCTCCTTCAGAAAGAATCCCTTTCTGAAAATAATCTTACCAAAAAAACAGGAAAAAAATTTAAACAAAATTGAGAAAAAAACTACATTACTGTAGTTTCATCGTTTTAACATTAGGCCTTTCTTTTCTTTTTTCTTCCTTTGAAGTAAATTCCGAAGAAATACCATTTAAATATTGCTGATAATCCTTTAGTTCTTCAAATGCTCCCTTTATTATCTTAAGTTCCTCTATATCAGAAGTATCTATTACTTTTTGAGCCAAAATAGAAAATATTTTTCTAAATCTAAGTGGTGATACTCCTATAACGCCTTTAAATTTTTCAGAGTAATACTCCTGAGAATTAAAACCATGCATTAAGGCTATCTTAAGAACAGTATCATCAGTAAAAACTAACGGATCTATTGTATTATAAATACGGCACTCATTAATAAATTCAATAATCGTAAATCCAGTATATTCCTTAAATGTACGAAGTATATGACATGTATTATAATTAAATTCATCTGCAATTAATGAAAGACTAATTTCATCATTTATATTATCAATAATATAATGGCATATATCTTTCACAACTTTTTCGTTCATTTTTTCCAAACCCCCTTTTTAGAAAAAATCTATATAAATTATAACATTTAAGAAATTTTTGTCAATTTTACATACTTATTCACTTTTCATTTCAAATAGTGCATCACGAAGTTCCATAGCTCTTTCAAAGTCTAGATTTTTAGCTGCTTCTTTCATTTCTTTTTCCAAATTTATCATTACAAACTCTTTATCCTTCTTCGAAATTTTCTTTTTGTTTTCTTTAATTTCAATATTATTAGAAATAACATCTCTTATTTCCTTTACAATCGTTTTTGGAATAATACCATGCTTTTTATTATATTCTTTCTGAATAGTTCGTCTCCTATTAGTTTCTTTGATAGCTACATCCATAGCCGAACTAACTTCATCGGCATACATAATAACACGTCCCTCGGCATTTCTAGCCGCTCTACCTATTGTCTGAATTAAACTTCTTTCACTTCTAAGAAAACCTTGTTTATCCGCATCCATAATAGCTATCAAGCTAACTTCTGGAATATCTATTCCTTCCCTAAGCAAATTAATACCAACAACAACGTCATATTTACCACTTCTTAAATCATGGATAATTTGAAGTCTTTCCAATGTTTTAATTTCATTATGTAGATATGCAACTTTTATATCAAGCTTCTTAAGATAAACAGTAAGTTCTTCAGCCATTCTAATAGTTAAAGTTGTAATTAAAGTCCTTTCATTTTTATCTATTTGTTTATGTATCTGCTCAACTAAATCATCAATTTGATTAACAGTCGATTTAACTTCAATCTTAGGGTCAAGAAGCCCTGTCGGTCTAATAATTTGCTCAATAACTCTATTAGCACTTTTTTCTATTTCAAAATCACCAGGTGTCGCTGAAACATAAATTACATTATCAAGTTTTTTTTCAAATTCTGAAAAAGTAAGAGGTCTATTATCAAGAGCACTAGGAAGTCTAAAGCCATAATCCACTAATGCTTGCTTTCGCATCCTATCACCATTATACATAGCTTTTACCTGTGGTAAAGTCACATGCGATTCATCAACAAGCAATAAAAAATCGTCACCAAAAAAATCTATCAAAGTTGTTGGAGTTTCACCAGCTTTTCTTAAAGCTAAATGTCTTGAATAGTTTTCTACGCCTCTGCAAAAACCAGTTTCCGAAAGCATCTCTATATCATAATTAGTCCTTTCACTAAGCCTTTGATATTCCAAAAGTTTATTTTGACTTTTAAATTTTTCTAATTGTTCTTCAAGTTCCTTCTTTATGTTTTCCACAGCTATTTTTAGTTTTTCTTCACTAGTTACAAAGTGACTTGCCGGAAACAAAGTATATGATTTTTTATCAGTAACTAAAGACCCTGTTACTAAATCAAATTCTGAAATTCTATCAATTTCGTCACCAAAAAATTCAACTCTAATGCCATGAGAATGCTGCCCAATAGGTACTATTTCTAAAATATCGCCACGAACCCTAAATGTTCCTCTTTTTAAATCAATATTATTTCTTTCGTAAAGCATATCAACTAATTTTTCGATTACTTTATCCCTATCGACAGTTTCATGTACATTTAAAAACAAAACCTTATTCTTATAATCCTCTATTTCCCCAATACCATAAATACAAGACACAGAGGCAACAACTATAACATCCTTATGAGCAAGTAAAGAAGCTGTCGCTGAATGTCTAAGTTCATCGATCTCATCATTAATAGAAGCATCTTTTTCAATATAAGTGTCCGTTTTAGCAACATAAGCTTCTGGCTGATAATAATCATAATATGAAACAAAATATTCGACATGATTATTAGGAAATAACTCCTTAAACTCCGAATACAGCTGTCCAGCTAAAGTTTTATTATGCGCTAAAACAAGCGTAGGTTTGTTTAGTTCTTTAATGACATTGGCCATTGTAAAAGTTTTTCCAGAACCAGTAACCCCTTTTAAAACCTGACGCTTCTTACCTTCTCGCACTCCATCCACTAACTGCTTTATAGCCTCCGGTTGATCACCCGTTGGCTTATATTTTGATACTAATTCAAACATGAACATTCCTCCATATCTAAAACATATTTTAACATTTAAAAATAAATAAAACAACATATCATTGTAGAGTCCTTTTTTTTATGATATCATCTTAATAGAAAGTAGGAATATTATGATAATAAATAAAATTGATTTTCCATTATATAAAATTATGATTGCATTTTCCGTCTTAGTCGGAATAACATACATTTATATGTCACTTAAAAACGAGAAAATTCCCAAAAAAAACATTTTTATATTCTTTATCTTTTTCTTTATTTTTGCCATATTAACCGGAAAATTATATACATTTATAGCTTATGGATTTAAAACTTCTTTTCTTAAATCAAGCTTATCAGCTTATGGCGGATTAATAGGTGTAGTAATTGCTTCTATTATTTATGAAAAAATATATCCATCAAAAGGAATAATTATTAAACATACCATTTTATCACTTCCTCTAATATACAGTTTTACCAAAATAGGTTGCTTCTTTAATGGCTGCTGCTTTGGCCTTCCATATGATGGACCGCTTAGTGTTATATATCCCCACAAATTAAATAAGCCACTATTTCCTATTCAGCTACTAGAAATATTCATTTTCTTTATTCTCTTCCTTATATGCAATACAAATAAAGAAAAAGACAATATTTCATATATTACATTATCAACAATTGCCATTTTAAAATTTTTAATAGAATTTTTAAGATATGAACACATTGGACAAACAATAACACCAAATCAAACATTCAGTATCCTTTTACTAATAATTATAATAGTAACATTTATAAAAAATAAAAGTACTACAAAATAGTACTTTTATTTCTTAAATTAAAATCTCAACCGCACCACTAGGTGCGGCTTTTTGATATAATAAAAGAGCCCCACCCGGCAAGGAGGAACTC
>CACZQJ010000076.1 GCA_902783265.1 uncultured Erysipelotrichaceae bacterium | reverse complement strand
TATCGATCTCAGCATAATCTTCAAATTTAGCAAGACCCTTTCCAGATAAATATTTACTGATCGCAGCAGTTAATGTTGTTTTACCGTGGTCAACGTGACCGATTGTACCAATATTAACATGTGGTTTTGAACGATCAAATTTTTCTTTTGCCATTTAAATTCCTCCTTTTCTTATTACATTAATAATTTTAACATGGCTTTGGTAAAATTTCAACTTTATTTTATTAATTTATACCATTTTTTTTGATAATTTCTTCTGTAATGTTTCTTGGAACTTCTTCATAGTGATCAAATGTCATTGTGAAAGCTCCTCTACCTTGAGTATTAGATCTTAAAGATGTAACATAACCGAACATTTCTGAAAGTGGTACCATAGCATCGATAGCTAAAGCATTACCTCTAGAAGTTTGTCCCATTGGTTTACCTCTTCTTGAAGTAATATCTCCCATTACTGTTCCTAAGAATTCGTCTGGAACAACAACTTCTACTTTCATGATTGGCTCTAAAAGTACTGGATCACATTTCTTTTTAGCTTCTTTTAAAGCTAGTGAAGCAGCAACTTTGAAGGCCATTTCTGAAGAGTCAACATCGTGGTATGAACCATCAAATAATGTAGCTTTAACATCCATAAGTGGATAACCAGCTAAAATACCTGATTGCATAGCTTCTTGTAGGCCTTTGTCAACAACTGGTATATATTCTCTTGGAACAACACCACCGACAACGGCGTCAACAAATTCATAACCTTTTCCTGGATTAGGTTCAAACTTAACCCATACGTGTCCATATTGTCCACGGCCACCTGATTGTTTGATATGTTTTCCTTCACAATCAGCAGCAGTTTTAATAGTTTCTCTATAAGATACTTGTGGTTGTCCAATGTTAGCTTCAACACCAAATTCCCTTTTCATACGGTCAACGATAATATCTAGGTGAAGTTCTCCAACCCCGGCAATAATTGTTTGTCCTGTTTCATGATCAGTAGAAGCTCTAAATGTTGGATCTTCTTCAGCAAGTTTTTGTAAAGCTAAAGCCATTTTGTCTTGGTCAGCTTTTGATTTTGGTTCAATTGCAAGTTCTAGCACTGGTTCTGGGAATTCCATTGGAGCCAAGATACATGCATGTTTTTCATCACATAAAGTATCACCTGTAGTAGTTGCTTTAAGTCCAACTACAGCGGCGATATCTCCTGTATATACATCACTAATTTCTGTACGAGTATTAGCGTGCATTTGTAAGATTCTTCCGATTCTTTCTTTCTTGTCTTTATTAGCATTTAGTACATATGAACCACTTGATAAGTGTCCAGAATATACTCTCATAAAAGTTAAACGTCCAACAAAAGGGTCGGTCATAACTTTAAATGCTAAAGCGCTAAATGGTTCAGAATCGCTTGGATGTCTTACAATCTCTTTACCATTCATGTCAATACCACCAATTGATTCAACATCTGTTGGGGCTGGCATGTAGTCGATAACAGCGTCTAGTAATAATTTAACACCTTTGTTGCCTAGTGCTGTTCCACACATTACAGGGAAGAATTTAACTTCTAGAGTTCCTTTTCTGATAGCTTTCTTAATTAACTCTACAGGTATTTCTTCACCTTCTAAGTATTTTGTCATAAGTTCGTCATCGAATTCAGCAACAGCTTCGATAAGGTCATTTCTCTTTTCTTCAACTAAATCTACTAAATCAGCTGGGATATCGATAACTTCTGGATTTTCTTCCTGCTTACCATCGTATTTATAAGCAGTTCTTGTAATAATATCAATGATACCATTAAAATCACTTTCAGCGCCAATTGGCCACTCAATAGGTTTGGCATTAACGCCTAATCTTTCATCAATACTTTTTAAACTGTATTCAAAATCAGCTCCCATTTTATCCATTTTATTGGCAAAGATCATTCTTGGAACATTATATTCAGTTGCTTGTCTCCAAACAGTTTCTGTTTGAGGTTCAACACCAGCTTGGGCATCAATTAAGGCAACAGCACCATCCAATACACGAAGTGATCTTTGTACTTCAACAGTAAAATCAACGTGTCCTGGGGTATCGATAATGTTTAGTCTATAGCCTTTCCAATAAGCTGTAGTGGCAGCAGAAGTGATTGTTATTCCACGTTCTTGTTCTTGTTCCATCCAGTCCATTTGTGATTCACCGTCATGGGTTTCACCAATTTTGTGGATTTTTCCAGTGTGGAATAGGACTCTTTCCGTACATGTTGTTTTTCCGGCATCAATGTGAGCCATAATTCCAATATTACGGGTTTTTTCTAAACTATATTCACGAGCCATATATATTTTTCCTTTCTATTACCATCTATAATGAGCGAATGCTTTGTTAGCTTCGGCCATTCTATGAGTTTCTTCACGTTTTTTAACAGAAGCTCCTACTCCATTTGCGGCATCCATAATTTCATTTGCTAAATTTTCTGCCATGGAATGTCCACCTCTTAAACGAGAATATTGAACTAGCCATCTTAAACCTAAAGCTTGGGCACGGTCTGCTTTAACTTCAATTGGTACTGGGTAGTTAGCTCCACCTACACGTCTAGTTTTAACTTCTAGAGCAGGCTTTATATTTTCTAAGGCTTTATTAAAAACTTCAATTGGTTCTTCGCCTGTTTTTTCTTTTACTATATCAAACGCGTCATAAAGAATTGTTTGTGCAGTTCCCTTTTTACCATCTAGCATGATTTGGTTGATTAGCTTTGTAACAACTTTTGATTTGTAAAGTGGGTCTGGCAATACATCTCTTTTTACTGCAGCTCTCTTACGCATTTATATTCCTCCTTCCAAATTAATTTCCTTTTGGCTTTTTAGCACCATATTTTGAACGTCCTTGACGTCTTGCTTCAACTCCAGCTGTATCCATAGTTCCACGAATAATGTGATAACGTACACCGATTAGGTCTTTAACACGTCCGCCACGAACTAAAACAACGCTGTGCTCTTGAAGGTTATGTCCTTCACCAGGAATATAAGTATCTACTTCTTTTCCGTTTGAAAGTCTAACACGAGCATATTTACGAAGAGCTGAGTTTGGTTTTTTAGGTGTTTTTGTTCCAACACGTGTACATACCCCACGTTTTTGTGGAGAATTTGTGTTAGTTAATTTTTTGTCTTTACTGTTTAAACCAATACCTAACATTGGTGATTTACTCTTTCTTGTTTTATCTTTTCTTCTCTTTCTTACTAATTGATTGATAGTTGGCATATTTCTCCTCCTTTCATTGCACACATCCAGGTGTTTCATTTTTATGTTTAATTAAAGATTTACTAATAAAAGTAAACCTTTAATTAAAAGCATATTAAATATATCACTTAATAAATAATATGTCAATACTTTTTATTTATTTCTTTTTAAAACTTTTACATGGCTTCTAGTTGTTGGATCCCATACAAATTCTGAAGCTTCTGGTTTTATCTTTTTACCTTGGTTTCTTTTAACAAAGTTTTTACATTTAAAGACTTTAACACCGCCAGCAGTATTGGCTCCTTCTATTACTTGTGAAAAATCATGCCAATCCTCATCTGCTGACGAACGTCTTGAAGGACACATAGTACAAGATGAATACGTACATATTTCACATAAATTTTGCATGTGTAAGCTTTTTCCAATAAGCATACCATTATTTTTTGAGTTATCAATTTTCATAATATTCCCCCTCCTCGAGTTACATATTATACACTAAAACTTATTTTTGTCAATTTCACTATAAAAAGGCTTATTTTTAAGCCTTTTCAGTTTTTTTAATTATTCTTTTTTTTAGTTTTACGTATATAGAATCCTATACCTGTTGCCACAGAAAGTAAGCCTACTCCTAAAATGATTAGTGGTGTTTGTGCAGCGGTTTTAGGAACAACAACTGTATTAGCGCAAGTCCATGCCCCATAAAGAGTTGTATCCCCTTCTAAAACATATGAACCATTTGCTTTGTTTTTTAACGCTTCTTCTTTATACCATCCATTAAATGTACATTTTTGATCTTTATATGTTGTGGTTAATCCTGGTTTAATTTCATAACTATCGCCTATATATTTTGTCTCATCTGCTGGCAATTTATCAGTTAGATCTGCGGGAGGGGTAGCTCCTACTACAACATATTTTATTGTTGCTTTTCTTTTAATATCAGTAGTTACTTCATTTGTTTGAGAAGTTTCTTGGGTTGCCTTTGTTTTTGTGGTTCTTAAGAAATTGCCAAAGTTTTTAACTTGGTACTTGCCATTATCAACAAATAGATTATTTGGCGCGCTTGGACTTAAATATACTGGAAATTTAAATGTGTATGTATGTTCATAAAAGTCTTGCTTTTCAAGTTCAGTTTTCAAAGCTTCAGCAGTAATTGTTTGCCCGCTTACAGAAATATTAAATTTACTTGTTACATTTTGTTTTAACTCGTTTGTAACAGTTATTTGGTTACTAGTTGGAGCAACTAAATAAGAATTAATCGTATCTTTAAAAGTGAAACTATTATAATAGTCTGATTCTGCTGAATGTGGTACTAGTTGTGATACGGTGTATTCAAATTTTTCGGTATCTAAAACCTCTTTTTTATTTACACTCTTTGATGGTTCTGGTAAGGTGAAACGTCCTAGTACATCTGCTGTAAAACCAAAGTATGCGCCAGAGGCTCTATGGTCGTCTTCAGCTTTTTCGCCAAATACTAGTTCCATGTAATTTCCCTTGAACATGGTCATAACTAGTCCATCTAGCTTTCCGTTACCTTGATTATTTACTTCTTCATATTTTGATTGGAATCTCTTATTACTATAGGTAATAAAATTATTTCCTTCTGCCAAATATTGTTTTACAATCGCAGAAGATGTATCAAATTCAAAATATTGATTATAATCTAAATCATCTAAAGTAATATAGCCTTTTATATTTAATGGGGTATCAGTTCCATGTTTTAAAAATTGAAATTTTAATTTAATATTGTCAATTCGAGATATATAAAATGCTATATTGGAAGTTAGTGCATAAAAAGATTCGTTATCTTCTTTGGGATTAAGTGATGTCCAATCAATTACAGTCACTTTTAAGTCGACGTCTGTTCCATTATAACTTCCAACGTTATTATATCTAATACCAGATCTTCCTTTAACTGAATCACTCAATGTTGTACAAACTGTATTTACTTTCATTTCCTCTTTTCTTATGCTTAAGCAGCCTTCATCATTTGGCATATTTAGTGGCACTGCAGTAGTAACTCCATCAATCCACTTAAATGAAAAGCCATAATTGCCATCTATTGGTGTTTGTGAGTCTATATTCTCTACTGTTGTTGCAGCTAAAGCGGTTGGTAAAGCTATTACCATAATGCATAAAACGACGGTTAAAATAAATATTCTTTTTTTATTCATTTTGCCTACTCTCCTATTCTATTTTTATTATACCTTATTTTAAATTTTTTTCAATATTTTTTGCTTTTTTTGATATTATAAAAAGGCTTTTGTTTAAGCCTTTGATATTTAATTACTCAGTATATGAAGAATAATATCCTTCAGTTTTATAATTATCAGAGCATTTTATATAAGGAATATAGGATATTTTCGCTTCTTGTTTTATAAATTTAACGTAACCATTACATTCTTCACTACTGTCATTTGGATCTATTAATTTCGATGAGATATATCCGTTTTCTTTTAATATTTGATATTTTAATATAATAGTTTCTGTACTTTCTAAAGTCCCTTGGTAATTGTCATTTTGATATCTTTCTGCTGCTAGTTTTATTCTGTTTTCTAAGTCGGTATAAGTGTATGTGACTCTATCAACTTTTTCAGTCTGCTCTATTTCTTTTTCTTCTGATTTTTTGTTTTTTCTAAATGCACTTTTAATGTTTTTGAAAATGAGTGAAAAAATTATAAAAATGATAAATATTATTACTAATGAAATTAATAATTTTTTTATACTCCATCCTTCTTTTTTCATAATCTCATTCCCTTCATCTTTTCTACATTAAACTTGTATAATGTGCTGGGCCTTCCGCCGCCAAATGTATCTTTAACACCAGTATCAATTATTAAATCTTGAGCAACGATTTTTTTCTTGAAATTGCGTCTATCCATTTCTTTACGTGCCATATTTTCATAAAATGTTTGAAGTTCTGAAAGAGTAAAATCACTTGGAAAAAGATATAATAATATGTCATGGTAATTGCATGAGATTTTATATTTTATTTCTTGACTAACCTTTTCAATTATTTCTTTGTGATCAAACCCAAGTTTTGGAAGTTCATCAATGTCAAACCATTCAATATTCTCTTTTTTCTTTTTTAATTCTATTACTTGTTTATCGGTAATAACAACTGTAGTTAAAGCAATAACGCGTTTATTTTCATACCTGTTTAAATCACTGAATATTTGACTTGAAAAAGAATATGTATAATCAATTGGGGCTAAATCATTAAATATTTGTTTGGTACTATTTTCTACTGTTGTTTTGCTGTCAATAAATTCTCCTGGTAATACCCAGTAACCATAATATGGTTCTTTTTCTCTCTTTTTTAATAAGATTTTTAGTTTTCCTTCATCTGCTGCACATATTATAAGTAAATTTTCAATTTCATTATTAGAATTTTCCATAAATACTTCCTTTCTAATAAGGCATAAATATTATATAAATATTAATGATTATTGTCAATTTTTAACTTTATCTTATCATAAACTATGGCAACGGCATATTTAACGCTTATGTTTTTTTCGATTAAATGCATTATGTCATCATATTTTTTGTTTTCTATTGGATGGGAAAGTAAACATAGGTTTTCAGCACTTTCGCCATCATTTGTTCTTAAAATTTTTTCGATTTCTGCTATTTCGTTCATTAAGTTTTCATATTCTTTAGTTTCCTTTAAACTACTTAATGTTTTTAACATTTCAAATGTAATAATGCTATGATTATATTCTTTTTTAAAATATTCATCTAAAAGTTTAAATTCTTCTCTATAATCGTTATCATTACTAAGGTAACTGTAGTTTTCATTATATAACATGATAACTAGTTTTACTACATCATATTCTTTATAATTATATTTTTTAATGGTATAATCTATGGCTTCTTTGATAACATCATAAACAGGATTAGAAAATTCCATTTCTAAACGTAAATCTCTTTTTTCTTCTTCGCTCATTTTATCAGCCCTCTTCTACATTTTAATTATATAAAAAAACTAATGTTGACGTCAAGACTTTAGTTTACTAACATGGATTACTGTTTTGATCTTTTATCAAAAATAGTAAATTTTAGTAAATATATGTATTATTAAGCAAAAGTGGATTGAAAAAAAGTACTTTTTATAGTATACTTTTAGTAAGATAAAGGAGGCCTTCCCATGGACTACGAAAGTAATATTAATGAGCAGAAACAAGATCAAGCTACTGAAGATAAAATAGCTGCACTAGATTATATTTTTAACAGTACACCAACAAGTACTAATGATGAATTTGACTTAACAAGAAATTTACCTTTTACAGCAGCAAATTTAAATGAAGGCAAAAATGATGAACAGACTGATGAAATGGAAAAAACTTTAGAAATAGGTTCTGTAGAATTAGAACAATTAAAACAATTAAAGAGGCAGCTTGAAGGTAGTTATGATAATAATGAGATGACTGGTGGAATGACAAATGGTGGAAAGGTTCTTACTAAAACTAAACCTGGGGCGCCTAGTTATAAAGAGCGTTCACAATTAAGTGAAGGCGGACAAATACTAGAGTCATTTATTGCTTGTGTACAGCTCGCTGGTATTACAGCTTTAATGGGAACTGCTTGGCTTGTAAATTTAATAATACATATAAGATAAAAACACAACATGGTGAAGTTGTGTTTTAATTTTGACTTTGTAATTTGTTTAATATTTGGTTTATTGCGAATTTATCTATATTATTTATTTGATACCATCCATATTTGGTCATTTCATCATATGTATTTGCTTGGTGGGTCATTGTAGAATCTAAACTTTCTTTTAACAAAGTTCTAATTTCTTCATTTGAACTTTCTAAGGTTCCATGGACGTATACTTCAACTGTACTTTTTAAAATTAAAAGGTAATTATCCATTAGTACTTGATCATTCATTTGCTTTCACCTCTAACATATTTAATAGTTTTTCTTTTGTCGTTTTGTGCTTTTCTAATTCTTCTTGCATAAATGATATTAGGTTTTCATCTTCAAGGCGCTGTATTGTGTCCTCACATATGACTATTATGTTTTTTTCATGACCTATGGCATCTTCTATGTATAATAATTCTTTTTGTGTCAAAATATCCCTCCTTTTTAATAGTATGAATGTTTTTTTTATTTTTATTATAAAAAAACATATACTTTATTGGGAGTTGGTTTTTTGTTTAATCTTTTGAGAAAACTGTTTAAAGGCTTTTACATTTTTACAGCTTCTTATTCAAATAATGTTTTTCCTGACCCTTTACCAGCAGATGTTGAAGAAGAATGTATTAAGAAAGCAAATATGGGTGATATAGAGGCAAGAAATAAATTAATTGAACATAATTTAAGACTAGTTGCTCATATTGTAAAAAAGTATGATCAGAATCTAGAAAACTCTGATGATTTAATTAGTATCGGTACTATTGGTTTAATTAAAGGCGTTGATAGTTATAGTTTCAAACATAAAACTAAACTTACTACTTATTGTGCTAGATGTATTGAAAATGAAATACTAATGTTTTTTAGGGCAAATAAGAAAAACAACAAAAACATTAGTATAGATGAACCTATAGGATTTGATAAGGAAGGTAATGCAATAACTTTTTTAGATATCTTAAAAACGCCTAATCCTGATTTTGCCTTAGATATTCATACAAAGGACAATATAAAATTACTCAAAAAGTATTTTGATGTTTTATCTTCAAGGGAAAAGGAAATTATTATTAAAAGATATGGGCTCAATGGTGAAGATGAGGTGACGCAAAAGGAAATCGCTAAATCAATGGGGATTTCAAGAAGCTATGTTTCGCGAATTGAAAAGAGGGCTTTAACTAAGATGCTCAGGGAATTTATTAAAAATAAAAAGAATTAGTTTTCTAATTCTTT
>CACZQJ010000075.1 GCA_902783265.1 uncultured Erysipelotrichaceae bacterium | reverse complement strand
ACGGCACGATAGTCGATAAACAAATGACATACGAGCAGTATTTAGAAAAATATCAAAATTAAAAAAACGCTATAATAGCGTTTTTTTTATTTAAAAATAACATATTTAGAAAGTTTATAAATTTTACCATTAATTCTTAAAAATATATAATATTTTCCTTTAATACCTTCCTCATTAATATAGCGTGAGGAAACACCGTTATCATTAATTTTAAGCTCATAAGTTTTTTTGTCTAAAACATTATCTAAAATTATCTGAACCTTATCATCCTTAGAAAAAGAGCCTTTAACCTTTAAACCATAAACATCCTTATATAAACTAATGTTATATTTTTTAGAAATATCTTTATTTTTAACAGAAAAGAGCAAGTAATCCCGTGAAGGCTTTGACACGCCTAAAGTGCCCAAACGAACGCCCTTAACTCCAGTATATATATCATTCGCATAAAATGGCATTCTCTTAGTATTATATAATAGTGAATTAACATCAAAACTAATAGATTCTTTCCCTTTAATAATCTCTTTTATCGCATTTCCTTGAGAAACCACATAGTCATCAGAAGATAAAACCTCTAAATAAGAGTGTTTATCACCGCCTAACCTGTACTTATAAGTTTCTGTAAAAGTACGGTTAGAATAATCTATTTTATAAGTAGTTAAATACCTTTCACCATCAATAGTATTAACAAAAATCATCTGATCATTAAGCAAATTAATAGATTCTGGATTAGTAGGATAACTAGAGTTATCATTATTTTTTAAAACTAAATTTTGAATATCATCATTTACTTTTTCACCAATTACCCAGTTAACGTTTAAAGAAGAATAATCAATATTAACAAGCATATTACTATTATAACCCGAAACAGTAATTGAATTTGTATTTCTATCATAAACTAAAGAAGTAATTTTAAACCAGTTACCTTTGTTTTTATTTTTCAATGCTTCATTTAAATCAATCGTTTTAATAATATTACCACTATTTCTATCAATTTCAACGATATAATCTTCTACCGTATTGCTTTCAAAATTATTAGAAGCAAGAAGCAAATTACCATTATTAAGTTCATAAACATTATGATGATAGCCTCCAGGAACAGCATATTCAAAATATACTTTACCAAGTAAATCCATTTCCATTAAGCCAACACTATAACTGCCTGAAATAGTTTTATCACTACTCATTAAAATATGACCATTACTAAGTCTTTGAATATCCCATTTATAATCGCCAATAATATACCATCTAACCTCACCATATACATCATAAGCTGCCGTATATCCCTTATCTTCAGGCGTTGTAAAATAAAATTCATCAGTTTCAAAATCATTTTTATTTACATGAGTTACCTTAGCAAAATCATCAGGAAGTTTTTCAGTCTTTATAGTAAGTTCTTTCGTTTTCCCACTAGCTTGAATTACAATTTTATTATCATATTCAGGATACAATCCATAAATAGGTAAAATATGTATTTTAGCCGGTGTAAATGTATGAACCAAATCATTACCGTTTTTTCCCTTAATTGTAACAGTCGTTGTTGTTAAATCTTTAGTTTGAAAAACAACTAAAGCAGTAAGAGGAGAAGTACCATAAGGGTTTAAAATGACCATTGGATCATCAATAGAATAATTAGTTTTTAGTAAATAATTATTTTCTTTTTCATTCTGTACAGATAATAAATCATTTTCCGTTTCAATTGATGATGAAGCCTCAACATAATTGTATATTAAAATAGATGCCGCAAAAGTTACTACAAGCAAAACAATATATTTAGTCAAAAGTTTTCTCATAAATCCTCCTATATTAATCTTATCTCGTTTTCATCAAAAAAAGGTTTATCTTTATTAATATGATCATAAAACAAAATACCATTTAAATGATCAACTTCATGCTGAAAAGCAACGGACAAATCCTCACGAGCTCTTATTGAAATTTTATTACCATCCTCATCATAACCAATAATTGTAATTCGCGCATATCTTGGAACATGGCCTTCAACTTCACGGTTAACGCTCAAACAACCTTCACCAGTTTCTAACGCAACCATTTCCTCTGAATGACTAATTATTTTAGGATTAACAATCACATAATTTTTAAATTTTCCTTCCTCATATTCATGAACAATAACAATAATACGTTTAAGCATACCAAGTTGTGGAAAAGCAAGCCCCATTCCAGGTCTTAAATCATATTTTTCAGCCATGTTTTCAATTTGACTATACTTCAAATGAGTAATTATTTGTTTAATAGTATCTTTATCTTCTTTAGATAATGGAAGAGATACTTCTTTACTAATT
>CACZQJ010000074.1 GCA_902783265.1 uncultured Erysipelotrichaceae bacterium | reverse complement strand
CGTAACTGGAAATAAAGAAACAGGATTTACTATTACTAATAGCTATACTCCAGAAACTACAGCAGTATCTGTTAAGAAAATATGGAACGATGGTGAAAACGAAGACGGAAAACGTCCAACATCTTTAAAAGTTAAATTAAGTAATGGAAACGAAGTTACTTTAAATAGTGGTAATGACTGGACTGCAACTATTGAAAATTTACCAAAATATTCAGGTGGACAAGAAATAGAATATAAATGGACTGAAGACACTGACTCTCTTCCAGATGGATATACCCAAACTGGATATTCATTAAATAAAGAAACAGGATTAACTACTATTACAAACACTTATGTTCCTGGAAGAACTAACATCAAGATCACTAAAAAATGGATTAATGTAAGTAAAGATGGAATAGAAAACATCTACGGACATAATGACAGCATTCAAGTTAAATTAAGTTGTAGTTCAAGTAAAGCCGATTATTGTACAGATGATAAGTATACATATACTTTAAATGATAAAAATCAGTGGACAATAACCGAAGAAAACTTGCCTAAATTTAGAGATGGGGAATTACTAAAATTTTCTGTCGAAGAAAAAACAACTGTAAATAACTATGAAAGCAGTCAAACTACTATTCAAAATATCACATCATCAAGTGAAGATAATAGTTTCGAAGTTGAAATCACAAACACATATAAACCAAATGGTGTTAGAACAATTTCTGGTAAAAAGATTTGGGAAGATGATAATAACAACGATGTTACTAGACCTGATTCAATCACTGTAAATTTATATGATGGAATTCACGAAGACCCAATTAAAACAGCTCAAGTAACTGGCGAAGACTGGACTTATGAATTTGTTAATTTACCTATAACAGATAATAATAATGAAACTATAAAATATTACGTTGACGAAGTATTAGAAGGTAATACATATACCAAAGAAGTTAATGATGAAAACTTTGAAATCACGAACTATTATTTACCAGAAACTGTAACATTTACGGTTACAAAACACTGGGAAGATGAAAACAATGTTGAAGGATTAAGACCAGAATCAATTAAAGTAAATTTACTTGCCGATGGCGAAGTAATCGCTTCAGCAGAGTTAAATGATAGTAACGATTGGACACATACATTTGATAATGATAAAAAAGGATATAAAAAATACAAGAATGTTAAAGGCAAAAAAACGGCAGTTAAATACGAAATAGAAGAAATTGAAGTTAAAAATTACGAAACAACAGTTGAACAAAATGAAGAAAACACTAAAACAACCGTTACAGACGTAAACGTAACTGATGATTTAACAGCGCCTCAAACAAATACAAATAATGCATATGACATAACCAATAAACGTGAAGTAGAATACATTTCAATATCTGGAGAAAAAATCTGGAATGATAACAACAATGCTGATAGAATAAGACCAGATTTCATTAATCTAAGATTATATGGAAATGGAATATACATCAAAACATTTAAAGTTATGAAAGAAGATAATTGGAAATATATCTTATACGGATTATATAAATATCAAAACGGTGAGGAAGTAGTTTATACAATCGATGAAGAATTAGTTGAAGGTTATACTAAAGTAATTGATGGTTATAACGTAATTAATACTCATGAAGTTAAAGAATATATTGAAGTTCTTCCTCCAAAAACTGGAAAAGAAGAAACCAATAATTATGCATTCTTAGTAATCTTATTGGCCAATATCCTTGGCGTTTCAATCAGTGAAACTATTAAAAAAATCGAAAAAGCATCTAATTATTAGATGTTTTTTCATATCAATAATTTTGACAATAATAAAAAATAAGGTATATAATTAAATAGGAGGGATAAAAATGGAAGAAAAGAAATGTGACTGCGGACCAAACTGTACTTGTGGATGTCAAGAAGGAAAAGAATGTACTTGCGAAGGAGAGTGCAAGTGCGATGAAAATTGTGAATGTGGTTGTCATGACGAAAAATAGGCTTTGCCTATTTTTTTATGGTAAAATATACCTAAAAATGATATACTTATATTGTTGTTTTTAAAGGAGTTTATTATGGAAAGATATAAAGAAATAGAAAGAAGCATCATAAAAACATATCGTAAAGATATTTGGAGCAAATTTAGTAAAGCCGTTAGAGACTACGAACTTATTAATGAAGGCGATAGAGTAATGGTATGCATTAGCGGAGGCAAAGACTCATTTTTACTTGCTAAATGCATTCAAGAATTACAAAAACACGGAAAAGTCAAATTTGAAGCAAAATACGTCGTTATGAATCCGGGATATAATGAATTTAATCGAGACCTAATCATTACTAATGCAGAAATGCTAAATATAAATATTGAAATGTTCGAAACCGACATATTTGACGTAGCCAATAAACTTAACCCAGAAAACCCATGTTATATGTGTGCAAGAATGCGAAGAGGACACCTATATAACAAAGCTAAAGAAATGGGATGTAATAAAATTGCTTTAGGACATCACTTTGATGATGTAATTGAAACAACTCTTTTATCAATGTTTTATGGCTCAGAAATAAAGACAATGATGCCCAAATTACATAGTGATAATTTTAAAGGACTAGAGCTTATTAGACCACTTTATTTAGTAAAAGAAGAAGCAATAATTTCATGGCGAAAACATAACAAAATTTCATTTTTAAACTGTGCCTGCAAACTAACTGAAAAATGCGTGCTTAACGATGGCAAAAGTAAAAGAGATGAAATGAAAAAACTAATTAAAAATCTAAAAGAAGTAAATAAAGACATTGACTATAATATTTTTAAAGCCTTAGATAACGTCAATTTAAACTGCGTTTTAGGAACCAAAAAAGATGGAAATTATAAAAGCTTTTTAGAAGAATATGACAAATAATGTATGTTGATTTTTTAGTTTTTAATATGTTATTATAAATTTGAAAGGATTTGATAAATATGTCAAAAGTATATTATACAAAAGAAATTACTCCTGAGAGCTTAATTAAAATTTACGAAGCTTTAGGTGTGCAGTTAAAAGGAAAAGTTGGCGTAAAAGTATCAACTGGCGAAGCTGGCAGCAAAGGATATTTAAAAGCCGATTTAATTGGACCATTAGTTAATAAACTAAACGGAACAATAATTGAATGCAATACAGCCTATCCTGGTAAGAGAAATACAGCGGAAGAACATTTAAAAGTTGCCGAAGAACACGGATTTACTTCATTTGCTGATGTCGATATTATGGATGGCAATGGCGAATTTAAAATTCCAGTTAAAAATGGTAAGCATTTAAAGTATGATATTGTTGGAGAAAACTTTAAAAAATATGATTCAATAATTAACCTCGCTCACGGCAAAGGACATGCCATGGGTGGATTTGGAGCAAACCTTAAAAACCAATCTATAGGTATTGCCTCAAGAAACGGAAAAGCTTATATCCATTCGTGCGGACAAACCGAAGATCCAGATAAATGTTGGACTGTTAAGTATGAACAAAAAGATTTTATAGAATCTATGGCCGAAGCAGCTAAAGCAGTATCAGATTATTTAAATGACGAAGGCAAGCAAATTATTTATATTACAATTATGAACGCTATATCTGTTGACTGCGATTGTGATGCCCACCAAGGTGATCCAGTTATGGAAGATTTAGGCATTATTGCTTCACTAGATCCAGTCGCAAACGATCAAGCGTTCATTGATATGCTTTGGAATTCAACTGACCCAGGACATACAAAAATGATGGAAAGAGTAGATAGACAGGAAGGCAGACATATTACTGAGTATGCTGAGGAAATCGGACTTGGTAGTACTAAATATGAATTAATTGAAATCTAAAGATAATTATTTTGCTATGGAGGTTTACTATGAATGTTGCAAAGATAAAAAAAGAATTAATAGAGCAGAAGAAATCTAAGTTTAAAGGCAACATATATCATTATTGCCAGGTTAATTTTGCATACAATTCGAATAAAATTGAAGGTAATAAATTAACATCTGATGAGACAGAGGAAATTTTTGAAACAGATTCTTTTATTCCTAAGTCTGATGATGCAATAAAACTGGATGATTTAATCGAAATGAAAAATCATTTTAGATTGTTTGATTATGCTTTGGACATTGTTGATAATACTCTCACAAAAGAAATAATTGTTAAAATGAATAAAATTTTAAAACGAAATACAACTGATGAGATAAATCCGAGATATAATGTTGGAGGTTTTAAAGTTGTTCCTAATAAGATTGGGCTTATAAATGTTATTAATACTTCTAAACCTGAAGATGTAGAGAGAGATATTGATGAATTATTAAAATGGTATGAAAAGCTTCATGACATTACTATTGATGATATTATTGAATTTCATGTTAGATTCGAACGAATTCATCCATTTGGAGATGGCAATGGTAGAGTAGGTAGAATGATTATGTTTAAAGAATGTTTAAAAAATAACATATTACCTTTTATTGTTTTAGATGATGATAAGCCATATTATATGCGAGGTCTCAAGGAATACGATAATGATAAAATGTTTTTGATTGACACAATTAAAAATGAGCAAGATAGATTTGAAGAAGTTTGTAAAGAATTATTAAATTTTAATATTGGCGAACTTGAAACAGATTCAGTTATTTGAAAAATTCGAATAACTGCTAACGATAAAAAAGCATAATACTAGTTTTTATAGTTTAGACGCTGTAATAGAACTTAGATGATGAAATATTCTATCTTTTTTGATAAAATATTGTTAGGAAGGATTGATATTATGGGACTTATCGATAAAATATCTGATGCAGTGGATGATATAAAAGACAAAGCCGGAAATGAAATTAATAAAGAAGCCACTAAGCTTGTCAAAAAAATAACAAAAGAAGCCGAAAAATCATTAAACACAAATAGTGAAGATTTAGAAAAGAAAGCAACTAAAATAGTTGACGATTTTGCTGACAAGCTCAAAGGAGAAGGCAGTAACAAAAAAGATAAAAATTCAAAAGACATCATGAGTGCATTAAAAAAATTGGGTAAAGCAGCTAAAGAGTATAATGAAAACCATAAAGACGAAAAAAAATAAACTAATAAAAGTTTATTTTTTTAAATATTATGATATAATTAATAGCATGTGACAAAGGAGGACCTATGGATTTAAAAGTATTTATAGTAAGAATATTTTACTGTTTTCTATTAAGTATGATAATTGGTCTTGAAAGGCAATATAGACATAAAATGGTAGGGCTAAGAACAAACGCTTTAGTAAGTTTAGGATCATTTCTCTTTGTATATATGTCGGTTGGTTTATCACCAGAACATCAAGATGTAACCAGAATTGCCGCATCAGTAGTATCTGGTATCGGTTTTTTAGGAGCTGGAGTAATACTAAGAGAAGGAAGTAGAGTTAAAGGACTTAATACAGCCGCAACATTATGGTGCGTAGCAGCAATAGGAGTACTTACCGCATCCGGAATGATAGTAGAAGCTGCAATCGGAACTGCATTTGTTTTGAGTTCAAACATTTTTCTTAGAATTATTTCTATTAAAGTAATGAATAAGGTAAAAAAATATCAAAAAGAAAGATGTATTATAAAAATTTCTTGCAAAAAAAATATAGAAGTTGTTGTTAGAACTTCTATAGCAAAATCAATTGAAAAAAATGGCTTATTTTTGGAAAGCTTAGAAAGAAACGAAATAACCGAGCATGAAGTAAAACTAAAAGTAGTTATTATTACAACAAGATTTGAAACCGTTGAAGATATAGTAAACAATTTAAGCGCCGAACCAGGAGTGACTACTATAAGTTTTAATCATTATAAAGATTTTAAATCAGACAACGAAGACAGCGATTCAAATGATGAAGAAAACAACTAAAACTTTATTTTTATAAAGTTTTTTTGTTTTAAAAAAAGGAAATTAAAAGAATACCCAGTATATATAATATAGAGGGTGAAAAGCTAGGTAAGCCTCTTTAAAGGGGGGTGATGCTTATGGAGGAATATGGAATATTTAGTTATTCTAGTCATCTTATTAGTTATTCTAAAAGATGCACCTGCAAAAAGATAATAAAAAACCTAGCTAAAAGCTAGGTAAACCCAACAGAGGTTTGCCTGGTAGCACCCTCTAACACATTTATAACACATTTTCTTTAAGCTTGCAATATAAATAGAGAAAAAAAATAAAATCTTAAATAGTACAATAATAGAGGGTGAATTCATGGAAATATTAAAAGTAAACAATTTAAACAAGAAATACGGAAAAGGTGAAAACGAATTTTTAGCATTAAAGAATATTAACTTAAGCATTAATAAAGGTGAATTTGTATGTATTACAGGTAAGAGTGGATGCGGTAAAAGTACACTTCTGCACATTCTTTCAGGACTCGATAGCCCAACAAGCGGAGAAATTATAATTAATAATCAAAACATCTATAAAATGAAAGAAAAAGAACTGACCATATTTAGAAGAAAAAATATCGGAGTTATATATCAGTTTTATAATCTAATTCCAAATTTAAACGTTAAAGAAAATATATTATTACCCGTGCTTTTAGATAAAAAAGATATAAATAGTAAAAGGTTAAACGAACTTATTAAAACATTAGGACTCACTACCAAAATAAATTCAATGCCTAATGATCTATCTGGAGGCCTTCAGCAAAGAACAGCAATTGGGAGAGCTTTAATAAATAGACCAAAAATACTATTTGCTGATGAACCAACGGGTAATTTAGATAGCAAAAACAGCCTAAAGGTCATGAAATTGTTAGAATACTATAACAAAAAACACAAACAAACAATTGTCATGGTAACTCATGATGAGTATTTAGCTAGAAGGTGTAAGAGAAACATTATAATGAAAGACGGTAAAATCATAAATGACATACGTAAATAGCTACATAAAAAATGGTAAAAAAAGAAATATATTTACTATTTTAGGCATCACTTTAAGTTCCGTTTTACTAATAAGTGTGGGAGTTTTGTTTTCATCACTAAGAGAATATTTAATAAATAATGTTAAAGAAGAAATAGGAAATTACCATGTAATTATAAAAGGAGATATAAAAAACTATGACTTTATTTCAAGCAAACAAAACAAAAATGAAAGATACTATATTATTTATAAAAACATCAATAAAGTTTATGAAAATACCAAAACCATTTGCAAAAAAGATAAATGTAAGATAGTTACTTATAATGATAGCTTACTTTCCTTATACGGAATGTCCAAAAGCAAAAATATACTTAAAGCCTTCAAAAAAATTATTTATTTTTTAGTTTCTATTTTAAGCATTATTATATTTTTTATAATATATAATTCCTTTAATGCGAGTTTAACTATTAGAAAAAAAGACGTAGCATCATTCAAATTAATAGGCATGGATAATAATGACTTATATAAACTATTTTTTAAAGAAGCTTTAATCATAGGTTTAACAGGAATTATTTTAGGATTTATATTATCGATTTTTACTAATTGGATTATTTTAAAAATTATAAATGTTACGCTATATGAAATATTTAAAGGAAAACTAATCTTAAAAGTATACTTTCCATTTATATTTATCCCATTTTTATTTATGACTTTAATAATACTCATATCTGCATCGCTGCCACTTAAAAATATAAAAAAATATAAAGCAATGGAACTGTTTAGAAAAAAAGATGTTATAGATAAAGTAGAAGTAAAACCATTCAAAAATTTTATTCTATGGCTTACATGTATAAATTACAAAAGAAGCAGTGGAAAATATAAAAACTTAATAGTATGCGTCTTTATTTTTGTGATTTCAATTAATATTTTTTCCCTAATTTTAAAATATGGTTTAGAATGTATGAATAGATATGTAATTGTCCCAGAATATGATTTAAATATTAGTTTAAAAGGAAATTACGAAAAATTATCTACGATATCTAAAGATTTAAAAGCTAGTAAAAAAATAATTTTTAAATCCTGTGAAGCACATGCCAATATTCCCAAAAAATATTTTTTAAATGATTATAATGATGATATCAAAGTCATTGTAACTAATATAGGCGGCAATGAAATTATAAATAAAGTAGATAAAATTACACAGTCAAATAGTAAAATAAGTCATGTAAGTTATAACAGATTTCATAATCTAGATGAAATAACTTTTGAAGGCAAAATAAAAATAAGTAATTTATCACTATCAAATAATATACCGTATTTTTTTAAAGGAGTGGATGACGTAATTATCAATTTAAATAAAGATGATTTTAATAAAATATGTGATGAATATATAGGAAATTTATATTTAAATACTAATTATAAAGGACTAGATGAATACATCGATAAATTAATAAAAGAAAACAAATATGACATGACCTATCAAAATGTTAAAAAATCAAAAGAAATTATTAATAACCTAACTTTAATAATTGAGTTCTTTTTACACGCATTATTAATCCTCATTTTTATGGTTATGACATCATCAGTTATTAATACTGTTTTCATTAATATAAATTATAGAAAAAGAGAATTATCTACCTTTCAAAGCATAGGACTAGAGCGTAATAGTATAAATTTAAGTCTGCTTTTAGAAAGTTTAATAATAAGCCTAAAAGGTTGGCTCTATGCAGTTCCTTCAATATTTATAATTAATAAATACATATATAATGGAATTAAAGAAATGTTTGATTTCAATAAAATTATTTTAAATTTAAATGTATTATTTTTAAGCTTAATTATAGCGTTTTTAACTGTTTTTATAGTTATGTTAATAAGTCACAAAAGCCTTGGAAAAAACAGTTTAATAAGCAATATAAAATCAGAATTTTAATACAAAAAAGTGACAACAAAAGGTACATAAGGTACCTTTTTTCATATATTTTAAATATTTATGATATAATTAATTATAGGTGATATAATGCGAGTTATTATTAGTGCAGGAGGCACCGGAGGCCATATTTATCCAGCCCTTGCTATTATAAATAAAATAAAAGAAATGGAGCCAGATTCAGAGTTCTTATATATAGGTACCCATAATAGAATGGAAAAAGATATTATTCCAGAAAAAGGTATACCATTTAAATCAATAGAAATATATGGATTTAATAAAAAGAATCTATTTAAAAATTTTAAAACAATCAAGTGCTTATTTAAAGCATTTAATGATGCAAAGAAAATGATAAAAGAGTTTAATCCTGATGTTGTTATTGGAGTAGGAGGATATGTTACTGTCCCAGTAATAGTTAGCGCCAAAAAATTAGGTTACAAAACTTTTTTACACGAGCAAAATAGTTTGCCTGGAAAAAGCAATAAATTTTTAATTAAATATTGTGACCTAATAGGAGCGTCTTTTCCATCTTCATTAGAACTTCTTCCAAAAGATAAAACAATTTTAACAGGAAACCCCTGCTCAGAAGATGCTTTAAAAAAAGAACCAATAAACAAAAGAGACTTAGGCCTATCAGTTACAAAAAAACTCGTTTTAATAGTTATGGGATCATTAGGGGCAGGTAGAGTAAGTGAATATATGAAAAAAGAACTTAATGGCTTTGAAGGAAAGAATTATGAAGTTCTATTTATAACTGGAAAAAGTTCATACGGGAATGTTTTAGAAAATAAATATCCAGACAACGTTAAAATATTGCCATTTTATGAAGGATTACCTAGTATAATGAAAAAAACAGATTTAATGGTCACTAGAGCCGGAGCTTCAACTTTATCAGAGATAATTGCTCTTGGAGTACCTTCAATTATAATTCCATCACCATTTGTTGCTAATAATCATCAATACATAAATGCTCTAGATTTAGTAAATAAAGACGCTGCTATAATGATAGAGGAAAAAGAATTAAAAGAAGGCATCTTAGTGGAAACCATTGATAAAATAATCAATAGTAACGATAAATTAAACGAAATGAAAAATAATTTGGCAGGATTAAAAGTAGACGATAGTGCCTTAATTATATATAAAAAATTGAAAGGCTTAGTAGATGGAAAAAATAAATAATGCATTAATAAAAGACTACACAACTTATAAACTAGACGGATATATCAAAGAGATAATTTTCCCAAAAAATTATGATGAGCTTAAAGTTGTTATCAAAGATTTAAAAAACAAGTATAAAATAATTGGAAACGGCTCTAATTTGATTTTAAGTGAAAGTTATAATCATCCACTAATTAATTTAAAATATTTTGATAAGCTAGAATTTAATAACAATATTGTTACAGTAGGTGCAGGGTATAATTTGCCAAAGTTAGCCCTAGAATGTGCAAAAAAAGGATTATCTGGCTTAGAATTTGCCTCTGGCATACCAGGAACTATAGGTGGAGCTATTTACATGAATGCAGGTGCATACGGTAAAGAAATTAGTAATATTTTAAAAAGAGTTACTATCCTTGATGAAAAAAACAATCTAAAAGTTTTAAACCAAGAAGACTTAAAATTGAGCTACAGAGATTCTATATTTAAACATAAAAATTATATATGTTTAGAAGCCGAGTTTGAATTAATCCCTGGAAATAAAGAAGAAATTATAAAAGAAATCAAAAAAATAATTGAAACCAGAAAAGAAAAACAGCCACTAGAATATCCATCAGCTGGATCTGTATTTAAAAACGGCGAAAACTATTCGGCTGGAAGATTAATTGAAAAAGCGGGACTAAAAGGAACAAAAGTAGGCGATGCCGAAGTTTCTTTAAAACATGCCAACTTTATAATTAACAAAGGAAAAGCTAAAGCCGACGACGTGATAGAACTTATAGAAATAGTAAAGGAAAAAATAAAAAAAGAAGAAAATATTGATTTAATACTTGAACAAGAAATATTAAGATAAAAAGGTGAAATTATGGCAAAAAAGAAAAAAAGAAGATTAAATAAAAAGAAATTATTAAAATTCATTATAATTATAGTACTGCTGTTACTAGGTTTATCCTTTTTAACCGACATAAAGATAAATAACGTCATAGTAAAAGGCAACGTCCTATATAATGACTATGAAATAATAAAAAAAGCCAATTTGAATGATTATCCAAGTAGCCTAAAGAATTTATCACCAAGCATAAAAAAAACATTAGAAAAAGACCAATACATAAAAAAAGCCAAAGTCTATAAAAAAGGTTTAAAAGAAGTTGTGATTGAAATAGAAGAAAATTTGCCCCTTTTTTATTATTTGCCAGCAAAAAAAACAATTTTAACCGACAAAAGCGAAGTAGAAGAAAACTTCCCAGTCCCAACAGTTATAAATTATGTTCCGGATAAAATATATGAAAGCTTGTTAAATGAAATAGCTGACATAAACCATGACATTGTTAAGAGAATTTCTGAAATAAAGTATGATCCAAACGAAGTCGATGATGAAAGATTTTTATTAACTATGAACGATGGCAACTATGTCTATTTAACATTAGAAAGATTTGATAAAATTGACAAGTATTTAGAAATAATAAAATCATTTGATAATAAAAAGGGAATTCTATATTTGGATTCAGGAGAATATTTTGAAGTTAAAGGTTAAAGTTTATGAATTGTTCATAAACTTTTTTAATAAAAAAACACAATTTTCTTTACATTTTGTTTTCATTTTAGTAAAATTATAGTATAATTAATGATAGACCGTAGGAGGTGACTTTATGGAGCATGTGTATGCGAGTGTTGATATCGGAAGCGACACTATAAAAGTAGTCGTTTGCGAACTTCATCAAAATCACTTAAATTTACTTGCTGCAAAAAGTGTTCCTTCTAAAGGAATAAAAAAAGGCCTAATTATCAACCCAGAATTAGCCAAAGAATCGATAATTGAAGCATTAAAAGAAACAGAAGCGATGCTTGGAGTTAGAATAAAAAAAGTTGTTGCCACGGTTCCATGCCATTTTGTCGATTATAAACTTATAAAAGGGAAATGCCAAATAACTGGCGACCTGATAACTGGAAATGACATAATAAATTCATACAAAGAAGGAATAAAAAAAGAATTATCCTTAAACGAAGAATTTGTAACAGTTGTTCCAATTGATTTTAAAATTAATGATAAAACAATAATTAAGGACCCCAAAAATTTTCCTGGTCAAACATTAATGGGAAGAGCAATGATGGCTACAGTTCCAAAAAAGAATGTTTACTCAGTGGCCAGTATAATTGAGAGTATAGGAATTGAACTTTCTGATATTTCCCTAGGAAGTATTGGTGACATCAATTGCTTTAAAAATAAAGAGATAGATGAAAGTATAAGCGCCATTATTAATATCGGTGGCGATATGACTACTATATCTTTATATAACAAAAGTATACCTGTAAGCACTAAAATTATCAGCGCTGGTGGGAAAGACATTGATAAAGATTTGGCTTATATGTATCGTATTAGTACAGAAGATGCTAGAAAAATAAAAGAAAATTTTGCGTTAGCTCATAAAAAAAATGCCAGTAAAAATGAATATTATGAACTAAATGATATTGAAGGTAAAAAAATTAAAATAAGTGAATATCACGCCTCAGAAGTTGTATATTCAAGAATAAATGAAATACTAGAAGCTGCAAAAAAAGAGCTTGGGGGCTTAACAAATAAACAAATTCAGTATATAATAGTAACTGGTGGGATAAGTAATATGATTGATTTTGAACTATGTTTAAAAGACGTTATGTTATCAGCTGTTAAAGGCGATGTAAAATTAGTCGGCCTTAGAAATAATAAATATAGCACAGCGATAGGTAATATTATTTATTTCTTAAATACATTAAAATTAAAAGGTATGGATTATTCAATGCTTAGTGAGGATGACATGGATAAACTTTCTTCACCAAACAAATCAAATAACGAAGGAACAGTTTTAGGGAAAGTATTTAATTACTTTTTCGGTGAATAGGAGGAAATACAAATGATGGGATTAGAAATGGATCAACTTGCAAAAATAAAAGTAATAGGAATAGGTGGCGGCGGTTGTAATGCTGTAAATAGAATGACGGAATCAGTTGAAGGAGTAGAATTTATTGTTGCTAATACCGATTCTCAAGTATTAAACAATTCTTTAGCTGAAAAGAAAATTCAAATTGGTGCAGAATTAACTCACGGACTAGGAGCCGGAGCAAATCCACAAATTGGTAAAGAAGCTGCTCTAGAATCAAAAGCCGAGCTTGAAGAAGTTTTAAAAGGTGCCGACATGGTATTTATCACTTGCGGTATGGGTGGAGGAACTGGTACTGGAGCTGCACCAGTAATCGCTGATATAGCTCAAAACTCTGGCGCTCTTACTATTGGTATTGTTACAAAGCCTTTCTCATTCGAAGGTAAAAAAAGAATGAACCAAGCCTTAGCTGGTATTGAAGAACTAAAAAAACACGTTGACACATTAATTGTCGTACCAAATGATAGATTAAGAGAAATAATCGATAAATCAACACCACTACTAGAATCATTTAAAGAAGTAGATAATGTTTTAAGAAGAGGAGTACAGTCAATATCTGACTTAATTGCGTGCCCAGGACTTATCAACCTTGATTTTGCTGACGTTAAAACTGTCATGGAAAAACGTGGTAATGCTTTAATTGGTATTGGAGCTGGAGTTGGCGAAGATAGAGCTATTGAAGCCGCCAATCAAGCTGTATTAAGTCCGCTTTTAGAAACCAGCATAGATGGAGCAACAGACGCCATTATCAACGTAACAGGTGGTCCTAATTTAACTTTATTTGAAGTCGAAGAAGCTGTTGAAGCCATTAGGAAATCTGCAAATACTGACATTAACACGATTTTTGGGGCTGTTATAAATGAAAATTTCACAGATGAAATTATTGTTACAGTTATTGCTACAGGCTTTGATGTAGAAAAAGATAAAAAAGAATCAGATGATATAGATCCAATTGCTGGACTTGACGATGAAGATACTGTTATACCATCATTCCTAAGAAGAAGAAGTAACTATTAATCACTATATTATATAGTGATTTTTTTCATTAAAAAAAGGAAAATACAAAAAAAATAAGTATATATATAATAGAGAGTAGTTTTATCGACAAAAAAATATGGAAAATCATAATACAATATTTATGGTGATACTATGAAAAAATATTTTTTTCCAGTTTTTATTTCATTATGCATCGGCATTTCAATGGCATATTTTATTATAGATCAGTATGAGTCATATGATGGCATAACAGTTTCTAAACAAGCAGAAAATATATACTACATTCAAAAAGGTGTGTATTCAAACAAAGAAAGCATGGAAAATAATATGAAAGAATTTACTAGTTATATATATAAAGTTGATGAAAACATGTATTATACCTACATAGGAATTACAACAAAAAAAGAAAATGCCATAAAAATTCAAAAATACTATAAAGAAAAAGGCTATGAAACATATGTAAAGCAAAAGATTACTGACAACCGCGAATTCATAAACATTTTAGTTCAGTATGACAGCATACTATCCAAAACAGAAGATGGTGAGTCGATAAAAACAATATGCAATCAAGTACTCTCAAAATATGAGGAGTATGTAAATGGAAAATATAAAAATTAAAAAAATACCAATTAATGATCGTCCAAGAGAAAGACTTATGAATAACGGGCCCCAAAACTTAAGCAACGAAGAATTATTATCAATTCTTTTAAACTCAGGGACTAAAGATATATCAGTAAAAAATTTAGCAACACATATCTTAAGCAAAGTAGGAGATATAAAAAACTTGGGAAATCTTACCTTTCATGACTTAATTGCTATAAAAGGGATAGGGAAAGCCAAAGCTTGCACCCTATTAACACTAATTGAACTAAGCAGACGCATGAATAGAAAAATAGAAACCTTTGAAAAAATAAAATTAATAAGTCCCAAGACTGTTTATGATTTTTATAAGGATAGAATAGATAAATATCAAGAACAAGTTTACTGCATATATTTAGATGCGAAAAAAAGAGTAATAAAAGATAAATTAATATTTATAGGAACTGTTAATCACTCATTAATTCATCCAAGAGATATTTTTAAAGAAGCATACAAGTTAAATGCCAGCTTTCTAATATGCGTTCATAACCATCCAAGCGGCGATGTTAACCCAAGTGAAGATGACATAAATACGACAAAAAGATTAAAAGAAGTAGGCAACTTAACCGGAGTAAAATTAATAGATCATATAATAGTATCCGAGAAAACATATTACAGTTTTTTAGAAAATGGTAGAATTTAGTTGGTTTTAAGAAAAAAATATATTATAATTTTATTAGGTGATCATCATGTATAAGAAAAAAAAACAATTTGACAAACGTTACTTGCTAATTTTAATTATTATTGTCATTGCTATAGCATTAGTAATTCTAGCCATTGCTTTAAAAAAAGACCGAAACTTAAACCCTATAGAAAGAATTGTGAAAGATGCAGGAATGACGGTATTAAAAGTAACAGAAACTCCATTTAAATTTATAAAAAACAAAATAGATGATGTTCACGCCAAAAACAACATATATCAAAAATATAAAAAATTAAAAGAGCAAACAGATAAAATAGACACTGTGAAATCAGAAAACAGAAATTTAGAAAGCGAAGTAAAAAAGCTTAAAGAACAGTTAAAATTAAACACTTTATTAAGCGACAAAATTGAATGCCACGCAACTATCGTTTCAAGAAATATTGGATACTGGTACGATGAGGTTACCATAGATAAAGGAAAAAAAGAAGGCATAGAAAAAGAAATGGCTGTAGTTTCATCTAAAGGTTTAATCGGTAAAATAATTAAAGTAAGTAACCATTATAGTACAGTAAAATTATTATCAAACGACAACATGGATGACAAAATAAGTGTTAAAATATCTGTTGGTGATAATTATGTATATGGATTAATTTCAAAATATGATTCTAAAACAAACACATATACTGTAGAAGGCATCAGCCAAAACGTAGATATACCTGAAGGATCTGATGTTGTAACTACAGGTATGGGCACAACATTTTCAAGTGGTTTATTAATAGGTAAAGTAAAAGGAATAACAACTGATAATTTTGATCTATCAAAAGTTGTTGAAGTTAAATCGACAGTTGATTTCAATGATTTAGACTATGTGACAGTTCTTAAAAGGAAACAAAAATGAAATTATTTATATTAATTACTTCGTTTTTACTAGATGGTATAGTATCAAATTATCTACCACTAAATGGAATCTGGAATCAACTATTTACAATAACTTCCTTAATAATTGTTTACCCATATTTCAATGGAAATAAAAGAGAATATTACAAATATTCTTTCATATTAGGCATATTTTACGACCTTATATATACTGATACTATAATATTTAATGCATTTATGTTTTTATTAATGGCGCGCATCATAGTTAAATTAGCATCAGTTCTTTCAGACACGTATATAAATTTATTAATTATCACTTTAATGCTAATTATAGTTTATAGAAGTGTAACATATATTTTAATGGTTATAACTGGCAACCTTATTTTCGATTACCACTCTTTGTTTAAAGGAATATATAATTCAATATTAGTAAATATTATATTTGTTATAACAATGACGCTTATAACAAACTTTATCAGCAAAAAATTTAAAATCAAAAAAAGTTCATATTAATTTATGAACTTTTTATAAAATAATCACAAATATTTTCTAATCGCAAACTCCTAGAGCCCTTAATTAAAATCAAAGTGTCTTTAATATTTTTTGTTTTTAAATAAGAAATAACCTCACTATAATTATTAAAGTATTTTGCATTAGTTTTTAGAAATTTCATTTCTTCACCAACCAAAAACACGTTTTTATTATCTATTTTATCTAAATAAGGCTTAATACTCGCATGAATTTTTTTGCTATAACTTCCAAGTTCCTTGATATCACCTAAAATTAGTAATTTTTTCTGCGTTTCTCTTTGTAATAAATTTAAAACCCCAGTTAAAGATTCAAAAGATGAATTATAGCAATCATTAATAATTGTATTATTATTTTTATCCTTTAAAATATCCATCCTTTTATCAATGCTTTTATAACTCTTCAAGCTTTTAGCAATAATATCCATATCAATTTTATAATATAAAGCCACATTTATAGCAAGTAAAACATCACTTATTAAATGATAAGGAAGCTTAACTTCTATAAAATATTCTAAATTATTATATTTTAAATTGAAAGAAGAGGTATATAAATCACTTTTAACATTATAAATAATTAAATCGTTATCGCAAGTAATTCCTGAGCTGATTTTTTTTACCCCGTTAATATTTTTTAATAAAGGATCATCACCATTTATAAATAATATTTTTTCATCCATTCCATCAAGTATTTCTAACTTTGCTTTCAAAATATTTTCTTTTCCCTTTAAAAAACCAATATGTGACGATCCAATATTCGTAATTATACTAACATCAGGTTTTATCATTTTTGATAAATAAGAAATTTCTAAAGGATGATTCATTCCGAGTTCTAAAATTAAAAAGTCAGTATTTTTTTTAAGATTAAAAATTGTAAGAGGAACCCCCACATTATTATTATAATTTTTTTCATTGGTTAAGCAATTATATTTCTCTCTAAGAAGATGATATATAAGATTCCTAGTAGTAGTTTTCCCAGTACTACCAGTAATTCCAATAACCTTAGGCTTATACTTATTAATTAAATAACTTGCTATATCACCTAAAGCCTTAATAGTATCGTCTGTTTTAATGTAAGGAATGTTTTGAATAATATCCCTAGAAGATATAATCATCAAAGCTCCATTATTAATGGCTTCATCTGCAAAATCATGGCCATCAAAATTAGACCCGGCAATAGCCACAAAAACATCTCCATTAGAAATTTTTCTGCTATCTATTTTAATATCCTTTATTTCAGTATCTAAACCTATAGCATTATTAAAAGTTCCACCAGTTGCTTCTAGAATATCTTTTATTTTCATACTTTCACCATTTAATTATATGTTAAAGTTCTAAAATTAAGAATAATTAAATATGGTATTATAGGTGATTATATGAAAAAAGCAAATATGAAAAAAACAAATAAATTTTCAAAATTTTGTAGTCGAACTTTGATATGTATTATTTTGGTATTAATAGGACTTATAATTCTTAAAGGCAGCCCTAATGCAAGAACATTCATATATAAAAATGTTTTTCAAAATAATTTAAAATTTGCCAAAATAAACGAATTATATGAAAAATATTTTGGATCTTCCTTACCACTTACAGGCGACAATAAAACCGCATTAGTATCATCAGAAAAAATAGAGTATGAAAACTTTGAAAAGTATAAAGACGGGGTAAAACTCACCGTATCAGAAAATTATACAGTTCCAATTTTAAATAGCGGAATAGTAATATTCACTGGTGAAAAAGAAGGATATGGTAAAACCGTAATAGTAGAGGGACCAGATGAAGTTGAAATATGGTATTCCAACTTAAAAGACATCAAAGTAAGTATGTATGACTACTTAAAAAAGGGAAATATAATTGGTGAAGCAGAAAGTAAAACCTTAATTTTAGTATTTACTAAGGATGGAAAAAATCTTGATTATAAAAAATACATTTAAAATCCATCCTTTTTATTTTTTTGCGGCCTTTATATGTTCCATAACTGGAAAATTTAAAGGATTTTTAATATTTAATCTAATAATTATAATACACGAGTTAGGCCACATTTTAACCGCTATTATTTTAAAATGGAAAATCGAAAAAATAGTTATCCTTCCTTTTGGCGCTATAACTATCTTTAATGAAAAAATAAACAGGCCAGTAAAAGAGGAATTTTTAATCGCCATTTTTGGGCCGATCTTTCAGATAGTACTTAGTATTTGTATAAATTCAGAAACCATTTTAAACTATAGTAATGCCTTGTTACTGTTTAATTTATTGCCGATATGGCCATTAGATGGAGCCAAAATATTAAACCTAATATTAAATAAATTTTTAAGCTTTAAAAAAAGTCATTTAATGACAATATACATATCTTTTATTATTATATTAGTTGTTATAATAAAATCAAATTTAAATTTAATCTTAACTCTAATATTAAGCCTAATACTTACAAAAGTAATTGAAGAATACAAAAATCACAATAACATATTTCAAAAATTTTTATTAGAAAGATATATGTATGACTTACCATTTAAAAAAAGTAAAACAATCAAATCATTAAACTTAAACAAAATGCAAAGAGACTATAGGCATATTTTTTATAACGGGAAAATATACGTTACCGAAAGAGAAATTCTTAAGAAAAAGTTTGACTTTACTAGAAAAACATGGTAAAATCTTTAATTGTGTAGAGCTTCCTCTACAACCGCACAAAAAAGGTTTCAAAAATATTTCAAATATTACCTTAATGGCGAGTCTTAGATTACAAAGGAGGTTTAATATGAAAGCAGTAATTAGTACTGGCGGCAAACAATATTATGTCGAAGAGGGCAGCGTTTTATATCTTGAAAAAATAGACGCACCAGTTGATTCTACAGTTACTTTTGACGAAGTTTTAATGATTGGTGGTACTACAGGAACACCTTTAGTAAAAGGTGCAAAAGTTGAAGCCAAAGTTTTAAAACAAGGTAAAAGTAAAAAAATAAAAGTATATAAATATAGACAAAAGAAAAAGTACCGTAGAACTCAAGGACATCGTCAACCATATACTAAGGTTGAAATTACTAAGTTAGTAAAATAATGACAAAAATTAAAATAAGTAAAAACCACATTGAAATTAAAGGTCATGCGATGTATAGTGAGTACGGAAAAGATATTGTATGTGCAGCTCTTTCAAGTATTGTTATTACTAGTATAAATGGGATACTTAGTATTGACAAAGATTCTATTGAATATAAGAAAGCAGAAGGCTTAATAGAAATAGATATTTTAAAACATACAAAAGAAGTCGATGCTTTAATTTCAAACATGATAAATTTATTAAAAGAATTAAAATTACAATATAAAAAAAATATACAAATCGAGGAGGTGTAGTTTATGACAATGTTAAAATTAGATATCCAACTTTTCGCCCACAAAAAAGGACAAGGTTCAACTAAAAACGGTAGAGATTCTGAATCAAAAAGACTTGGTGCGAAAGCCGCTGATGGGGAAGTAGTTAGCGGAGGATCTATTTTATATCGTCAAAGAGGAACTAAAATTTATCCAGGCGTTAATGTAGGAATCGGTAAAGATGATACTTTGTTTGCCAAAATAGCAGGTAAAGTTAAGTTTGAGCGTTTAGGAAAAGATAAAAAACAAGTGAGTGTTTATCCAGAATAACATCTCACTTTTTTAATGCGTTACTAGCCATAAATTTTTTTAAACACCCAGCCGGCATTTCATAAGTATAAGCAACATTTTTTTTAGGTAAAATAATTTTCCAAGGCTTTACATTTTGATAGATATATAAAACATTATTGTTTTTATCCGTTAAAATAACATCAATATTAGTTTTCATAAAAAAAGTATGAATCCCATTACACTCAAATTTAAGTACATAATTGAAATCTTTAACAAACATAAGACCCTTTAACCTTTTAAAAAAAGTATCCGCAAACCTTACATCCATATAATCACCATTTTTAATATAACATTTATACTTTTTTTTGTAAATGAAAACGTGTATATAAATAATATTAATATACCTATTGATTTTTTATAAAAATTAAATTATAATGGAAGTAGAAAATATTTGGAGGCTATAATATGAAGTTAAATAATAAGGGACAAGCATTAGTTGAATATTTATTAATTATTGCAGTTATAAGTGTTATTGTGGTAAGTGTTGTTAGATTATTAGGTGGATATGTTCAAGATTCAATGACAAAATCTTCTTGTAAATTAATAGATAAAGAGTACGTTGAAGGTGCACATCCTGGAGAGGGTTCTTGTCAATAAAAGATATTAAATATCTTTTTTTGTTATGATATATGAAAATGTTAAAAAGGAAAAACTATCTTCTATGCTTGTTTTTAAACATTATAACCCTAGGCTTATTTACTTTTTATATTGCCAAAAAATTAAAAATATATGAAAAAGATTCCTGGTATTCCAACAAATATTATTGGATTTTAAGCTTTATTTGCGGGATTATTCCAGGTATATTAATGTTTTTCATCTTTTATATTGAAATAGGATGCAAAGTATGCAAAAAACTAAGCGTGCCATTAGATATATTTTATAACTACCCATATTTTTGGATTATAAGCATAATTATCCCGGTAGTAGGATGGACGCTTTTTGTAGTAATGACAATATATGTACATACATGGTATGTAGTTTATATAAAAAGAGGATATGGTGAAAAGTACATAAAATAATGTCAAATATAAAGTGAATCAAAAGATTCATTTTATTTTTATCAAATTTATAGTATAATGAATATAGGAAAGTAAGGGTGCAAACCATATGCAAAAAATAAAAGAAAAAGCAAATAGATGTGAAATGTGTACAAAGCCAGGTTGCATTGTAGGCTGTCCTCTTGATAATGATATCAAAGGATTTATTAAAAGTGTAAAAGAAGAAAATTATAAAGAAGCCTATAACATACTATCCAAAACAACCGTCTTAGAAAGTGTTTGCGGAAGAGTATGCCCCCACGAAAAACAATGTCAAGGGGCCTGCTTAAGAGAAATAAAAAAATCACCAGTTAAAATTGGAGCTTTAGAAGCCTTTGTTGGAGATTTGGCCATAAAAAATAATTGGAAAATTAGAGGTAAAACAAATTCCGCATATCACGTTGCTGTAGTGGGTGGAGGGCCCGCCGGATTAACGTGCGCAGCATTTTTAAAGAAAAATGGTATAAATGTTACAATATATGAAAAGCATGACCATTTAGGTGGCTTACTTTACCACGGAATTCCAAGTTTTAGATTGCCTCGTGATATTACTGAAAAAACCATAAAAAAAATAATCGACTTAGGTATAGAAGTAAAATATAATGAAGTTCTTGGAAAAACCATTACTTTAAAACAATTAGAAAGAAAATACGACGCTGTATTCATCAGCATAGGCGCCAACATGCCAAATAAAATGAAAATTCCTGGCGAGAAATTAAAAGGAGTATATGGAGGCAATGCATTTTTAGAAAATAAAACTGAGTTAGACTGTCAAGACAAAACCATAATAGTTTTAGGTGGTGGCAACGTCTCAATTGATGTAGCCAGAACCGTTAAAAGAAAAGGAGCTAAAAACGTAATTATTGTTTACCGTAAGGAAGAAGCTGAACTCACAGCCGATCTAGACGAAGTAATGGCTGCAAAAAAAGATGGTGTAAAATTCATATTTAAAAACAACATCATAAAAATATTAGGAAAAAACAAAGTAAAAGGCGTTGAACTCATAAAAACAAGGTATAAAAAAGTAGATGGCAAAGAGCTTCTTGAAAATGTAAGAGGATCAAGGCATAAAATGGACTGCGACTACGTTATAAGCGCTATTGGATCACATGCCAATAGAAGAACAATGAATAGTTTAAATCTAGAGTTAACAAAAAATGGAAAAATAAAAATAGATAAAAAAGGGCATACATCTAAAAAGAAAGTATTTGCCGGGGGAGATGCCGCCGGAAGTATCGGAACAGTTGCTTGGGCAGCTCGTGCTGGCCGTAATGCAGCTTACGAAATAATAGAATATTTAAAAAAGAAAGAAGGAAATAAAAATGTTTAATTTAAAAGGAAGAGTAGCCGCAATAACTGGAGCAAGCTCAGGATTAGGAAAACAAATGGCTATGGCATTTGCCAAACAAGGCGCTGACCTAGTAATAATGGCTAGAAGAATAGAAAGATTAGAAGAATATAAAGAAGAGTTAGAAAAAGAAGGCATAAAAGTCTTACCAATAAAATGTGATGTAACAAATACTGATGAAGTAAATGAAGCTGCAAAAAAAGCCGAAGCCGAATTTGGTAAAATTGATATTTTAGTTAACTGTGCCGGTTCTTCAAAAGACGCCGGGGTTCTTGAAATGACCGATGAACAGTGGGACTTCACTATTTCCACAGACCAAACCTCAGTTTTTAAAGTAACAAGAGCTTTTGCCAATATTATGAAAAAAAATAATTATGGAAGAATTATAAATATTGCTTCAATGTATGGACTTGTAGGTAACACTGCTTTAAACACCGTTGCCTATCATTCATCAAAAGGTGGAGTTGTAAATTTCACTAGAGCAGTAGCAGCTGAACTTGCAAAATATAATATTACTTGTAACGCCATTTGCCCAGGATACTTTGAAACAGAACTTACAAGCGAAGTTTTAAAAACCGAAAAATTTACAAATTACATGAAACAAACAGTACCAATGGCTAGATATGGGCATGCTGGAGAACTAAATGCCGGCGCAATTTTCCTAGCTTCAGATGAAGCATCATATGTAACCGGCGTAATACTTCCAATTGATGGTGGATATACCTGCGTTTAAAACTAGATTTATATCTAGTTTTTTTGAATACAAAATTTCAAAAAAGCCATAATATATTTGAAAGGATGATATTATGGATGAAAATTTAGAAATGTTAGAATATTTGTATAAAGCAAGCAGCATGGGTCATAGCAGTAGCGAGGATCTACTAACCGCCCTAAAAGACAAAGACAATAAAATAAAAAAAACATTAGAAAATATTAACAAGGAATACGAAAAATTCGAAAAAGAAAGCAGTAAACTACTAAAAAAATATAAAACTGAGCCAAAAACAGCTGGTCTTATGGCCGATATCATGAGTAAAATGAGTATAAAAATGGAAGTAAAAAAAGACAATAGTGATTCAAGTATGGCCGACATGTTAATTCAAGGGCTTACTATGGGTAATCTTGAGATAGATAAACGAATATCAAATTTTGAAAAATATATTGATAAAGATATTTTAAACTTAGCCAAAAGCTTTAGAAAATTCGGTGAAGAATATATTGAAAAACTAAAACAATTTTTATAAATAATAAATACATATACCTTGAAAGAACTAAAAAAATAATTTATAATATTATTAGAAAGTAGGGGTTATATGAAAAATAAAAAGCAAAAAACGGAAAAGGCAATGACCGAAATAACAAATAATTCAAAAATAAAAATAATACTAATGGTGTTTATCTTACTACTTGCGGTAGTTCCTCTATGGTATAAATCAAAAGACATCGAATTAAAAGAAAAAAAGAAAGAAATTACTGAATATAGCCATAAAGAAGACTCAATAGTTAAAGATGAAACATTTAAAAACTTAAAATTTACAGATATTTCACTAATCACCAAAAATGGAATAACAACATTTTCAGCGACAGTGACAAACGTTGGAAACACCGAAAACGGATATGAAAATGTATACATTGATTTAAATGACAAAAAAGGAAAAGTTCTAACAAGTCTAAAAGGTAGTATTGGAAAATTAGCTCCAAATGGAATAACGAGAATAAATACAAGTGCTAAAGGGACCTTTAAAGATGCCACATCTAAAACAATTAGGGAATATAAAAACTAAGATTTTTTTTAAAACCTTAGTTTTTTATTGTATTACACTTCCAGGTTGTGAGTTATTTCCTTCACGAGCTTCCATAACAGCCTTAGTTTCTATAATAGCCTCTTTTAAAGCACTTTTATCACTAATCTGATCATCGTCTTCAAGTTCAATGATTTTTAATATTTCTTCAAAACTAGTAAAACCCTTAACAACTTTTTGAAGCCCATCTTGAAGCATAGTTATAACATCAGATTCTCCGTAAACCAAACCTCTTAATCTATCTTTAGGAACATCATCACTCAAAGCATCGCGAATTTTTTGATTAATTTTTAAAACTTCATGAATTGGAATACGTCCTCTATAACCATCGTTACAATATTGACATCCTTCAGCATCGTAAATTTCTAAAACATCATATCCTAAAACCGTTTTAAATATTTCTCTTTCATAATTGCTAGTTTTTCTTTTAGTCCTGCAGTGTTCACAAAGCCTTCTAGCAAGCTTTTGCGAAACAACACCCTCCAAAGCCGAAGAAAGTAAATATTTTTGTACATCCATATCAATTAAACGCTCAATAGTATTTAAAGAAGTATTAGTATGTAAAGTAGATAAAACCAAGTGACCAGTAATAGAAGCCCTAACGGCAATTCTAGCAGTCTCAGTATCACGTATTTCTCCAATCATAATTATGTTAGGGTCTTGTCTTAAAATTGATCTAAGTGCCGTCGCAAAAGTAAGTCCAATTTTACTATTAGTTTGTACCTGATTAATACCAGCTATATCCATTTCAATAGGGTCTTCAACTGTAATAATATTGGTAGTAGGAGTATTTAAATGTTGAAGAATTGAATATACCGTAGTTGATTTACCACTACCAGTAGCCCCAGTGACTAATATTATACCGTTAGGAACACTTATCATTTCAAGAATTTTTTTATAATTCTCTTCACTAAAACCAAGTTCATTAAGACCAGCCATACTCATCGAATAATCTAAAATACGAATAACAATCTTTTCCCCATTACTTACCGGCAAAGAAGAAACACGAAGATCTAAGTCAACACCTTGCAAAGTAGCTTTAATAGCGCCATCTTGAGGAAGTCTAGATTCTGTAATATTCATTCTTGCGACTGTTTTAACACGAGTAATTAAATAATTCTTAATTTCATTAGGTACTTCTGCATAATCATATAAAAGTCCATCAACCCTAATTCTAATCAATAATCTTCCTGCTTGCGGATCAAAGTGAATATCACTAGCGCCTCTTTTAGCAGAATCAACTAATATTTCATTTAATATATCAACTATAGGAACTCTTTGAAAATCAAATGTTCTAACCATTTTATCAACCCCTTAAAAGTTAGGACTAGATTTTATCCTAAATATATTATATAATATATTTAAGATAAAAACAATTGAAAAAGGTGAAAAATTATGTCAAAAATGAATAATAAGGGGTTTCTACTTGCCGAATCATTAATAGTTTCAACATTCGTTTTAACTGTACTAATGTTTTTATTTGTCCAGTTTAGAAATTTAATGAGTAATTATAAAACAACTTATATTTATAATAGTGTTGAAGATATATATAGTTTAGGTTCTCTTGCTGACTATCTCAAAACATATGAGGATACAAATAATACTTTAAATAATCAACTTGAAAGTAACAAATTTTTCTATGTTTATAATAATAATGAATGCCAAACAGATGATATTAAATTAAAACCAGGTTTTAGCAAAGATACCTGCACCGAAATTGGAAAAGCCTTAGAATTAGACTACGCCATATATACTAATTCCGATATTTCTGAAATAAAAAATTCAATAAATAATATAACATTAGATAATGATATGAAAAATTTCATTAAAAAAGTTGATACAACTTTAGTAGAAAATAAAGGACGTTTAATTGCTAAATTTAAAAATGGCCATTTTGCCACTGTTGCAATAAATACCGCTAAACCAAGATTAACGCCATTAATAAAATCATTTAACTCGGAAACAACATTAATAAAAAATACAGGAATATTAAGAGCAAGCATTGCACAAATAGTGTTTGAAGATAATACCGACGTTCCAAATGGAGCAAAATCATGGGATGTATCAGCAGTCGCTAATAGTGGAGCCGTAATGGCCTGGGTAACCCCATATCCAGCAGATAGCTCTAAATATGTTCTTCATATTGGCGGAGACGGAGGAGTGTATGCCAACGAAGACTCCAGCTATATTTTCACCAATTTTAGGCAATTAAAATCAATAGATTTTACACATTACATTACGAGCTATGAAATGAACGGGGAAATAAAAAGCATAACCAATATGGGACATATGTTTGAGGGATGCATGAACTTAGCGACAATAGATTTAAGCAGTTTTGACATGAGTAATGTAACAGATATGCAACATTTATTTGAAGGATGTTCAGCTCTCTCATCAATAGATTTAAGCCAGTTTAATACTAGTAATGTGACAAACATGAGCTACATGTTTAGCGGATGTGAGAACTTAGGAAGTTTGAGTTTCGGCGAAAATTTTGATACAAGTAAAGTAGAAGATATGCAATATATGTTTAATAGGTGTAGTATGCTTACCAGTCTAGATTTAAGTAATTTTGACACAAGCAAAGTAACAAACATGGGTGTTATGTTTCAAGACTGTATTAACCTTAAGAGTATTAATTTAAAAAGCTTTGACACAAGCAAAGTAACAAACATGAATGCAATGTTTAATATCTGCAAGGAACTCATTAGTCTAGATTTAAGTAATTTTAATACCCAAGAAGTGACCGGAACCAATAGTATGTTTAATGGGTGTACCAAGCTTAAAACAATAATTGCATCAGATAATTTCGCTGTTAATAAAGTAAGCAGCGAAGGCGGAGAAAACGCTAAAGATGCACATATGTTTGAAGGCTGCACTAATTTAGTAGGTGGCAATGGTACAACATATGATTCTAATCACATAAACAAAGAATATGCAAGAATTGATGCATCCGGAACTCCAGGATACTTCACTGCTAAAACTTCTGAATAGAAAGGGGAAAAGAAAATGAAAAACAAAGGATTTACTGTTGTTGAATTAATAACATCTTTCGCGCTTACTATGATTATTAGTCTTTTCCTTTTTGAAGTATTAATAGATGTTAAAGATATTTTTATAGAAACATCTATTAAAACTAAAATTCAAGAAAAACTAGGTGTTATTTCAAAAAATATAAAAAGTAGTATAAATGAGGGTAGTAGTTACGAATGTGAAGATACGTCCTGTCATTATCTTAGAAATGGGAATCCCAACCTAATAACAATAAACACAAGTGATAATAGTATAACAATTAAAGATCAAAAATATAAAATGCCAGAAGACGTAAAAATTAAAAACGCCAGTATAGAAAATATAACTAGTGATGGTGAAAATTATTGTATAAAAATAAAAATGTCTCTAAGTCATAAAAGTTTATCTGAAGATTACGAATACAAAGCAGTTTACTATTACCATATTGAGATTAACTCATAAGTATTAAATCAAAAGAAAAATATAATAAAATAGAAGAAATTATACTACAGATAACTCTTGAAAGAAAAAATGGGAAATATTTAATATCAGTATCAGAAAGGATGCTCATTATCTGAAGGTGAACACTAAAACCACCAAATGACAGAATCATTACTGTAAGAACGCTTTTGAGTTTTAGTGGTATTATCTCTTTACCAATATATCTAATGCCTTGCGTCATTTCGACAAAACCATTTAATATGCTTTGAAAAACACTATTTAAATTAATATTATTATCAATTATAGTAGTAAATACTAAGCAAACAGTAATGACTCCAAGAATTAACAATAAAGTATTAATACTATTCATTAAAGAATTAGTAATAATTATTCCAAAACTTTCTTTGTTACTAATTCTTTTATTATGCATCCTATCAATTGCCTTTCCGAGACTTACTTTTTCTTTACTTATCTTACTTGGATGATAGCCACGCATTAAAATGCCAATAATAATATTACCCAAATAATGACAAATTAATATTAAAACTGCCGCCTTTTTACTATTTAAAAACAATGATACCGATCCAAGAATAAACAAAGGAGAAGTGAACGCACTAAAACATAATATTTTAGTTGCCTCATATTTATTTATCTTACCGCTAATATATAACTCTCTAGTATATTTGGCATTAGCTGGATTTCCTGATATAATACTCATGAAAAAGATAAATGCGCATTCGCCGTTTATTTTAAAAAGCTTATTCATAAAGTTTTTAAATAAAGTGCCCATAAATTCAACAAAACCATAGTTAATCAAAAGACTTGATAAAACCAAAAAAGGAAATAAAGAAGGAAAAACATTTTCTTTAAAAATCAAAAGTGAAAAACTAACAGAATTTAAAATGCTTTTTGAGTCAGTTAATATTTCAAAACCTATAAAAAGTAAAAACAACATAATAAAAACGCTTTTTAACTTTTTCATAAATTCACCTATATAATAATAAATTAAAATAGAAAGGACCAATACATGATTAATAAAACATATGAAAGTATAAAAAGATTTATTAAAGAGTATTACAAAACATTAATAATTTATGCAGCAATATTCTGCATTTTGACTACTCATTTACCATACTATATTTCATCACCAGGCGGCTTAATAAATACAATGGACAAAGTTACAACAAATGATAATTTTAAATTAAAAGGCTCATTAAACATGGCCTATGTATCTGAAATGCACGCAACAATTCCAACTTTTATTTTCTCATACCTCGCTAAAGATTGGGATAGAGTAAAAGAAAAAGATACTGTTGCCGGCAGTGAAAGCATAAAAGATATGGAATATCGCAATCACATGCTTCTTAATGAGTCAAACAAAATTGCCGAATTAGTTGCCTATAAAAATTCAAATATAGACTACGAAATCAAAAACGACAAAATATATGTAACATATATTGATGACCTTGCCAAAACAAATTTAAAAGTAAAAGACCAAATAATTAAAATAGATGGTAATAGTATCCCAAATAAAAATTACTTATTAGCATACATTTCATCAAAAAATATTGGTGACAAAATAGAAATAACCATTTTAAACAAAAAGAAAGAAATAACAAAAACAGCAACTTTAATAGACGTAAACGGTGAACCCAAAGTAGGTGCGTTAATAACCGAGGACTTTGAAATTAAATCCAAAAGAAAAATCAAGTTTGACTTCAAAGAAGAAGAATCAGGCCCATCAGGAGGTCTTATGATAACCCTGGCCATTTACAGCAGTATAAATAAAATTGATTTAACAAACGGAAAAAAGATAGCCGGGACAGGAACTATCGATATAGATGGCAATGTTGGCGAAATAAGCGGAGTAAAATATAAGCTAATAGGAGCTGTAAAAGAAAAAGCTGACATTTTCTTAGTTCCTCAAAGTAATTATAAAGAAGCCAAAAGAATAAAAAAAGAAAGAGGATACATTATTGATATCGTTCCAGTTGAAACATTTGAAGAAGCTCTAAGATATTTAACAAAGTAGAATTTATTTCTACTTTTTAAGTTGTAAATATTTGAAAATAAAAGAAAAAACATGATATAATAACAAAGAAATATGGAAGTGAAAAACATGGATAGAAAAAACGTTGACTTAAATAAAATAACCCCAATGATGAAACAATATTTAGAAATAAAAAATGATAACGAAGATTTAGTAATCTTTTTTAGACTAGGAGATTTTTATGAAATGTTTTTTGATGACGCCGAAAACATATCAAGAGAATTAGAATTAACCTTAACCGGCAAGTCATGTGGCTTAGAAGAAAGAGTTCCAATGTGTGGAATTCCATATCACGCTGCCAGTTCATATATTGATAAACTTATCGAAAAAGGATATAAAATAGGTATAGTTGAGCAACTAGAAGACCCTAAAGATGTCAAAGGTATTGTTAAAAGAGGAATAATTCAAATAGTAAGTTCAGGAACAGTCATGGATAGTGAAGCCCTAGACGCTAGCGACTTTAACTATATTGCCAGCATAACCGATTTTAAGCACGCTTATGCCATAAGTTATGGAGATATGTCGACAGGTGAAATAAATGCTTTATTACTAGAGCACTCACCAGTAAAAGTCGTTAATGAAATAATCAACTTAGGTATAAAAGAAGTAATCATGAGTTCAAAAGTTGACAAAACAATCTATTCCATATTAAAAAAAGAATTTAATATGCCAATTACTATTACCGATGATAAAACAGATACATACTCTCACATATATGAAGGCATCGAAGATTATAGATATATAGAATCTGTAAAACACCTGCTTGCATACATTATTCATAACCAAAAAAGTGATTTGTCTCATTTGCAAAAACTCCAAATAAAAAATTATGAAGATAGTTTAAAGATGGACATTCACACCAAAAGAAATCTAGAATTAATAGAAACATTAAGACAAAAGCAAAGAAATTATTCACTAATATGGCTTTTAGATAAAACTAAAACCGCAGGTGGAGCAAGACTACTTAAAAAATATATTTTAAACCCTTTATTAGATAAAAAAGAAATTGAAAACCGATATAATATTATTGAAGTTCTGTTAAAAGAATTTATTTTAAAAAGTGATCTAGAAAAACTATTGCTAGAAGTTTATGACCTAGAAAGGCTAAGCGGAAAAATTGCCTTTGGAAACGCTAACGGAAGAGATATGCTTCAATTAAAAGCCTCATTAAAAGTTCTTCCACAAATAAAAGAAATTTTAAATAAACTAAACTTTTACAAAAATGTCGAAACCCTAGAAGAATTATATGACCTTCTTGAAAAAAGCATCTATGAAGAGCCACCAATCAGCATAAAAGAAGGGTACTTAATCAAAGAAGGCTTTAATAACGAACTTGATGAATTAAAAAATTTAAGAAAAGGTGGCAAAGATTTCATTGCCAGATTTGAAAAAGAAGAAAGAGAAAAAACAGGCATCAAAAACTTAAAAGTAGCTTATAACCGTGTTTTCGGATATTATATTGAAATTAGCAAAGGAAATCTCTCATCTGTAAAAGAAGAATGGGGATATGAAAGAAAACAAACTTTAGTAAACGCCGAAAGATTTATAAGCCCTGTATTAAAAGAAAAAGAGGCCCAAATTTTAAATGCCGAGGAAAAAATAATTGAACTTGAATACAATTTATTTAATGAAATAAGAAATACCGCTAAAAAATATATTAAAGATCTTCAAAAAACAGCCAAAGTAATAAGCGAAATAGACGTATTATGTTCATTCGCCACCGTAAGTGAAGAAAACAACTACATAAGACCAGAATTAACCGAAAACGAATTATATATAAAAGACTCAAGACATCCAGTAGTTGAAAAAGTTATTAAAAATGAATTTGTTTCAAACGATATTATCATGGATAAAAATACAAATATACTATTAATAACTGGCCCTAACATGGCAGGGAAATCGACATATATGAGACAAATGGCTATAACAGCTATTATGGCCCAAATAGGGTGTTTTGTTCCAGCAAAAGAAGCGAGAATTCCAATATTTGACGCTATATATACAAGAATTGGCGCTTCAGATGATTTAGTAAGCGGTGAGTCAACATTCATGGTTGAAATGATGGAAGCAAATAACGCCATCACAAATGCCACAAATAAAAGCTTAATTTTATTTGATGAACTAGGAAGAGGTACAGCAACCTTTGACGGTATGGCACTAGCCCAATCGATAATTGAATATATTCACGAAAATATTAAAGGAAAAACATTCTTTTCAACACATTACCATGAACTTACAGACTTAGAAAATAATTTAAAAAATCTAAAAAATATCCATGTAAGTGCCTATGAAGAAGACGGCAAATTAGTCTTCTTACATAAGATAAAAGAAGGCAGTGTCGACAAAAGTTATGGTATTCACGTAGCCAAACTAGCAGGGCTTCCAGATTCCCTAATAAAAAGATCAGACGAAATATTAAAAGTATATGAAAATAACGAAAAGAAAAGAGACATCAAAATTCAAGAAACGCTACCACTAGATGAATTAATGCCGCAAAAATCTAAAGTGGAAGAAGAACTAGAAAAAATAAATCCTCTGGAAATAACTCCTATAGAAGCTTTAAACATCTTATACAAATTAAAGGAAATAAAATAGTTTGACCAGTCAAACTATTTTTATATGTAAAAAAGTTTTTCTTCCAAATATTGTAATTAAAATATAAATTTGATATAATTAAAAAGAATAAGAAAGTGTGATAATATGAATAAGAGAGGGCAAGCTTTAGTAGAATTCATATTAATCTTACCAGTATTACTAATAATACTCATGTCATTAATTGACGTTGGCAATATTTTTATGAATAAATATGAATTAAATAAAGATTTAGAAACCATTACAACAATATATGAAAATCGTGATAAAAAAGAAGTTTTAGCGTATGCAGCCGTAGAAGGCATTGAGTTTTCTGAAAGCCTAAATAATCATTTAACTATATTAACATTAAAAAAAGAAATAGACATTAATGCCCCAATACTATCAAACATCATAGGAAAAAAATATATAGTTGAAGCATCAAGAGCTATTTATGGAGCAGAAAATGACTAATAAAGGCCAAAGCTTAGTAGTTTTTGTATTACTTTTGCCCGTAATTTTTATTCTTATCACTTTAGTTTGGGAACTCGGTAATTTATCATATACTCAAAGTAAATATGAAAGTGAAATAAAAAACACTATAAAATACGGTTTAAAACACCTAGATGACCCTGAAATCGAGCTCAAATTAAAAAACTTATTAGATAGTAATATTGAAGGCGAAAAAACAATTAATATAACAAATGATGAGATTAAAATAAATGTAAAAAATGAATATAAAACAATATACAGAGCCTTTTTTAAAAACAAACTAGACATTGATATTACATTCACTGGTTCTATTATAAACGGACAAATAATTATAAAAAAAGAATAGAGGGATTATATGGCTTCCAATAAAGCAAAAATAATAACTGTAACTTCAGTCAAAGGTGGCGTAGGCAAAAGCACATTCGTTCTAAACTTAGCCGGAGCGCTAAGCCAAGAAAAAATAAAAACCATTATTGTAGATTTAGACACCAGTAGTGGTGTTATTGCAGCAAGTCTTGGTGTTAATAATACTCAAGATATTTACAGTTTAACAGATGACATGATGAATAACAGATATTCTCAAATCGAAAAATATGTAACAAGCTATAACGAATATATTGATGTTTTAGCATGCCCAAATGATCCTAGAAATACGCTAAAAATATTTCCGCAATATATCGAAACAGTATTAAAACAGTTAGAATATAAGTATGATGTTATATTAATAGATACAAACCATGTCATTAGTGAAACCAATCTAATCGCTTTTGATGCCAGCGACAAAATCTTATATATATTAACCGATGATTTAATGGATTTAAAAAATATGAAAACATTGATTACCATCTATGAAGACATGAACGTAAGTAAATATAAAATAATATTAAACGAAAATATAAAAAGATTAAATAATTTTGAAATAAAAACAATTTTAGGAAAAGAAATAGATTATACATTGCCAAAATCATTTTATGAAGAAGACAACCAAAAATATCTTGAAAACGGTAAAATTAAAGTAATTGAAAAACCAAATAGCAAAGACGCCGACCATTTAAGAGAAATGATAAAAGAAATAATAAAATAGGAGGGCTTTTTATGGAAGAAAGAAAATTTAAAGCAGAATTTTCCGCTCTTGATAAATCCGTACAAATAACGGAAACTAGCGATTATGATGAATTTAAAAATAAAAAGTTGTTAGACAAGCTAAGAAACAATATTATCCAGCACCTAATTGATAGTGAAGCCTTAAATAAAAATGTTGACGAATTCATAAAAAACGGCATAGATGAAATAATTGGCGACTACGATTTAACAAATAACGAAAGAAATTATATATATAATTTAATTGATAATGAAATAAATGGCTATGGACCACTTACGGAATTATTAAAAGACAAAGAGATAACCGAAATTATGGTTAATAGTCCAGATGAAATATATATTGAACTAGATGGTAAAGTTATAAAAGACGAAAGCGTTAGCTTTATTAACGACGAACATATAATTAGAGTCGTTCAAAGACTAATTCAGCCAATTGGCAAAACAATTGACACCGCTCATCCAATGGTTGACGCAAGACTAGATGATGGGTCAAGATTAAATGCCATCTTGCCACCACTGTCATTAAAAGGCCCAGTTGTTACTATTAGAAAATTCAAAAGTGAATTAGTAGGTATCGAAGATTTTTTAAGAACTGGAACATTAACGCCATATATGGCAAGGTTCTTAGAAGCATGTGTTCATGCTAAATTAAACATCTTAGTTGTAGGGGGAACTGGTGCTGGTAAAACAACCCTATTAAACGTTTTATCATCATTCTGTGACGAAAACGACCGAATCATTACAATTGAAGACGCCGCCGAGCTAAAATTAAAACAGCCCCATGTTATTTCACTAGAAACAAGAAACAATAACTATGAAGGCGAAGGCGCCATAACCATCAGAGATTTAGTAATTAACTCATTAAGAATGCGACCAGACCGAATTATTGTTGGAGAAGTTCGTGGTAAAGAAGCCTTTGATATGCTTCAAGCCATGAATACTGGACACGAAGGAAGTATGACAACAATGCATGCTAACAACCCAGAAGACGCTTTAAACAGATTAGAAACAATGGTTTTGATGAACGGGGTCGAAATTCCAGTCGGTGCCATTAGAGAATACATCGAAGGAGCCATTCAAATTGTCGTGCAAGTAAAAAGATTAACAGATGGAAGAAGACGTATCAGTAGTATTAATGAAATAACCGGTATTGAAAACGGAGAAATTAAACAAAAGAAAATATTTGAATTTATTCAAACAGGAGTTTTAGAAAACGGTGATGTTGACGGTGAGTTTATTTTACATAATTATATACCAAAGAACTATGACCGTATTAAAGCAAAAGGAATAGACGATTTAAAAGATATATTTAAAGGATAAGGGGAATAATATGAATGGAGTAGGTAATTTAAGCATTACAAATACAAATAATCCAGCAAACAGCGATGTAACTGTTGTTTTTTCGCCATCTCTTAATGTGGAAACATATAACTACGAAATATATCAAGATAATAAAATTGCCACAACTTCATTTCCTTTAAATAAAGAAACCACTATTAATTTTACAGAAACAGGAGTTTATCAAATAAAGATAAATGCTAATCTTCTAGACGGAACTAGTCAAAGCATAACTTCTGGATACTATATAATTGATAAAGAAAGCCCAGAAATAATCGTAAAAAATGAAAACCTTGAAATAAAAGAAAATGTAAAAGACACTATAAATCAAAACGTTACAGCCAAAGATAATTTTGACGGCAATATGACAAATCAAGTAAAAACAAACATCGATAGCCTTGATTTAAAAACAAATAAAGATCAAAAACTAGTGTATACTGTTATAGATAGAGCTGGAAACGAAACAACAAAAGAAATAAATATTAAAATAATTAACAATGATTACCTATTTATGTTCCAAGCCGTATTTATCATATTATTCTTTATTGTTTCATTAATGATTATAAGAGTTCAAAGAGCGCTTAAACTAGAAAAAAGAATAGAACCATACACCTTAAAACCGATAGAAAATAACAAGCCTTCATTATCGGAAAAATTAATAAAAGAATATCAAAGAATGCTGGACAAAATAACCAAAAACTTTGACAAATCAGAAATTGCCAAGAAATATTCTAAAAAACTAGATAAATATACCCCAGTAACCAAATTACACACAAGCGGTTTAGAAATATTTGCTGGTAAATTTATAACCGCCTTTATCTTTGTAATTATTGCTCTAGTAATACAAGGATTAAAGTTAAAATTACTCGCATCATACGAAATAACTTTAATATTTACCTTTGGATTTTTTGTGCTAGACATTCTATATTTTATAAAATATAAAATATTCAGATGGAAAGTAGAAAGTGACTTTATCGCCGCCATTACTATAATGAACAACGCTTTCAAATCAGGAAGAAGTATTACCCAAGCCATTGACATTGTAAGCCACGAATTAAAAGGAATAGTAGGCGAAGAGTTCGGCAGAATGAGCCTAGAATTATTATATGGACTAGGCATTGATGTTGTTTTTAAAAGATTTGCTAAAAGAATAAACCTTGAAGAAGCAAACTATTTAACTGCATCACTTACCATTTTAAATAAAACCGGTGGCGACATTATAAAAGTGTTTGACTCAATTGAAAGAAATATGTTCGACAAGCGAAAATTAAGACTCGAATTAGCTTCACTAACTAGTGGCAGCAGAATAGTTGTAGCCGTATTACTAGGTATGCCATTTTTCTTCGTATTAGTTATAAATATTATTAATCCTGAATATTTTATTCCATTTTTTACAACAAGCATCGGTATTATTCTATTGATATTTATGCTAATTTACTATATAATCTTTGTTGTAGTAGTGCGTAAAATAATGAAGGTGGTGATTTAATGGATAGCCTAATTAGAAAAATCTACTCAAAAAAATCTTTAGACGAATTAAATCACAATATTACCTGCTTAGGAAAAGACACAAAATATACAGCAGTTAGTTTTTGCAAAGATAGACTATTAACAAGCTTACTAATATTTATCATCATCGTAATATTCACTAAAACAGGATATATTACCGCACCATTTATAGTCATAATATACTACTACTTATTTTATTATATAAACATCACAAGAAAGCTAAATAAAAAAAATCTTAGACTTGAGCATGAAGCATTATACTTCTTTGAAATACTAACACTAACATTAGAATCAGGAAGAAATCTAGAGAATGCTTTGATAGTTACATGTGATAACGTTGAATCTGAATTATCAGATGAATTTAAAAAAACTTTAAACGAAACAAAATTAGGAAAGTCGTTAAATGAAGCATTGACTGACATGAAAGATAGAATATCTTCAGACACAATCAATAACATAATACTAAATATAATTCAGACATCAGAATTTGGAAACAGCATTTTAGATACGCTTTATAATCAAGTCGATTTTTTGAGGGAAAAACAAATATTAGAAATCAAGAAACAAATAAATAAAATACCAAACAAAGTAAGTGTCATTTCTGTAATTTTTGTTGTACCACTTATCCTAGTTTTAATACTAGGTCCATATTTAATAAGCTTTTTAGATTAGGGGGATAAACATGTATTATTTCATTGGAATTAAGGGAACTGGCATGAGCGCTCTAGCGTGCATCTTAAGTGATTTAGGTTATGAAGTTAAAGGTAGTGATCAAGAAAAGCATTTTTTCACTGAAAAAGGATTAAATGAAAGAAATATTGAAATTTTGCCATATAACGAAGACAACATCACTAAAGATATGACTATTATTAGAGGAAATGCTATTAAAGATGATCATCCAGAATTAATAAGAGCAGAAGTAAAAGGACTAAAAATATATACATATCCTGAAATGGTTTCTAAACTTACAAAAATGTTTAGAACTATAACCGTTGCTGGATGTCATGGTAAAACAACAACATCATCAATGCTTTATCATATTTTAAATAGCATAGTAGGTTCGAATTGCCTAATTGGTGATGGCACTGGACACGCTAATAAAGACAATAAATATTTTGTTTTAGAAGCTTGTGAATACAAAAGGCATTTTCTTGCTTACGAACCATATTATGCAATTATAACTAATATTGAACTAGATCATGTTGATTATTACAAAGATATTGATGATCTAAGAAACGCATATACAGAATATGCTAACAAAGCAGAAAAAATGGTTATTGCTTGCGGAGATGATCCATATACCCACAGCTTAGAAGTAAATAAACCAATATTTTTCTATGGTTTTGATGAAGATAATGACATAATTGCTAAAGATGTTGAATTTACTGAAGAAGGCGCAAATTTTGACGTACTCGTAGAAGACAACTACTACGGACACTTCGATTTGCCAATCTATGGCAAACACATGTTGTTAAATGCCCTAGCAGTTATAGGCGTTTGTTACTATGAGAGACTAGAAGCAAAAGAGGTTTCAAAAATTTTAAAAACCTTTGAAGGAGCTAAAAGAAGATTTACTGAAACCAAAGTCTTAGATAACATTTTAGTAGACGACTATGCCCACCATCCAACAGAAATTAAATGCACAATCAAATCTGCTAAACAAAAGTACCCTAATAAAGAGATAGTTGCCATTTGGGGACCACACACATATTCAAGAACAGATGCTTTTAAAAATGACTATATCGAAGTCTTAAAAACAGTAGACAAAGCATATATAATGGACATTTATGGTGCAAGAGAAAAAGAAAATGATTATGATATAAAATCAGAAGACATCATTAAAGAAGTGCCAAATGCCGAAAAGATATCTGAAACTAATTTTGAAAATTTACTAAATCATCATAATTCAGTAATTTTATTTATGAGTCCCAATGATTTAACTGAATTTGAAAACAAGTATATAGAAAAATATAAAAAGAATAACGATTAGACATTTTATAAAACACATGTTATTTTATACTTGCCACAAAACAAAAAAAATAAACTAGAGAGCTTACTCTAGTTTTTTTGTCTTATAAACAATTGACAAGAATATTAAAAAAATCATATAATCTTAATATAGCTTGGGTGATTGTATGAAGGATAAAATTTTAAACATAATAGATAATATGGCAGGATCATTACTAGGAATTGGTATTGATGATGATAGTATGCTCGAAAAAATTGAAAATAATAAAAAAATAGATTTGTGTTACATATTAAGTAACGGAGGAAGCAAAAATAATAAAAAATTCAAATTATTTAAAAAAGGAAGAGACAAAAAAATAAATATCAAAAAATTGAAAAAATTCTTTAAGAAAAAATCAATAGACAATGTCTTATGTGATTATAATGTAATTAAAAAATTTTCTCGTAACTTTATGGGTGGCAGCGTGTATATTAATAAAGGTAAATTATACATATACGGAAATATTCAAGATCTAAAAAATTTAAAAGAAAGATACGAAAGATACACAAAAGATGTTGAGCTTATTAAAAACAGCAAAAGTTTTATTTTAATAGTTAATAATCAAAAAACAAGAAGCACCGCTTTTAGAGACAGCATATATAAAATGACAGATTTTTTTAATGATAGTCTAGATTATTTAACAGAAATTTTAACAAATTAAGGAGTAGTAGCATGGATAAAATAAAAGAAGCAAGAAAAGCAAAAATAAAAGAAAATTTAGATTATGCAAATTGGATAGAAATGTATGCTGAAACGCACCCACATTTTACAAACGAAGATTATTTATTCGCCACTTCGAATAAACCTGAAGATATAGAAAATACCAAAAGCTTAGAAGCATTTTATGAAATAGTTGATACATACGCCAAAGAAAATTATATAACTCCAGAGACTGAATTTAACCGTGTATATTATAAATTAGAATATAACGAAAACAATTATAGTGTTGGTTATATTTGGGAACAAGAAGTTATATTTTTCTGCGCCAAATCAGTTTTTGAAAATAAAGATAATGTAATGCAAATAAATGAAATAATCGAAAACAAAAAACAAATACGCGCCAGTATAATTGACTTAAAAATGAAAAGATTAAGCCTTTTATTAAGTGAATTAAAACTTGCCAGCCTAAATGAACAAATTATACATGATGAAGTTAACAAAACATATGAAAAAAGAAAATAAAAAACACTTGACTATAAACACATTTAATGATAATATGTTTGTAGACACGAAGAAGTGTTTTTATTTTGAAAAAATACATAAAATTAAAGTAGGTGAAGAAAGTGGCAAGTCCAAAAAAATTTTTTATTAATGTTCATAAAGAAATGAAAAAAGTAAGATGGCCAAAGAAAAAAGAAATGGTAAAATATTCATTCGCTGTTTTAGCATGCATCATTGTCCTTTCAGTATTCTTCGTTTTATCAGACTTAGCTATAGCCGGTATTAAAACTTTATTGGGGATGGTATAATGGAAAAAGAATGGTATGTTGTAAACACCTATTCAGGCCATGAAAGTAAAGTTAAAGAAAAACTTGAAATGCGTGCTAGTTCCATGGGAATGGAAGACTATATACTAAGAGTAGTTGTTCCAGAAACAAAAGAAGTAGACTCAAACGGAAAAGAAAAGATAAAGAAACTTTTCCCAGGTTACATTTTAGTTGAAATGGTTATGACTGATGAAGCTTGGTTTATTGTCAGAAACACACCAGGAGTAACTGGGTTTATCGGTTCTTCTGGTAAAGGTGCTAAACCTTTCCCATTAACACCAGCCGAAGTAGACAAAATATTAAGTTCACAAGGCATGAGCCGATTAGACGCAGAAAATGACCTTAAAGAAGGCGAAAAAGTAAAAATAATAAGTGGCCCATTCGAAGGCATGTTTGGCACTATTAAAAGCGTTGACACCACAAAAGCAATGTTAGAAGTTATAGTGGATCTATTTGGACAAGAAACTACTATTGAACTAGAGTTTTCACAAATTTCGAAAGCTTAGTTTACAAACCACAAAAAATGTGGTACTATTAAATGGCTATATTTTATATATAGATACAAGTGGGAGATTGAAAATGAAAAGCGGATATCATTTGAACCACTCGCGAAAAAAAACAAGAGGAGGTGTTTTTCGTGGCAAATGTAGCAAAGAAAATAAAAATCCAAATACCTGCTGGAAAAGCAACACCAGCACCACCAGTTGGTACAGCTTTAGGACCTGCAGGAATTAACATAGGAGAATTCTGTACAAAATTTAATGATGCAACTAAAGATAAAATGGGTGACATATTACCAGTTGAAATTTCTGTTTATGAAGACAGAACATTCGATTTTGTAGTTAAAACTCCACCAGCAGCATTCTTAATAAAAAGAGCTTTAAAACTTAAAAAAGGCTCAGTTAATGGTAAAAAAGACATAGTTGGCACTTTAACAAAAGATCAACTACGTGAAATTGCTGAAACAAAACTTCCAGACTTAAACTGTTATGATGTTGAATCTGCAATGAAGATCATCGAAGGAACAGCTATAAATATGGGAGTAAAAGTAGAAGATTAATTACCACATATAATGTGGGAGGATTATCCGCAAAAACCACAAGGAGGTAAACAATGAAAAAAGGTAAAAAGTATGAAGCTGCTATAAGTAAAATTGATAAACATAACGCTTATACTAAAGAAGAAGCAGTAAAATTAGTTAAAGAAACTTCTTATGCCGATTTTGATGCATCAGTTGAAGTTGCTATGCGCTTAAACCTAGATACTAAAAAAGCTGATCAACAATTAAGAGGAGCTGTAGTTTTACCTAAAGGAACAGGAAAAACTAAAAAAGTATTAGTACTTGCAAAAGGGGAAGCCGCTAAGGCAGCAAAAGATGCTGGTGCAGATTATGTTGGAGAAGCCGAATTAATAGAGAAAATTGAAAAAGAAAACTGGTTTGATTTTGATTCATTAGTAGCTACTCCAGACATGATGCCTGCGCTAGGTAAAATAGGACGTATTTTAGGACCCAAAGGCTTAATGCCTAACCCTAAAACAGGAACAGTTACTATGGATACCAAAAAGGCAGTAGAAGAAATTAAAAAAGGTAGAGTAGAATACCGTACTGATTCATACGGTAACGTACACGGAGTTATTGGAAAAGTTTCATTTACAGATGAAGACTTACTTGATAACTTAAAAGCCTTCGTTTCTTTAATTATAAAATCAAAACCATCAGTTGTTAAAGGAACATATGTAAAAAACATATCTATTTCTTCAACCATGGGACCTGGCATCAAAATTGATGTAAATAGTTTTGACAATTAATAAATAGTGTGTTATAATTAACACGCAATCGAAAATTTATATATTATGCCGTAGACAGTAGGTGCTTATAGCTTAATTTCCTACCGAGGATTTAGTAAAGCCTTTTAACTCTGCGCGCATAATACGCAGAGTTTTTATATTAAGGAGGTGCTTGACTTGGCAAATCAAAAGATTTTAGATAAGAAACAAGCTATAATTGATGAAATTGCTGATAAAACAAAAAACTCTAATTCTGTTATTTTATTTGAATATCAAGGATTAACAGCATACGACACAAATAATTTAAGAAGATTATTAAAAGAAAATGGTTCTGAATTTAAAATCTATAAAAACACATTAGTTAAAAGAGCATTTGATACTTTAAAAATAGATTTAAATGAGGAATTAAAAGGGCCAAAAGCCATCGCGTTCTCAGATGACTCTATCGCTCCTGTCAAAGTTTTATACGATTTTGCAAAAAAGAACAATGCATTAGTCGTAAAGACTGGTTTGATTGATGGCGAAATTACTGATGAAGCAAAATTAAGAGAACTATCCACTATTCCATCAAGAGAAGGATTACTTACAATGCTTGCTGCTGGTTTAATGGGTACCGTAAGAAATTTAGCTATTTGTCTTGATTTAAGAGCTCAAGACTTAGAAAAAGAAGAAAAATAAGAAAGGAATGATATAAATGGCAAAACTTACAAAAGAAGATTTTATTAATAGCTTAAATGAAATGTCACTACTTGAAATAAAAGAATTAGTTGACGCTATGAAGGAGGCATATGGTGTAGACCCTAGTGCAGTTGCAGTTGCCGCTCCTGCTGCTGGAGCTACTGAAGAAGCTGCTGGACCATCTACTGTTACAGTAACTTTAACTGCTGCTGGGCCAAACAAATTACCAGTTATTAAATTGATCAAAGAAGCTACTGGTTTAGGTCTAAAAGAAGCAAAAGATATCGCTGATAATGGCGGAGCTATTAAAGAAAACATCCCAACAAGCGAAGCTGAAGAACTAAAGAAAGCTTTAGAAGAAGCTGGCGCTACTGTAGAAGTTAAATAATTACAAAAATAAATAAGCCTGCACTATGAATATAGTGCGGGCTTTGCCCGTTTATTAAAAGGAGAAAAAATGTCACATTATTTTACAAACGATACCGTAAAAAGCGAAGAAAAAGAAATCGATGTAGCAATTAACAATCAAAATTTAAAATTTATTACAGATAATGGGGTTTTCTCTAAAAAAGGTCTTGATTTTGGAACTAGATCCCTATTGGAAAGCATTGACACATTAGAAATAAAAGGTAATGTTCTAGATTTTGGATGCGGTTATGGTCCAATAGGCATTTACTTAAAAAAAGTATGCGACTGCACAGTTGACATGGTAGACGTTAATGAAAGAGCTCTATCACTAGCCGCAAAAAATGCCGTTTTAAATAAAGTAGAAGTTAATATTTTTAAAAGTAATATATATTCCAGCATAAATAAAGATTATGATTTTATTGTTACAAATCCGCCAATCAGAGTAGGCAAAAAAATACTATATGACATTTTATTTTCATCTATAAAACACTTAAAACCAAATGGCAAATTAATATTTGTAATAAATAAAGACCAAGGGGCAAAAAGTGTAATGAAAGATTTAAATGAAGTTGCTAAAACTGAACTTATTAAAAAAAATAAAGGTTTTTATGTAATAACAGCCAAAAACCGTTGACTTTTTAATAAAAACTCTTTATAATTATAAATTGGCGACATGTATCTTTAAGGGTATATAAAAATCTAAAAAATATGGTTTAGGGGTGAAACATTTGGCTTATAAAATACAAAAAATTAACGCAAAACGTGAGAGAAGAAATTATGCAAAAACAGAAAATGCAATTGAATTATCAAATTTATTGGATATTCAAAAAACATCATACAATTGGTTTCTAACCGAAGGAATCAAAGAAGTCTTTGAAGACATTTTCCCAGTGGAGAGTTTCACTGGTAATTTGTCGTTAGAATTTGGTGAATACAGTTTTGATGAACCAAGATACAACATTAAACAATGTAAAGAAAGATATTCTACTTATGCTGCGCCACTAAAAGTAGAAGCAAGACTTTTTAATGTTGAAACAGGAGAGGTAAAAGAACAAGAAATTTATTTAGGAGATATGCCTATAATGACCGATAGTGGCTCATTTATCGTCAATGGAGCCGAAAGAGTTATCGTATCCCAATTAGTAAGATCTCCATCTGTTTATTTTGGAAAAGAAGTAGACAAGAAAAATGGAAAAATCACTGTAGGCTGTCAAATAATTCCAACTAGAGGAACGTGGCTAGAATATGAAACAGACGCTAGAGATATTGTTTACGTTAGGATTGACAGAACAAGAAAAGTTCCAGTAACCACACTATTAAGAGCTGTTGGCCTATCAAGTGATAATGACATAAATGATTTATTCGGTGAGAACGATTATATAATCAAAACAATTGAAAAAGACACAAATAAAAACACCGATGAAGCATTAATTGACATTCACTCAAAATTAAGGCCAGGAGAGCCATCAACTTTAGAAAGTGCAAAAAACCAGCTAATAACTAGATTTTTTGATGCATTTAGATATGACCTAGCTAAAGTTGGTAGATATAAATTCAACAAGAAATTAAACGTTACCGACCGTCTTCTAGGCTGCAAATTAGCTGAGACAATCAAAGTTGATGACAAAGTCATTGCTGAAACTGGAACAATTGTAACTAAAGAAATTTTAGAAAAATTAAAACCAGTTTTTGCTGACGGATATGGTACAAAAGAAACACTAATCAATCAAGACTTAGACACATATAATGAAGTCCAAATAGTAAAAGTTTATTCTAAAACAAATCCTGATAAAATAGTAAAAATTATCGGAAATGATCAAAAAATAGATGTTAAAAGATTAACTGTATCAGATATATATGCTTCATTATCTTATTATTTAAATCTATTAGATGGCATTGGACACTTCGACGAAATTGACCACTTGTCTAATAGACGTGTAAGACAAGTTGGAGAACTACTTCAAAATCAATTTAGAATCGGTATTAGTCGTATCGAAAGAATGATTAGAGACAGAATGAGTACCCAAGAAATTACCGAAGTTACTCCAAAAAGTTTAATTAACATTAGACCACTTACAGCCGCTATTAAAGAATTCTTTGGTAGTAGCCAACTTTCACAATTTATGGATCAAATTAATCCAATTGCTGAACTTACAAACAAAAGAAGACTTTCTTCTTTAGGGCCAGGCGGTCTTTCAAAAGACAGGGCCGGCATGGAAGTACGTGACGTAAATCCTTCACATTATGGAAGATTATGCCCAGTCGAATCTCCAGAAGGACCAAACATTGGGCTTATAACTTCACTTGCAAGTTATGCAAAAGTAAATGAGTATGGGTTCATTATGACACCATATCGAAAAGTTGATAAAACAAAGTTAACAGACGAAATAAAATATATGACAGCAGATGAGGAATTAGAATACTATATTGCCCCAGCTACAATCAAAACCGAAAATGGGAAAATAGTTGAAGAAAGCATTCCAGTTCGTTATCAAAATGATAATTTAATGGTAAGCAAAGAACAAGTAGATTACATGGACGTTTCACCACAACAGATAATTTCAATTACCACAAGTGGTATTCCATTCCTTGAACACGACGATGGAAAACGAGCACTTATGGGTGCCAACATGCAACGTCAAGCAATTCCTTTAATTGAAGCAGAAGCCCCATTAGTGGGAACTGGTGTTGAAGCTATCGCTGCAAAAGATTCAGGCGTTGTTATTATCGCCAAAGCTGATGGTGTTGTTGATTACGTTGATGCTAGAAAAATAATTATAAAAAATGCTAAAGGAACAGACACATACTATATAGACGGTTTTGAAAGAAGTAACAGTGGAACATGCTATCATCAAAAACCAATAGTAAGAAAAGGCGACAAAGTTAAGTTTGGTGACGTTATAGCCGATGGTCCATCAACTGATAACGGAGAAATGGCCTTAGGCAAAAACTTGACGATTGCTTTTGTAAACTACGACGGGTACAATTATGAGGATGCCGTAATTTTAAATGAAAGGCTAGTTAAAGACGATGTATTCACATCAATTCACATAAGAGACTGTGAAATCGAATGTCGTGATACAAAACTTGGGCCAGAAGAATTTACAAGAGACATTCCTAACGTATCTGAAGAAGCCCGTAAAAATCTAGATGAAAACGGTATAATTAGAATTGGTAGCGAAGTCAAAGACGATGATATTTTAGTAGGAAAAGTTACACCAAAAGGTATGGCTGAGCTTACTTCAGAAGAAAAACTATTACACGCTATATTTGGTGAAAAAACAAGAGAAGTAAGAGATACTTCACTTAGAGTACAACACGGAGGCGGCGGAATTGTCTGCGATGTTCAAATATTATCAAAAGAAGACAATGATGAATTACCAGCCGGCGTTTCTAAGAAAGTCAGAGTATATATAGCGCAAAAAAGGAAAATCGGTGTTGGAGATAAAATCTCAGGAAGACACGGAAATAAAGGTGTTGTATCACTTGTCTTGCCAGAAGAAGATATGCCATACACCAAAGAAGGAAAAACAGTTGACATATTACTAAACCCATTAGGAGTTCCATCACGTATGAACTTAGGACAAATCCTTGAATTGCATCTTGGAATGGCTGCTAAAACATTAGGCATTCATGTCGCAACCCCAGTATTTGATGGAGCAACACGTGAAGAAATAATTGATGCTTTAGGAGAGGCCGGCCTAGATAAAGATGGCAAGATGGTTTTATATGATGGACGAAGTGGTGAACCATTTGATAATAGAATTAGCGTTGGAGTCATGTACATGATTAAACTAGATCACATGGTTGACGATAAATTACATGCTCGTTCTACAGGACCTTACTCATTAGTTACCCAGCAACCTCTTGGAGGTAAAGCTCAATTTGGTGGCCAACGTTTCGGAGAAATGGAAGTTTGGGCCCTATATGCATATGGTGCTGCCAACATTTTACAAGAAATGATGACTGTTAAATCAGACGATGTAACCGGAAGAGTTAAAGTATATGAAGCCCTAGTAAAAGGGGAAGAACTACCTGCTTCTGGCGTTCCAGAAAGTTTTAGAGTAGTTATCAAAGAGTTCCAAGCCCTAGGCTTAGATATAACTGTTTTAAATAATGAAGGCAGATTTGTTGAACTTAAAGAATTAGAAGAAGCAGAAAAAGACACATATGTTCCAGATACTGACCTTGAAAGCGAAATATTAAGAGAAAAAGAAGAAAACAACAAACAAAATAGCGAATTTGAATCATCAGATAACGAAAACACTAACTTGGAAGACGACTTAGAAGACTTTGATTTAAAAGAACCAACTGATGAAGAACTAGAACATTTGGAAGGGGAGGATAATTAATGGATGCAAATAGCTTTGAAGGCTTAAGAATAGCCATTGCCTCACCAGAAAAAATCCGTTCATGGTCATATGGTGAAGTTAAAAAAGCCGAAACGATGAATTATCGTACCCTAAAACCAGAACGTGACGGACTTTTCTGTGAAAAGATTTTTGGACCAACCAAAGATTTTGAATGTTCATGCGGTAAATACAAAAGATTAAGATATAAAAATATTATATGTGATAGATGCGGTGTTGAAGTTACTAAATCTAAAGTACGTCGTGAACGTATGGGACACATTGAACTTGCCACACCCGTCTCTCACATTTGGTTCTTTAAAGGCGTACCTTCAAGAATGGGACTTGTTCTTGATATGTCACCAAGAGAATTAGAAGAAGTATTGTATTTTGTTTCTTATGTTGTATTAGATCCAGGTGACACACCACTTGAAAAAAAACAAACAATAAGCGATAAAGACTACCGTACTTACTATGAAAAATATGGTAACACATTTAGAGTAGGCATGGGAGCGGAAGCTATACAAGAATTATTAAAAGAAGTTGACTTAGAAAAAGAAGTAAATGAAATTAAGAAGGAAATTTCTGAAATAAAAGATACCACAAGCCAAAAACGTGTTCGTTTGATTAAAAAATTAGATGTTCTAGATGCCTTCTTAGAATCTGGTAATCGCCCTGAGTGGATGATTTTAAATGCTCTACCAGTAATCCCACCAGAACTTAGACCAATGATACAACTAGATGGTGGAAGATTTGCAACATCTGATTTAAATGATTTATATAGAAGAGTCATCAACAGAAATAATAGACTTAAAAAATTAATAGACTTGCAAGCACCTTCCATCATTATTCAAAATGAAAAAAGAATGCTTCAAGAAGCAGTAGATGCTTTATTTGATAATGGCAGACGTGGCAAAAACATAACTGGACCAGGAAACAGACCACTAAAATCATTATCAAGTATGTTAAAAGGTAAACAAGGTCGTTTCCGTCAAAACTTATTAGGAAAACGTGTTGACTACTCAGCTCGTTCAGTTATTGTCGTAGGTCCATCACTTAAAATGTACGAATGTGGTATACCAAAAGAAATGGCCTTAGAGTTATTTAAACCACATGTCATAAATGGATTAGTAACAAAAGAAATTGCCAGCAATATTAAAGCCGCAAAAAGAATGATTGAAAATCAAGACGAAAGAGTATGGGATATTGTTGAAGAAAAAATTAAAGAACATCCAGTTCTATTAAACCGTGCTCCAACACTACACAGACTTTCAATTCAAGCATTTGAACCAAAACTAATTGATGGTAAAGCAATTCGCTTACACCCACTTGTTTGTACCGGATTCAATGCCGACTTTGATGGAGACCAAATGGCAGTTCATGTTCCAATTAGTGATGCTGCACAAGCAGAAGCCAGATTATTAATGCTTTCAGCTAACAACATTCTATCTCCAGCAAACGGTTCTCCAATTGCCACTCCTGGACAAGATATGGTTTTGGGTAATTACTATTTAACCATGGAAAAAGAAGGAGAAGAAGGAGAAGGAAGAGTATTTAGGAACACCAACGATGCTGTAATGGCATACGAAAGAAGAGAACTAACACTTCATACACGTATTGCTATTCCTGTAAAATCATTTAGGCATAAAATATTCCCAGATAAATACATGGATAAATATTTAGTAACAACTCCAGGAAAAATCATATTTAATGAAATATTCCCAGACACTTTCCAATATATAAATGATGGAAGCGAAGAAAATGCTACTAAAGTAACACCATCAAAGTATTTCATAGATAAGGGTAAAAATATACCTGAAGAAATTAAAAACATGCCTTTAGTTAAAGCCTTTAACAAAGGAGCAATTGTTAGACTAATTGCCCAAATATATAAGAGATATCAAACAACAGAAACTTCAGTCATTCTAGACGCTATTAAAGATTTAGGATTTAAGTATTCAACATTATCAGGAATAAGTATTTCAATTGACGAATTCAAAGATAGTGAAATCAAAGAAGAAGTTATTGCTGAAGCTAAGCAAAAAATAGATAAAATAACAAAACAATTTAAACGTGGTTTGATAACAGATAGCGAAAGATATGAAAGCGTAATTCAAACATGGTTTGATGCCAAAGATAAAATATATGAAGATTTAGATAAAAAATTAAAATCTAATCCATATTCACCAATAACCATGATGATTGAATCAAAAGCTCGTGGTTCAATTGACCAATATGGACAAATGGCCGGAATGCGTGGTATCATGCTTAAACCAAACGGAGATTATGTCGAAATTCCTATTCTTTCATCATTTGGTGAAGGAATGACTGTTTCTGAATTCTTTACATCTACTCACGGAACCCGTAAAGGAGCCGTTGATACAGCATTAAAAACAGCCGATGCCGGATACTTAACAAGAAGACTTGTTGACGTTGTTCAAGATGTTATTGTAAAAGAAGATAATTGTGGATCTGATCAAGGAATAATTGCCGAAGCATTTTACAATACAGATGGTACTCTAATTGAACCACTTGAAGAAAGAATAACCGGAAGATATACAAGCAAAAAGATCCTACATCCTGAAACTAAAGAAGTAATAGTTGATAAAGACGTTCTTATTACTGAAACAGTTGCTGAAAAGATAATCAAAGCCGGAATTACAAAAGTTCCTATAAGAAGTGTCTTAACTTGTAAAACAGACCACGGCGTGTGCAAACACTGTTATGGTAGAAACTTAGCTACCGGATCTGACGTTGAAATCGGTGAAGCAGTTGGTATTATGGCTGCTCAATCAATCGGTGAACCAGGTACTCAACTTACCATGCGTAACTTTAACACAGGTGGAGTTGCCGGTGGTGACGATATCACTCAAGGTCTTCCTCGTGTTACTGAAATATTTGAAGCTAGAAACCCTAAAGGTAAAGCAACAATATCTGAAATTAATGGTGTTATAAGTAAAATCGAAGAAGATGGTGGTACTTATAAAATATATGTTAAAAATGATATTGAAACAAAAGAACACACTACAAATTATGAAGCAAAACTTGCAGTTGAAGTAGGACAAGAAGTAAAAGCCGGAAGTAGACTTACTCACGGAGCAATTAATCCTAAAGAATTGCTTGTTGTAACAGACCCTATCACTGTTCAACAATATATACTATTTGAAGTTCAAAAAGTATATCGTTCTCAAGGTGTTGATATATCTGATAAACACGTTGAAATCATGGCAAGAAGAATGATTTCAAAAATTAAAATTATTGATTCAGGCGATTCACTATTCTTACCAGGAACAATGGTAAACATAAACGAATTTACTGAAGCAAACAAAAACTTACTTCTAAATGGCAAGAGACCAGCAACAGGTAAACCAGTATTATTAGGTATTACCAAAGCCTCATTAGAAACCGATTCATTCTTATCTGCTGCATCATTCCAAGAAACAACAAGAATTCTAACTGATGCTGCTGTTCACGGAAAAATAGATCACTTAAATGGTCTAAAAGAAAATGTTATAATAGGTAAATTGATACCTGCTGGAACTGGTGCTAAAAAATATAAAGAAGCTGAATATAGTTTAGAAAATGAACTTATGCAAGATGAACCTTTAGAGGCTTTAGAGCAAGAACTAATGGATTAACCATTAGTTCTTTTAATTTTAAAATAAAAATGATAAAATAAATACGTGATATATATGAAAAAAATAATAAAAATAATTATTAGCCTAATACTATTTATACTAATCACCATAACTGGATATAATTTATATATGGATTACCGTATAAAGCATGCTAAAATAAAAGTAGAACTAGTAGATAATTTAAACATAGAAATATATAGTGATATAAAGTTAAAAGATTTAATAAAAAACATTAACGGAGAAATATTAAAAAATAAAAAAATTAACACTACAAAATTAGGGAAACAAGAAATTACATTTAAATATATAAATGAAGAAAACTTAAAAATTTCATATTCATTTGACATAAATATAGTAGATATAACTCCGCCATTAATAAGTTATAACAAAAATATTACACTTTATAAAGGAACTAGCACAGATCTTAAAAGTAAGTTTTTCTGTGGAGATAATTATGATGATAAACCAAATTGTGAAATAATAGGTGATTATAATTTAAACGAAATAGGAAACTATAATCTAATATTTAAAGCTACCGATAGCTCAAAAAATGAAGCTCAAAATAGCTTCACCCTTCACGTAATTGAAAAACCACAAACCATTAAAAAAGATATAATTTCTATAGAAAAAAAGGCTACAATTTTTAAAGATATAAAAGAAAGATATAAAACCAAATACACAGAAATAGGAATAGATGTATCTCATCATCAAGGAAACATCAATTATGAAAAGGTAAAAGAAGCAGGTGCCGAATTTGTAATTATACGAATTGGCAGCCAAAAAGGAAAAAATGGAAAATATTATTTAGATAATAAATTTAAAAAAAACATCGAAGGATTTAAAAAAGTAGGGATCCCAGTAGGTATTTATTTTTTCTCTTATGCTGACAGTAAAGAAGAAGCCTTAAGCCAGGCAAAATGGGTATTAAAAGAAATAAAAAAATACAAAATAGAACTTCCAATTGCTTTTGATTGGGAAAACTGGTCAAAATATCAAGAATATAATCTAAGCTTTTACCACTTAACCGAAGTAGCCAATACCTTTATAAATAAAATAGAAAAAGCAGGATATGAAGGTATGCTTTATAGCAGTAAAAATTATCTAGAAAAAATTTGGTTTAAGCCAAACACAAATATTTGGCTAGCTCATTATACAAGTGAAACCAATTATAAAGGAGACTTCAAAATTTGGCAAATGTGTGACGATGGGAAAATCGATGGAATAGATGATAATATGGTTGACATCGACATTATCTATAAATAACTCAAATTTCATTACTTTTAGCGAATTACAATAAATCGTAGACTAAATTTAACAAAATTGCTATAGCCCAAACATGTTAAATGAACAAATAAATATTGTAGCGATTTCTAAAGTTACCAGTTTATCACAAAAAGAAACAGAAGCTTTAAATGAAGTGAACCCCAAATAGTTCACAACAATAAAAAGAAGATTTAGAAAAAATTCTAAGTCTTTTTTGATTTTATTCTAGAAGTGTTG
>CACZQJ010000073.1 GCA_902783265.1 uncultured Erysipelotrichaceae bacterium | reverse complement strand
TTACTGTTATTACTATTTATAGTTTTAATATAAAAGAAATCCACCTAACTCAGCAATGATTTAGGTGGAAAAGACTAATAATCGGATTCACTCAACATGCGTTATTAAGTGTTCCTTTTTTATTGTATGCAAGTTCCCTTGACAAATACATAATAACATAAAAACTTGCATTTTGCAAGTTCTCTATATTTAAAGTCCGAGTAGTTCGAACAGATTCGTCAATGGTGCGGGCGAAGGGACTTGAACCCCCATGCCGCAAGGCGCTAGATCCTAAGTCTAGTGCGTCTACCAATTTCGCCACGCCCGCAAATTAAGTGGTGGACCCTGATGGACTCGAACCATCGACCGCCCGGTTATGAGCCGGATGCTCTAACCAACTGAGCTAAGGGTCCATACTTTTTGGCTGACTTCTATATAATAACATAATAGGTAATTTATTTCAAGATTATTTTGATTATTTTATAAAATATTTTATGTATGCTACTTAATTTTTATTAATCATGTTTAATAAATTTATTTTAAATTTGTCTTTATCTTCATGTTCTTTAGATACCATAACGCCTCTATAAGCAACTAATTCTGATTTGTGGCCTTCTTTTAATATATCTTCTGGTGATAAAGTTACTAAAGTTATATTATTTGTTCCTTCATTTACTCTATAGTGTAGTTTAACTTCGCCGTGAACTTTTACAAATAAGGCATCGGTTGGAAGCTTAACTTCATAATTTTTAGTGCCATTTTCAGCACTTACAAGGGTTCCTAAAAATTCCCCAGATTTTAACTTAGGATAATATTCAAAGTAAAGTTTTTTGAAAGCAAGCATGTTATATTTTTTTAAAGCACTTTCTAACTTTTTAAATTCATTTTCATTTTCATAACCAAACATGTATTTTTCTTCCATAACTATTCTTCCTTTCTTTAGCCTATCATCCTATTATTATAGTAGCATATAAAATTTTAGAAAGCAAATGTTCTACTAGTTTTTGATTAAATTTGACACGTTCTTTGCATTTTTTACATTTTAAAACTAGATATTGTAATCTAGTTTTTAGTTATTTTAACATAACCATTCGCAAGTAATGTTTCATCATCGCAACTTGCTTTTTTTATCTCGGATTCACCTTTTTCTAAAGTTTTAGTTCGAGATCTGTAATAGGTTACAGTTTTATAAGTTGGCTGTTCATAATTGATTGTGATAGTACGTTTACATGTTGTTGGTTCAGTATAAGTCCCAACATTTTCATATTTACTACCGCACACATAATATATTTTCCCACTACTATATGTATATTTTATAGCTTCTTTGGTTTCTATTTTATCTTTAGTGTAATATTTTGTCCCTGTTTGGATTTTTTTTGTAGATGTTTCAACTTGAATATCACTGGCTTCTTCTATTTTTTTTGTAGTCCAGTCTGACCACGTTCCATAAGTCCAAGCGTCATCAAGATTTTTTACGAATGTGCACCTTGCGGTGCTGGTACTGGGAAACATAGTACCATCTAACCCCATGTGTAAAACGATATAATCTGTTTTATCAGCACAAGTTAGATTAACTTTCATTGTATATTCATCTTTTTCTCTTTTTACTAAAACGTATGATTTTTTTGAACTGCATGATGTTCCGTTATTGTCAGTAAGTTTTACTATCATTTTTTTATCTAACATTTCTTTTAATGTCATTTTAGTTTCTTCGTTTTCTTTTTGTGGTAATCTGGATTCTGTATAATAACCGCTACCGGCAGTGGCCATTGCAATTAAATTACTATTAAAATTACCATCTTTAGTTGTTCCTATCTTTTTATCAATATAATTAGTAACAAATCCTTTTGTTGGAAATAGCATCATTAAAATAAACAATACTATAACCACTAATATAATCTTTAAAAATATTGATCTTAATGGATGATCATTTGTTCTTTCTGCATACATTATATATTCCCCCTTTGAAAGATGGGTTATATGATAACACGTTTATTTTAATTTGTCAATTTTATTTTGGCGATTGTGCATCCTCTATTAAAATATGAACTTTTATACTCGATAACATTATGGTTTTTCTTTAAAGTATCTATGGTTGTCTTTTTAATAATTCCTTTACCATTTCCATGAATTATATTTATTATTTCATTACCCATTTTTATATTATCTTCTATGAAATCATTTATAGCTACTTTAGCCGAATCTCTGTCGTATCCATGTAAATCTAATTTTGGTAAACTATCTATAAAAATCACTTCATTTATTTCCATTTATCTCACTCTTCGCGGCAGCAATTAATGTAACTGGTAATTGATGTGGCAAAACGTATAAATTTTTTATGCCGATTTTTTTAAAAAATTTAAGGCTTGCTTCATCTTCGTTAAATTTACCAAGTGTTCCAAATTCAATATTTTGATTTACTTTAAATGATAATGAACTTGCAACAGTCATTAACTTGCCTACTCCTTCTTTATCGATAGTTTCTTTAATTAGATTTTCAGATTCAAGACCATATGTTAGGCATGTAAGTTTATGAAGGTTAAATATCATTAGATCTACTTCTTTGGCATATGATGATGCTAAAACAGTGTCTCTTGGGGTTTCAATGATAATGCCTAACTTATAGCTTAAGGATATATCTTTTAATATGTTTTTCTTTACTTCGTCAATTAATTTTTTTAAATACTTTAGCTCTTCATTACTGTTAATTTTAGGCAAAATTATTTCTGGTTTTATTTTATAGTCTGCTTTGCTGGTATTAAGCATTGCTTTAAATATTGTTTCAATTTCTAATTTTATAATCTCTGGATAATGTTTAGCTAATGCGTAGCCTCTTAAATCTATTAATGGACTATATTTTGTTAAGTCGTCTATTTTTTCTTTTAATGTATTAAGTTCAATATTTAAATTTTCAGATAGTTCATAGATTTCTCTATCTGTTTTAGGAATAAAGTTACGAAAACAAATGTCTAATAGTTTTATTGTTATTGTTTTTTCATTAGATATTTTAAATACTTTTTCTATATCTTTAGTTAATGATACTGAAAAATCTTTTAATGTTTTTTCCTTTTCTTCAGCAGATTCTGAAAAAATTAATTTTCTTAGATAAGTTATTTTTTCTTTGTCAAATAAAATGTTTTCAATTTTAAAAATTCCTATGCCATCGGTAAGAGATTCAATTGGCAGTTCATTAGTTATAATATTCATTTTTTTTATTTCTTTGGCTGTTGATAACAAAAGGCTTAAGTTTTCGTTTTCTGATTTTTTTTCTATTTCTAATTTTCCTTGATATATGTTTCCGGTACTGCCATCTAAAGTCAAGAAGCTACCTTCTTCATATATTTTATTATTTATCTTAATTATTTTATTTTTATAGTCTATTTTTAAATTGTCAATATTTTCAATGTGACATTTGCCTATTTCCGTAACTAGTTTATTTAGCTCATTGTTTTCAATGGTTATTATGCTGTCATAATCGTTTATATGGGCTATATCTTCTGGAAATAGTTTTTCTTTAATCAAGATGCTTTTTTCGTCTTTTGAGAAATTATTAAAACCTAAGGATATTTTTCCGGCAATAGCTTCTGGTATTATTCCGTTTCCTTTTGTTATTGGTTTATCGTTTTTAATGTTTAAAGTATCATAAATTAGTGAATATATTTTTTGAGGATTAAGCATGTTTATAGCCTCTTCTTTACTAATTATGTTTTCTTTTAACATGCTTGAAGCTAATTTTAAGGTAGCGAGCGATGTTTTTTTAGCCTTTTTAAAGTCTAGTATATATAGTTTGTTATTTTCAACGACAAAACTTATTCTTATAATATCTTGATATTTGTTTTCTAGTTTTTCAGCATATTCTTCTAGGTTTTGATATATAGTTATATCTTTTTCTAATAATGTGTCAATGCTTTTTAAATTTTCATTTTTTTCCTGCGTCTGATACGAAAATGCTCCTGTCAATTTGTCTTCAGCAGTTTTGGGGTCTTTTGAGAAAACAATTCCTATATATGAATCTTCATTTAAGTTTCCAAATACCATTTCTTCAATAATAACAGCTACATCATCTTTCCAAGTTTTATATATAGTTCTTACGGCTTCTAATAGTTGATGTTCAGGATCTTTTGGAAATTTTTCTCCGGTTATTTTTCGGTATATTTTTTTTGATTCATTGGTGATTTGAAATAAGTCTTCAGCAGTAAGTTCACAATCATTTTGAACGTTTCTTTTTTCTTTATATTTTTCTATTAATATTTCAAATGGAGATGTATTTTTTCCTTTAATTATTTTGGCATACATCATGATTAGTTTTCGGTAAGTATCATATATAAATTTTGCTGAATTTTCATCTACTGCCAGGTTGGCGGCAATATTATCATTTAACCCGATGTTTATAATTGCTTCATTTTTGCTTTCTTCTAGTATTGTGCTTTCCCTAACTGATAGAAGCAATGGCTTTTGGACATCTCCTAATTTTTTTCCAGTTTTTATTTCTATTACTTTTAAATGTTCTAAAATTTGTTTTTCTAATTCTCTTGTTATTCGGCCGTTTTCCTTGTAGTTTTTATGGGCTTTAGTTGTGAGCAATATACTGCTTGGTACTGGAATATGCATATTATATAGTTCAATTAAGTTAGCCCCTTTTTGTCCTAATAAGTTTCTATCAGTTTTTTCTTCAAGTGAATAAACAAATTTTTCCATAATTTCTCCTTTATTTTCTAGCTCTTGGATGAGCTTTTAAATATACTTCTCTTAATCTTTCATTAGAAATATGAGTATATATTTGAGTAGTTGATAAATTTTCATGGCCAAGTAAATCACCAACACTTTTTAAATCTGCTCCATCGTTTAATAAATGGGTGGCATAGGTATGCCTTAATGTATGGGGGGTTACATGAACATTTAATCCGGATTTTCTAGCATTATCATCAACTATTTTTCTAACAATTCGCTCATTTAGCTTATTGCCGTGTTTATTTGTAAATAAATATTCATGATTTTCTTTAAGCAAATATTTATTTAATAAATTTTCGCATTTTGTTCCATAAAAAACATATCTTTCCTTATTTCCTTTTCCTAATATTAGAATTTTTCTTTCTTTAAAGTCGATATCTTTTAGTTTTATATTTACTAATTCGCTTACACGGCATCCTGATGAATATAGCACTTCTAGTATTAGCGCATCTCTAAGTCCATACTTGTTATTTTGATCTGGAAAATTAAGAAGTTTTTCTAAATCGTCATAATTCAAATAATTGGGTAAGTTTTTTTCTATTTTAGGATTACTAATTAGGCTCATGGGGTCTTCGTCTATGATGTTTTCGCTTTCTAAATATTTAAAATAGCTTTTTAGTGCGCTAACTTTTCTTGAAATTGTACGATTTTTATATTTATTTTCATACATTTTTTTTAAATATTTTCTAATAAGTTCAACGTTTATTTCACTATTTTGGGCAAATTCATAGAATGCTTTTAAATCAATACTATAGTTTTTAATAGTGTGGTCTGAAAAATTCTTTTGGTATTTTAAATAATTTAAAAAATTTTCAATGTATTCCATTGTACCACCTATTTTGATTATAACAGAATATGGTTAATTTTAAAAGTATTCAAAAAGAAACAGTCTAATGGCTGTTTCTTAATTTTTTGTTTTTTTGACTTTACTTAGCGTTTTTTCTTTGATTTTTTCATCTTGATTAAATGAATTAATATCTTTTTTCTTTTTATACATTCTATCGTAATGATCTTTACCTATTTCAATTTTTCTTATTATGTAATATTTTGATAAAAGGTTCCTAATTTGACTTAATACTATACGTATGTTGTCAGAATCATTATTAATTTCTGCTTTTTCTAGATTCTCTAATAATGTATTTAAACGTGGCACAATATACTTGTTATTTCTTAAAAAGGCTATCTTCTCTTTTTCTGAATAGACCATTAATAAAAATTCATTTAAATAATTATTAAGCCATGGGCCTTTTTTTATATTTTCTTCGCCTTTATTTTCTTTAGATACTTTTTTTAGTATTTCTTGATTTTTAAAAACTAAAGGTAACTTTATTAGTCTACTATTTTGACTGCACTCTATCCAATATTTTGTACCATTCCACGATGGAAATACGCAAGACATAACTTGTTTAAAATGTTCAAAATTATCAAATTCTGTAGTAAAGGCATCAATATCAGTGAGATTAAATTTTGCACTAGTGCCGTCATTAACTTCTTTTTTATTAAATGTTAAAATTTGTCCATCTTTGGTTTCATGTTTTAAACTATAGGCACGTCGGCTTTGCTTTTTATTTGTCATTTTCCAACTCACGCTTAAAAATTATATCCAGCATCTGAAAATTTTAATTGAGTACCTTTTGGAATTATTCTTTTAACTTTTTGAATTTCAGGTTCTTCTGTTTGACCTAGTTGTTTTTCTGCTTCACGTAATTCTTGTAGTTTATTATAGTTATAAATTCCGACATTAATTTCTCTAAATATTTTGTAATTTTCTAATTTAGCAATTATTTCATTTAAACGTTTGTCGGCTTCATTAGGATTTTGATAACCCTCCCCAGTAAAAAATACATATTCTCCTATAAGTTGTGATAGGTAATTATCTAAATAGTCATTTTTTCTTAAAAATTCGTAAAGATTTGGTTGGTGTTTTCTAATCTTAATGATTTTATATGCTAGCACGGGAACATTTCTATCTTTTGGCATGGTATACATTCCTTCATAAATTCTAGATAGTTCACTAATAATTAGGTTATCATTAAAAACAATGCTTAGCCTTTTTATTTTGTGGTTATTTTTATATTCAATATAAAAATGTCCATCTAGCCATTCATCTTTACTATTTTTTTTAGGTACGTTTAGTTTTCTTGTTAGTTTTAGTAATTCTTCCATATTTTCGCATGATGATGTTATAGCATCAATTGTAGTTAATGGAAAATTTTCTTTTAATTTACCATCTTCAGTTTTCATTCTTAGTGAACTTTCTATTCCTTCTAGTGATACGTGTTTTAATGAGTATATTCCTTTTTTTGCCATTTTATTCACCTCTTTTTAATATTTTTTGTTTTATTGTTTTTTCTACTATGTCTTCATTACAATCTTGATTATATTTTTTATAGTATTCTTCTATTCCAAGAGTTATTTTTCTGAATATACTATAACTGCCTATTTCTTTCATAATATCAAATTGAAACTGAATAATTTCATCAGGACTTGCCTGATTATCTATCATGTAGTTATATGTTGCGACAGCTAAAGTTAAATTAGTCCATATATAATTTTTTCTTTGCAGGTAACTCCATAATTTTTTATGATGCCTTTCAATTTCAATAAGTTCATGACATAAATTGCAGACATTTTCACTTCTTTTGGGTTCTTTTTTTCCGGCAAGAATTTCATTTTCTCTATACTTACTTTCTTTTTTTATTATTTCCTGATCACCATAAGCTACTTCTAGAGTTTTCTTTTTGGAATTTGCTTTATATTCAATGAAAACATATCCATAATTATATCCATATTCTATTAATAATTTTTTAAATTCTTCTTTTGTTTCATAACTTGTCGTCATTGCATCAATTATAGATAGTGGCATTTTTTCCATAATTTTTCCATTATATACTACTGGGATTATGCTTTCATTACCATTAATATCCATAATTTTTAATGAATACCTGTTTGCTCTAATATCATTATTCATAGTAATTCCTCTTTTATGAGTGTTATTATACCTTTTCTTTATATTTTGTCAAATTGTTTTGCTATTGTTTTTTTCAATTTTTAAGTATTTGTTAAGTGTGAACACAAAGTCTCTAAGGTAATAATAATTTAATGTTTTTTGCTCATGTCTAAGTTCCCTTAACTGCCTAGATTTTGTGCTAGCGTCTTTAAATTCACATATTTTTTTATATGTTGTGGTATTAATGCGGCCTTCTTCTACTAAAACACTGATATTTTCATGTCCAAATCGCATAAACAAGCTTACAATATATTGTCTTAATGGCATTGTATCTTCTATTTCATCTGTCTTTTCGTTTACTTTAATATATTTATGCATTTCTATAAATTCTTTACTTTTATATATAACATCTAAATTTTCTCCATTTCTTTCAATATAAAGGCCACCATGATCTATCAATAATGGTTTAACCATTGGAAAAGCTAATTTAAAATCTTCTTTTAATTCATCTTCCGTTTCATAAGGAATTGTGTAATTGTCTATACTAAATAATGTTTTATTTGTTAAATTAAGCGTTAGAATATTTAAATCTGTTACACATCTTAGATAACTTTCTGTCATCTTATCACCTCTATATTGATTATATCTTATTTTTTAATTTATTAAAAGAAAAAGCAGCTACTTTGTAAAATCGCAGCTACTACATTTAATTTTATCTTTTTTTTCGGTAAGCATACTGCCACATTCTGGGCATTTTTCGCCGTTTGGTTTGTCCCAATATGCAGTCTTACATTTTGGATAATTGTTACAACCGTAGAAAATTTTTCCTTTTCTTGTTTTCTTTTCAATAATTTTGCCATCACAGTTCGGACAATCGCAAATTTCTTTTGTCTCTTTTGGCTCCTGTTTTATGTATTTGCATTCTGGAAAATTACTACAAGCAGTAAATGACCCATATTTGCCTTTTCTAATAACTAATGGGTGCCCACATTCTGGGCATGCTTCACCAGTTTCCTCGGCTTCTTTTTTAGGCATTTTATCAAAAGCTTCTTTGATTGATGGTTCAAACTCTTTATAGAAATTATCTAATACTTCATACCATATTTCTTTACCTTCAGCTATTTTGTCTAAATCAGTTTCCATTGCGGCTGTATATTTAACATTTATGATATGGCTAAAAAATTCTTGTAATTTATCAGTTACTTCAAAACCAATTTCTGTTGGTATAAATTTTCTTTCTACTAAACTAACATAACCACGTTTTTTAATGTTGTCAATTATTGTAGCATATGTGGACGGTCTTCCAATTCCAAGTTCATCCATTTCTTTTATTAATTTTGCCTCAGTGTATCTGGCTGGTGGTTCAGTGAAGTGTTGATCCTTTGTTATGTCATTGGAAACGATTATCTTTGAATTATATGTGTCAAATGGTGGAAGTATTGCGTCTTTAGTATCTTCATAGTCACTAAATACTTTTAAGTATCCATCAAAAACAATAATTTGTCCAGTTGCTTTAAACTGATAATCATTATTATTTAAAATAACAGTCGTTCCTTCAACTTTTGCAGGAGCCATAACACTTGCTAGGGCTCTATAATATATCATTCTATATAATTTATACTCATCGTCTGATAAATATTGTTTAATGCTTTCTGGGGTTCTTGTTATACTTGTAGGCCTAATGGCTTCGTGAGCGTCTTGAACATTTTCTGTCTTTTTACTTATTTTGACAGGGCCTGTATATTCTTTGCCATATTTTGTTTCAATAAATTTGTATGCTGATGATACAAATTCATTAGAAAGTCTTATTGAATCTGTACGCATATATGTAATTAAGCCGGCTGTCTCGTTTTCCAAATCAATACCTTCATATAGTTTTTGAGCCACTTGCATTGTTTTTCTTGATGAAAATCTTAGCTTGTTGGATGCTGCTTGTTGTAGCGTGCTGGTAGTAAATGGTGGCTTTGATGATCTATTTTTTAATTTTTTATCTACGCTTTCTATTTCGAAAGCTTTAGTTAATTTACTTAATATTTCATCAGCTTCAATTTCTGTTTTTATTTCTATTTTTTTATGTTTATACTCAAATAAATCAGCAGTGAAGTCTTTAAAATCCGCAGTTATAGTCCAGTATTCTTCTGGGTTAAATGCTTGTATTTCTCTTTCTTTATCAACAATTAATTTTAAGGCAACACTTTGAACTCTTCCGGCACTACTACCGTCAGTTTTTGACTGTATTAGTTTGGAAAGTCTAAAACCGATAATTCTATCTAAAATTCTTCTTGTTTCTTGACTATTTACTAGGTCTTTATCAATTTTTCTTTCATCTTTAATGGCCTTTAAAATAGTATCTTTGGTTATTTCATTAAATACTACTCTACTATAGTTATCATCCTTTAAACCTAAGGCATCGTATAGGTGCCAAGCAATAGCTTCTCCTTCTCTATCCAAATCGGTTGCTAGATAAACTTTGTCAGCTTTTTTAGCTTCCTTTTTAAGTTCATCTATTACTGATTTTTTACCTTTAATTGTTTTATAATCTGGTTTAAAGTGATTTTCAATCTCAACACCTAGTCCATATTTTCCTTTAGTAGATAAATCTCTAATATGTCCTTTGCTTGATGATACTATATAATCACTACCTAAATATTTTCCAATTGATTTTACTTTTGTTGGTGATTCTACGATAACTAATTTCTTACCCACAGAAACATCTCCTTCACAAATTAATTTATACACTAATATTTATTTTATGTCAAATATTTTTTTATTATTATATTTACACTTTATTATATTTATAAATATATAAAATGATTCATTAAAAAAGCAAATCAAAATTGATTTACTTAATTGTTTTCTTGATATTTTAGTGTTATCGGCCCATAGCCTATAAATGATTCAGCCATACCGCCAAAATTGGTTGAATATAATGTTTTACTATCTTTGTTAATTATAAAATTTTCAGTCTTTAGTGGTTTAAACCAGTTGCAATCTATCCATGCTGTTTCCTTTTCTGTTTTATTGCATTTTTGCCATTCATCATTTCCATCACCAGAATAGATTCTTGTATACGTTAATAAATTGCCTTCTACCGTATATGTTCCTTTCGTGATTTCTATTATATTTAAAGTATCATTAGAAGTAATTGTCATTTCGTGATCATTGATAATATTTAATTCAACATTAAAAATTACTTCTGCTCCTGTAGCTGCATAACCTATATGCTCACTATATTTATATGTTCCTGGAAGCACACTAAACGTTTGTTCATTTGGTTCTTCAATATTAGCTTCTTCTTTAGCTTCGTTTTCTTCCGTTATCTTTGCTGGTTCTTCTTTCTTTAAAAATTTATCATAGCCTAAATAACCGGCTAAGCCTATAACTAATACTAATAAAATAACTATAATAATATTTTTCTTCATAACTAAACTCCTTAAAATATTCTTATACTTCAATTCTATTATATATATTTATATTTCGAGTGTGTTTGTATTTTTCTTTTTAACTTTACGTAAATAATTGATTATGATGTATATGAGTGAAGGGACTTCATAAAATATTAAAGGAACATTTTACAGCCGCATGTTGAGTGTTGCCATATATGATTTCACCTAATTCATTGCTGAGTTAGGTGCTTTTTTTCATATTAAGACTATAAATAGTAATAATGCTAATAGGAAGATGAGAATTACTAGAGATAAGATTAAAAAATCTTTCTTGTTCAAACTATAGCCTTGCTTCTACTACGAAGTTTGGAAATCACCCAACTTATTAAATGTACCTATACTGTTTATAACATTTCGCTATATAATATATTAAGCAAATACCAACACTTTTGTTGTTTTTTATATTCCATGATTTTATCTACTATCATTGACTTTTGTTCTTCTTATTGATAAAATTTATTTAAGGAGGTTTTTATGAAAATAGCTAAAGTTTCTTCAAATGGAAAAAAATTTAGAACAACAAAGTCATTAAGTTCAACTTGCAATTGCGGTTCATGCAATTGTAATTGTGGCGCTGGTAATTGTGGTGGCGGCTTTACTTATAAAAAAGTGGCAGCAGTGCTTGCAACTCAGTTTGGCAATTTACTTGGTTAGTTGTTTATTATATTTAAAAAGTTGAAAATCTTTTCAACTTTTTTTGTTTGAAATGTATTAAAAATTTTGTTATTTTGAATCTTCATAAACTTCGTTCAACAAAATTTTTAGTA
>CACZQJ010000072.1 GCA_902783265.1 uncultured Erysipelotrichaceae bacterium | reverse complement strand
ATGAGTTCCTCCTTGCCGGGTGGGGCTCTTTTATTATATCAAAAAGCCGCACCTAGTGGTGCGGTTGAGATTTTAATTTAAGAAAAAGAGGATTAAGACCTCTTTTTAATTATCCATATATTTAATTAATTTAGGTACAATTTGCTGTTTTCTAGAGACGACGCCTTCTAAGAAATGACCTTCCTCCATTTCTTTAATACCAAAAGAACCTTCAAACAATGTTAAACTAGATTCATTAAAGAAAATGTAAGAACCATTTTTTAAAATATCGGTGACAAATAAAGCAATACCCGCATAATTTTCATTTTTAGCTATATTATTTAAAGTTTCAATAAATTCATTCTTTTTATCTAAAATTTCTTCAGTACTCATAGTTGAAATTTGACCAATGCCGAGTTTCTGACCCTCGACATTAAAGTTTTTAAAGTCACCATAAATAATCTCAGAAATCGTTCTACCTTTAGTAGAAGAACCAGCCTTAAACATTTCCATGCCATATTTTTCATAATCTATCCCTGCAATTTTACTTAAATCCTCAAGCGCCATTCGATCAATATCAGTAGTAGTTGGAGAAGTTAAAAGTAAAGTGTCAGAAATAATTCCAGAAACCATTAACCCCGCAATATCTGAAGGAATCTCAATGTCATACTCATTGTACATTAAATATAAAATTGTATTTGTACAGCCTACAGGCATATTTCGAAAATTAATTGGAAAAGACGTACCAATATTTCCTATTTTATGGTGATCGATTATTTCCACAATTTCCGCCTCGTCAAGACCAATAACACTTTGCTCTTTCTCATTATGGTCAACTAATATTACCTTTTTAGGATGTTTGTTATCCATAACACTTATTCTAAACATACCAAGACATTTACCATTATTATTTAAAACAGGATAATTACTATATTTAGTTTTATTCGCAAGTTCTAAAACGTCATGTAAAGAATCATTTTCATTAATGGTAATAATATCACCAATATTAACCTTACCCTTAATATAATTACTAAGGACAACTAAGTTTGCCGAAAAAACGCCATTATAACGAGTACTAATAATGTTAACCTTATATTCACGTGCTAAACTTAGAATATCATCGCCTAAAACAACACCATTATTTACAATGATGATAGAAGCTCCATTTTTAATACAATATTCTATAATTTTATAACGATCCCCAACAATAATAATAGCATCTTTAATAGAAACTGTTTCCGTAAAAGTATTACTGCTGAAAGAAGGCATTATAATACTGCCGCTTACTTCTTCATCAAACCTTAAAATTTCCTTACCATCTAAAGACTCTAAAAGGTTATTGTAAGAAGTATGTAAAACTCCTAAATCCCCATTTATTAAATCAGCAAGAATATACTTCATTGAAACAGCACCTAGAAAATTTTTATCATCATCAATAACAGGCAAAACGCTTATCTTAGTCGCATTCATATAATTATAAGCCTTCAAAATGGAATCATTTTCATTGAGAAAGCAATTCTTAAGATAATCTATATCTTTTATTTGAAGCCTTACATCCGTTAAATACTTAGGTTCTTTAAATCCAAAATATTTTAAAACAAACTTAGTTTCATTATTAAGCGTTCCAAGAGTCCTAGCCTCAGCGCTTTCACCAAGATAATTTTTTAAATAAGCTAAAACAATTGCCGACGTAATAGAATCAGTATCCGGTTTCTGATGACCGAAAATTAAAGTTTTTCTCATAAATTCAACTCCCTTTAATCTATTTAATTATAACATGTTTAAAGTATAATTCCAACCTTTCAGGACAAACTAAAAACTAGAAAGAAGGAAGAAAATGAAGATTGGATCGTTAAGACGAATAGATGAATTAGGAAGAATTGTAATTCCAAAAACTGTAAGAGAAGCATTAAGAATTAAAAGCGGAGACAGCCTAGAAATTTATACAGAAAACGAAAACATAATTTTAAAAAAACATTCAACACTAAATGAACTAGAAGAAATAAGTATAGTAATAAAAGAAGTGTTAAAAAATATAACAAAAGCCGAAATTATAATAACCGATAAAAATAAAATAATTACAGCCACGGAAAACTCCTATCAAAATAAAAAAATAAGTAACGAATTATTAAAAATTTTAGAAGAAAGAAATATAATAATAAAAGAAAACATAAGCATAACAGATGAAACAGAAGACGAAAGCATTTATCTCGTAAACCCAATAATAATAAACGGAGATATAATTGGATCTATAATATTAAAAAGTAAAGAAAATATAATAGAAAAAAATATTACCGCAACAAAGACAATGACACACTTTTTAGAAAAATATATTGAATAAAAAGAAAAAACATGCTATAATTCACATAAATGCGAAGAAGGAAAGAAAAGTAGGTAACTTTATAGAGAGTTTATGTTAGGTGAAAATAAACAAGGTGACTACTCTAAATGGATCCAGAGCTGGTTAGTCGAATAGTTAAATTAACCCGTAATAATGCGTTAAAAATAAGAGGTAAGTAACACTTACAAATTAAGGTGGTACCACGTTTATAGCGTCCTTATACAAAGGACGTTTTTGTATTAAAAGGAGGAGATATAATGGATAAAACATATTATATTACGACGCCAATATTTTATGCATCAGGCAAACCCCAAGTGGGCAATGCTTATAGTGCAGTTCTAGCAGATGCTATCGCAAGATACAAAAAATTACAAGGATATGATGTCATTTTTCAAACAGGAATGGACGAACATGGACAGAAAGTACAGTTAAAAGCTGAAGAAAATGGCCAAAACCCACAAGACTTCGTCGACAGTATTGCCCTAGAAGTAAAAAGAGTACTTGAATCAGTAAACGTCGATTATGATAGATTTGCTAGAACAACAAATCCAAAACACAAAGAAATAGTTCAGCAAATTTTTCAAAAATTATATGATAAAGGAGATATATATTTAGGAACATATGAAGGGCTTTATTGTACGCCATGTGAGTCGTTTTTTACAGAATCACAATTAAAAGATGGAAAATGCCCAGACTGTGGTAGAGAAGTTCACAAAACGAAAGAAGAAGCTTATTTTCTAAATCTAAAAAAATATGAAAAATGGTTAAAAGAATATATTGAAAGCCATGAAGACTATATAGTTCCAGAAACAAAAAGAAATGAAATGCTAAGATTTATCGAACAAGGATTAGATGATTTATGCGTTTCAAGGACATCGTTTGATTGGGGAGTAAAAGTGCCATTTGATGAAAAACACGTAATATACGTTTGGCTAGATGCCCTAACAAATTACATAACCTTTGCAGGATATGGAAGTGACGAAGAAAGATTTAACAAATATTGGCCCGCCGATTTACACATAGTAGGAAAAGACATTCTAAGATTTCATACCATCTACTGGCCGATTATGTTAAAAGCCCTAGATTTACCAATAACAAAACAAGTTTTAGGGCACCCATTTTTAGTAGATCCAAAAGGTGAAAAAATGAGTAAATCAAAAGGGAATATGTTATATGCCGATGATTTAGCCAAAGATTTCGGAGTAGATGGAGTTAGATATTACTTATTAAGTGAACTTGGAATAATGCACGATGGCAATATAGGAATAGATTTAATACTAGATAAGTATAACTCAGATCTTGCCAACATTTTAGGAAATCTAGTAAACAGAACTATAAGCATGTCTAAAAAATACTTTGATAGTAAAGTTTACAAACCAACAACATTTGAAGAAATAGACAAAGAATTAATAGAACAAGCTAAAAACCTAGGAAACAAAGTTGAAGAAAAAATGAACAATTTAAAAATAGCTGAAGCAATTAATGAAATATTTAGCTTATATAAAAGAAGTAATAAATATATCGATGAAACAGAGCCTTGGGTATTAGCAAAAGATCCAGAAAAAGAAGAAAGATTAAAAACAGTATTATACAACTTACTTGAATCAATAAGAATAGCAACCGTTTATTTACAAGCCTTCTTGCCAGAAACAGCAGATAAAATTTTTAAACAACTAAATACCGAAAACAGACAAATTGAATCAACAAACGACTTCAAAGGAATGGATCCAGGTATAATATTAAATAAACCAGAAATATTATTTCAAAGAATCGATAAAGAAGAATACTTCAAAAACCAAGAAGATGAATAAAGAGTGCTTATGCACTCTTCTTTTTTAATATGTAAATTGTTGTAAAATGTCGAGAATTTTTTGTTTCAAAATAAAAAGACTATGTTATATTAAAAAAGGCAGTAATAGAGAGGAAAAAAATATGACTACAAATAAGATAAGCTTCATCGGTGTGATGTTTGTAGTAGGCATTACCTATCTAAGTACTATAGTAATATTAAATTTTAATCTTCTAGATTTTACCTACTTATTATTTATAATTGGATGCTTTATAAGATTTATTTATATAAGAAAATTCCAAAAAGCAGAAGAATGACAAACATTCTTTTTTTCTTTATAATGGAAGTGGTGATCAAAAAATGATGATAGATACTCATTGTCATATATTAAAAGAAGACTATGAAAATCAAGAAGAAGTAATAAAAAAAATGAAAGATAATATAATAATAGTAAGTAGTGCCAGTCCAAAAGATATAGAGGAAATAATAGAACTTATAGAAACTTATGATAACGTCTACGGAACTATAGGCATTCATCCGGAATTTGCAGACACATATACAAAAGAAGATTTAATAAAGTTAGAAAAATATCTAACCCATCCAAAAATAGTTGGAATAGGTGAAATAGGACTTGACTACCATTACGAAAATGAAAATAAAGAAAACCAAAAAGATTTATTTATCAAACAAGTCAATTTAGCCAATAAATACCATAAAACAATAGTAATCCATAGTAGAGATGCAAAAGAAGACACATATAATATAATAGATACGTATAAAGAGAAAACCACAAAGTGTAACATGCACTGCTACGGGTATGATTTAGAAATGGCAAAAAAATTAGAGAACAAAAAAATAACTTTAGGTATAGGTGGAATATTAACCTTTAAAAAAGAAAAAACATTAAAAGAAATAGTAAAAGAATTAGACTTAAAAAACTTTGTTTTAGAAACCGATAGCCCATATCTAACCCCAGAGCCATTTAGAGGACATATTAATGAACCATATAATATAAAATATGTCGCCGAAAAAATAGCAGAAATCAAAAATATAAGTTATGAAGAAGTTTTAAAAGCAACGACAGAAAATGCTATAAGACAGTTTAATTTAAAGAAAGATGCTTAAGCAAAAATAAATTTTCCAAAAAAAGCCAAAAAAGCTTTAAAATAAAAGGAAAGTAAGCCAATTAAAATTGACCGAAAATGATAAATATGGTATACTTTAAATGGTTTCAATTTTGAAATTTAGAGGTGAAATATGAATAAAAATCACCTGCGAATCTCCAAGATAGTATTAATATTTATACTAGTCGCAGGAATATTTAGTTCTGGCAGTCTAATTTCAGAAAAGAAAGCTGAAGTAAAAAACTTAAATTACACCAAGAAGATGATAGCTTTAACAAAAGTTATTGAATATGAAACAGTCAAAAGCTATAATAAAAATGTGCCTACAGGAACAGTGGTGACAAAAGAAGAGGGGCATAATGGACTTGCATACATTGATGAAAATGGTGAAAATCTTGAAATTATTGAAAGTCCGAAAAATGCAGAAATCGAAATTGGAACCGGAGAAAAAGCTGATTATGTAGGGAAATTAACAGGTTATGGAGCCGACTGTGTAGGATGTTCAGGATATGGAAACGTTGCTTGTAAAACAAAACAAGGATTGAATCACAGTCTTACAAAAGATGGTGAGTATTATAATGACGAAGAATATGGGAAAGTACGTATTCTAGCTGCTGCCCTAGAAAAGTTTCCATGTGGAACTATTATTAAAGTAGAAAACACCAATCTTGGAACATTCAATGCTATAGTATTAGACACTGGATCAGCCATGAAAAAAGACTGGAATAAAGGCATAGTTCATATGGACCTAGCCTTTAAGACAGAAAATGATCCAGCAGTCAACCTAGCCACAGGTAACAACATAAAATATAGCATAAAAAGATGGGGATATTAATTCTCATCTTTTTACTTTACTTTATAAAAAAAGTATGATAAAAATAAAATAGAGGCGGTTTTATGAATATAACATCCCAAAAACAATTCGCAGTAATTATTGCTGGCAAGACAAAAAGAATTTTAAGCAGTAAAGAGTTAGATAACCTATATCTTGATAGGCTACTCTTTTCTGAAGACATAAAAATTAAATTCTATGACAAGCTTCCATGCGGAATTTATGAATTTAAAGGATTAAAAATAGATGTTGATAAGCTTGGAGATATAAATATTATTGGACAGATAAAAAAATAAGGGAGAAAAATATGGAATATTCACCAAATAAAATGAAAGAAAATTTAGAAAAAAACAATTTCAAATTAAAAAAGAAATTTGGTCAAAATTTTATTGTTGATAAAAATGTTATTGAAAACATAATTTCCAAAGCTAAAATTGATAAAAAAACACTAGTTATAGAAATAGGCCCAGGCGCAGGATCGCTTACATCCGAACTAGGAAAAGCTGCTAAAAATGTTTTAGCCTACGAAATAGACGAAACAGTAAAACCAATATTAGATCAAAATATTCAAAGTAATACCCAAGTAATATATGATGACTTTTTAAAACGAAATATAGCAGATGACATAAAAGAATATAAATATGAAAAATTATACGTTGTCGCCAACCTACCATATTATATTACAACCCCAATAATTATTAAATTAATTGAAGACAAAATAAATATTGATAAAATAGTAGTAATGGTTCAAAAAGAAGTTGGAAATAGATTTAAAGCAAAGCCAGGAACTAAAGACTACAATTCACTTTCCATATTTTTGAACTACCATTATACTGTGGAAAAGGTTTTGGACATTAGTAGAAATGTCTTTATACCAAGGCCAAACGTTGATAGTATTGTAGTTTCCTTTACAAAAAAAGAAAAAGCACCATTAAAAAATGAAGAAAAATTTTTTAAATTAATAAAAGATTCATTCAAACAAAAAAGAAAAACCCTAAAAAACAATTTAAAAGAATATAATTTAGTGAAAATTGAAGAAGTGTTAAAAAAATATGGGTTAGATTTATCAGTAAGAGCCGAAAATCTACCAATAGAAATATTTATCGCAATAGCGAATAATTTATAAGAAATAAAAGATATTTTAATAATGAATATAAAGTTTACTCAATAGCCAAAGTATATGAAAATGTTTATATTAAAAAGGCAAACAAGTGTAAAGCCCAGAAACAAAAGCTTTAAAAAACAGTAATATTATTATATAATTAACATAGGAGGAAAACATATGGAAGAAGAACCAAAACAAGAAATAATTGATTTATGTTATAAAATAAAAGATATTTATGTGCGAGGTTTAATAAGAATTACTAATGACTATGCGGCCCGCGATAAAATCAATATCATGTTTTTTAGTATAGAACACGGCGTTGTAAGAAAAGTAGTAGATTTCATCGAGACAAAACAAGATGCGTCAGAAGAAGAATTTTCTAAATTTGTAGAAAGCATTGTAAATCAAGCAAAAGAGGATACAATAAGATTAATAAGCCAAAGAAACCGTGATAAAAATGCCGTAGAAAACGCTGTAAATAATTCATATGATGATATTATAAGTGCAATTATTGAAGAAAGAGAAAAACTATCAAAAGCCCTAAACGAAAATGAAGAAGTAAAACAAGAAGAAACAGAAAATGAAACTGAAGAAGAAAAAAACAATGAAAAACCAGAAATTGTAGAAGAGTCTATGCCTGATTCAAATCATGATTTAGATGATGAACCTGAACTTAATTCAGAGTTTGAACCAGATTCATTAGAAGAATTAGATGAAATAGAGGAAAGATTTAAATTAGATGAAGAAGAAGCTAAAATCTTTGAAGAGGTAATTGATGAGGAAAAATCAAGTGAGGAAATAGATGAAGATTTAGAAGACTTTGAAAACCAAGAAAGTCAAATATTACACGATAAAAGATTCACTCCTGAACAAAAGTCAGAATTAATTGATCAGCTATATAAGGAGTTTGATGAATACGTAGAAGAAAATCCAGAAATAGGTGGTAGACAAATATAAAACAAACTGTTATTTATAACAGTTTTTCTTTTAACAAAATAGTAGAAATTTTCTATATAACATGTTAAAATATAGGGCGAAGAGGTGAGGACTATGATTAATAAAAAATGGGATATCATCTTAAAAGAAGAAGTTCAAAAACCATATTTTAAAAATTTAGGCATTTTTATTAAAGATGAATATAAAAAGAAAACCGTCTATCCAGAATATAAAAATGTTTTTAATGCTTTAAGGTACACCGATTATGATGACGTAAAAGTCGTTATTTTAGGCCAAGATCCATATCATGGCCCTAACGAAGCCCACGGCCTTTCATTTTCCGTTCAAAAAGGAGTTAAAAGACCACCATCACTTGATAATATATTTAAAGAATTAGAAAATGATTTAGGAATCAAAAGAGAAAATAATGACTTAACTGATTGGGCAAAGCAAGGAGTATTTTTATTAAACTCGATAATGACTGTCATTAAAGACTCCCCACTATCACATAAAGATAAAGGCTGGGAAACATTTACTGATAACTTAATAAAATTATTAAACGAAAGAGAAAAACCGATTGTTTTTATCCTTTGGGGTAGTTACGCTAGAAGCAAAAAAACATTAATAACAAATAAAAACCATTATATTATAGAATCACCACACCCATCACCACTATCCGCATACCGTGGCTTTTTCGGAAGCAGACCGTTTTCAAAAACAAACAATTTTTTAGTAAGTCATGGAATTTCTCCAGTTAAATGGGGTGACGAAAATGAATGAAGTAATTAATGATATTAAAAGAGAAATAAAAGATAATGAAACTGTTGTCCTTGCAACATCAGGCGGACCAGACTCAATGTGTCTTTTAAACATTTTGTTAAGTTTAAGAGACAAAAATCTAAAAATAATATGTGCCCATGTAAATCATAATTTAAGAGAAGAAAGTAAAGCAGAAGCCAAGATGGTAAAAGACTTCTCTTTAAGTAATAATATTACTTATGAATATTATGAAATAAAAGAATATAATGGCAACACCGAAAGCTATGCACGAGAGGAAAGATACCGTTTTTTTGAAAAACTAATAAAAAAATATAACGCTAAATACTTATTAACTGCCCATCATGGCGACGACTTAATGGAAACAATCCTCATGAGAATAGCCCGTGGAACAAAACTAAACGGATTTAAAGGATTTAGCAAGATAGATGAAAGAAAAAATTATAAACTATATAGACCACTAGTCTATGTAACCAAAGAAGAAATTTTAAATTACGTAAATAAAAAAAATATTCCATACGCCATAGATAAAACGAACATGGAAGACACATATACGCGAAATAGATTTAGAAAATATATCTTACCACCACTAAAAAAAGAAAATAAAAATATCCACAAAAATTTTCTAAAATTAAGTGAAACTTTAGATTTATATGACAAATATATTGAAAAAGAAGTAAAAAAAGAAACAAAAAAAATCTACATAAGCAAAAAATTAGATGTAAAAGAATTTAATAAAAAAGAAGAAATCATAAAACAAAAAATAATATATAATATCTTAGAAGAAGAGTATAAAGAAAACATAAATCTAATTAAAGAAAAACACATAAATTCCATAATTGAAATTCTAGAGAACAAAAAGCCAAATTTAAAAATAGACCTACCACAAAATAAAATATTTAATAAAACATACGATAAAGCATATATATATGAAAATGGTAAAATAGAAAAATATGACTACATATTTAAAGATGAATTAACTTTACCAAACGGACACATAATAAAGAAGATAGAAGATACCAAAGAAAAATCAAATTATGTAATAAAATTAAATTCAAACGAAATTATGTTTCCACTTCACATAAGAACTAGAAAAAGTGGTGACAAAATTGAAATTAAAGGATTAAACGGCCACAAAAAAATCAAAGACATCTTCATTAATGAAAAAATATCTAATAAAGAAAGAGAGATATTTCCACTGCTGACAGATAATCAAAATAATATCTTATGGATACCAGGTCTTAAAAAAAGTAAATTTGACACTTCAAATTCACAAAACTATGATATAATAATTAAGTATTTTTAGAAAGGAAGTTTTTATGAATAAAAAAGTTATAAAAAGAGGATTAATACCTTATGCTTTTCTACTTGTGTTTTTCTTAGTAATAATGACCTTAGTAAATACTATGAACACAGAAGTACATGAGCTTAACTATAGTAAATTCATGAAAGAAGTAGAATCTGGAGAAGTAAAAGAAATAACAGTAACCCCTCACGCCAATGCTAGTATATATACGATATCAGGGAAGTTAAAAGACTATAAAAGTAACGAAACATTCACTTTCAGTATGCCACTTACAGACGAAACAATGGTTAAAATATTGGAAGCTGAAAAAGAAGCAAATTTTACGGTCAAGACAGCAGCAGATGCCAGTGCAAGTCCATTACTAATTTTTGTCATAAATTATTTACCAACAATAATCCTTATAGGAGTAACCTTATATGCGATTAACAAAGTATTTGGAAAACAAATGGACGGTAATAGATCAATGGATTTTGGCAGATCAAAAGCCAGACTTTCAAATGGCGAAAATAAAGTAACTTTTAAAGATGTTGCCGGTCTAGATGAGGAAAAAGAAGAACTAGAAGAATTAATAGACTTCTTAAAAGCTCCTAAAAAATTCCAAAAAATGGGAGCTAGAATTCCTAAAGGAGTACTTTTAGTAGGGCCTCCAGGAACTGGTAAAACCTTACTTGCAAGAGCTGTTGCTGGTGAAGCCAACGTTCCATTTTACTTTATAAGTGGTTCAGACTTTGTTGAACTATTCGTTGGTGTAGGTGCATCAAGAGTAAGAGACATGTTCAAACAAGCAAAACAAAGCGCGCCATGCCTAATATTTATAGACGAAATAGATGCTGTCGGAAGACAAAGAGGAACCGGTCTAGGTGGAGGACACGATGAGAGAGAACAAACATTAAACCAATTATTAACTGAAATGGATGGATTTGGTGCCAATGAAGGAATTATTATAATAGCTGCAACCAATAGGCCAGATGTCCTAGATCCAGCCCTACTCAGACCAGGAAGATTTGATAGACAAGTAACAGTTAATCTTCCTGATGCTAAAGGTAGGGAAGAAATATTAGGGGTTCACGCCAAAGGCAAAATTTTTGCTCCAAATATTACTTTAGCCAACTTAGCAAAAAGAACCGTAGGTTTTAGTGGTGCTGATTTAGAAAACTTACTTAATGAAGCAGCCTTACTTACCGTAAGAAGAAATAAAAAAGCAATTACTATGGCTGAAATAGATGAAGCTCATGATAGAGTACTTATGGGACCAGCCAAAAAGTCACATAAATATACCGAAAAAGAAAAGAAAACAGTTGCCTATCATGAAGCTGGACACGCCGTTGTCGGTATCAAACTAGAAGGAGCAAATGATGTTCAAAAGATAACAATTATCCCAAGAGGCCAAGCAGGCGGATATAATCTAATGCTTCCAAAAGAAGAAACATATCTATCAACTAAAAATGAACTTCTTCAAACAATCAGTGGACTTTTAGCAGGTAGAGTAGCTGAAGAGGTTATGTTTAATGAAGTAACAACTGGAGCATCAAATGACTTTGAAAAAGCTACAAGAATTGCAAGAGCAATGGTAACCGAATACGGAATGAGTGATTTAGGGCCAATTCAATTTGAAGAAAGACAATCAAACGTTTTCTTAGGAAGAGACTATAATAAAGCTCAAAACTTCTCACATGAAGTAGCTAAACAAATTGACGAAGAAGTAAGTAAAATAATAAATAAGCAATATAAAGTAACCGAAAAAATCATCAAAGAGAACATGGATTTATTAAAATTAATTGCGGAAACTTTATTAGAATATGAAACAATTACTAAAGAACAAATCGATTATTTAGTAAAACATGGAAAAATGCCAGAAGAAGAAAAAATAAATGATAACCCAAACATTAAAGAAGCTAAACTAGAAGATCTAACCATAGAAGACTTACAAGATATAGCTAAAGATGAAAAAATAAAAGGTTATGAAAAATTAACTAAAGAAGAGTTAGTTGAAAAACTAAAACAAAAAATGAACAAAGAATAATTTCTTTGTTTTTTTTTAAAAGAGTGTTATAATAATCCATCAAAAGGCGGGGATTATATGCATGATAATTGGCTTAAAATGTATGAATTTGCTCAAAAGTATTATTGGCAGCACAAAGACTTAGAAATAAAGATCAAATATGTAACTGAAGAAGGAATAAAACTTGGCATGTGGATAAGCAATCAAAGAAAAAAATACAAAAATGGGAAACTAAGTCACCAGCAAATAGAAATGTTAAACTCTATAGGAATGATTTGGAAAGTTGAAAAACAAACATGGGATGAAATGTATAGCCTAGCCGAAAATTATTATAGATACTATCACAATTTGAAAATAAGTAAAAATTTTATTACAAAAAATGGATATGAATATGACCAAGACGGATTAAGACTAGGATTATGGATTTTTGAACAGCGAAAAACATATAAGAAAAATAAAATATCTAAAGAAAGAATAGAAAAATTAAATAAAATAGGAATGATTTGGGAAGTCAATAAAGATGCATGGCAAAAAATGTACGAACTTGCCGCAAAATACTATGAAAAACATAAAAATTTAAAAATACCAATCCATTTTAAGACAAAAGATGGATTCACTTACGACGCAGAAGGTATAAAGTTAGGTATATGGATAGGAAATCAAAGACAAATATATAATTCTTATAAGGATGAAAATAGAAGACAGCAGACATTAAGCTCAAGACAAATCTATCTATTAAATGACATAGGAATGATTTGGGATGCCAGTATAGACTATGATAAATACTGGAACGAAATGTATAACCTTGCTCAGAAGTATTATTACCATTACAAAAAATTAGATATACCAATTGGCTTTAGAACAAAAGATGGTGTAGTTTATGACAAAAAAGGATACAAATTAGGTAAATGGATTCAAAGCCAGAGAAGATCATTTAAAGCCATAACGAATCCCACATATGCAAAAACAGTTGAACCATTATCAAGGCAAAAACAAGAAAAGCTTGAAAAAATAGGGATGATTTGGAATATATATGACTACAAATGGTACCACAATTATGAAATAGCAAAAAAATATTATATGATACACGGAAATCTAGAAGTCACACCAACCTTTAGAACAAAAGACGGAAAAACATACGATGAAGCAGGTTTAAACATATATAATTGGTTAAGCCAGCAAAGGCAAGCATATAAACACAATAAAAGAAGAAAACTCAGTGAAGAGCAGATAAGCTTATTAAATGAAATTAACATGATTTGGGATGTACCTAAATCACGTGGAAACACCTGGACTAAATTTTATTCATTAGCTGAGAAATATTATAACCATCATCACAACCTTGACATAAAAACAAAATTTAAAACTAAAAACGGATATGAACATGATGAAGAAGGGGAAAAACTTGGAGCTTGGATAAAAAAACAAAGATATAATTACAAAAACGGAATATTAACTGATGAGCAAATAAAGTTGCTAAACAATATAGAAATGATTTGGAGAAAAATGCCGGCAAGGGCTAAAAACGAAAAATTCAAAAATGTTGAAATAGATAAAGGTGAGACATATAGAGAATTAGTAGCAAAAATAAACCTATTAAGAATAATGGGATTGCCACTAATAATAGATAATAAACCAAATCCAATTATTTACATGACAGACAGCGAATTAAAGAAAAATTTAAATATTAGTATAGAAGATTTAATATATAATTTTTACAGTGAAGAAAAATCTGAAGAAGTAAAACAAACAATAAAACAGGAAAAAACTTTATCAAAAAGACTTATTAAATAAAATAAGTCTTTTTTAAATAACTTAAACAAAATTCATAGATTTATATTTATGATTGTGATAAAATGAATATAGCTAGAAAAATGAAAATGGTGGTAAAATGGGAAAGATAATCGCGTTAGTTAATCAAAAAGGTGGAGTTGGTAAAACAACGTCCAGTATCAATTTAGCAGCCTCTTTAGGTTACCTTGGAAAACGAGTAATGTTAATAGATTTAGATCCACAAGGAAATAGTACAACCGGATTAGGAATCGACAAAGGAGATATTAAAAAAAGTATATATGACTTGCTAGTAGGAAGCGCAGAGTTAAAAGAAGTTGTTAAAAAGACTAAATTTAAAAACTTGTATATAATTCCTGCTACCATAAGTTTAGCTGGAGCCGATATAGAACTTATGGAGCAAAGCAAATTGAATCCAGAATTTTCCAAAAGCAGGCAGTTAAAAAACAAACTAGAAATAGCTGAAGAAATGTTTGATTACATTATCATTGATTGTCCGCCTTCACTAGGATTACTTACAACAAACGCTTTATGTGCGGCCAACTCTGTAATAATACCAGTTCAATGTGAGTTTTTTGCTTTAGAAGGGATAATGCAACTTTTAAATTCAATTATGCTTGCTCAAAAAACTTTAAATCCATCTTTAGATATTGAGGGAGTACTTCTTACAATGCTAGATAATAGAACAAATCTAGGATTAGAAGTAGTTCAAGATATAAAAAGTTACTTTAAAGAAAGAGTATATGATACGATTATTCCAAGACTTGTTAGGCTATCAGAAGCTCCAAGCCACGGAAAGCCAATAATTGCATACGACCCTAAAAGTAGAGGCGCGTTAGCATATATAAATTTAGCGAAAGAGGTGATTGCTAGAAATGGAAAGTAGAAGAGCTTTAGGTAAAGGATTAGAACAATTATTTGATTTAGATAACTTAAGCGTTGAAAACGTAAGTGATTTTGAAAAAACACTGTATAAAGAAATGAAAACTGAAGAAATAGTTGAACTAAATGTTAGTGAGCTAAGACCAAACCCCTATCAGCCACGAACAGTTTTTGATGAAGACGCCTTAAATGAACTTGCAGAATCAATCAAAGAAAACGGCGTAATTGAACCAATAATAGTCAAAAAGAGTATTAAAGGCTACGATGTAATTGCCGGGGAAAGAAGGCTAAAAGCAAGCAAAATAGCTGGAAAAGAAACCATCCCAGCAATTATTAGACAACTTAGCGATGAAAAAATGGCCGAAATTGCCCTACTTGAAAACTTACAAAGAGAAAATTTAACCGCACTAGAAGAAGCTATGGCGTATAAAAGTTTAATTGACAAGTTAAACTTAACCCAAGAAGCATTAGCTAAAAAAGTAAGTAAAAGCCGAAGCCACATAACTAACATGTTAGGGCTTCTTAGACTTCCAAAAGAAGTACAAGAAATGATTCAAAATAAAAAACTAACAATGGGGCATGCTAGAGCTTTAAGCAAACTAGAAGACGAAGAAGAAATTATAAAAATGGCTAAAGAAATATCTGATGAAAAACTATCAGTAAGGACAACTGAAGAAAAAAGCTCAGATAAAAAACACAGCATCAAATCACATAAAAGATTCAATGAATATGAATATGTTCAAGATTTATTAAGAGAAAGACTAGATACAAAAGTAAAAATAAAAGATAAGAAAATAGAAATATCATTTACTAATACCGCAGATTTAAATAGAATCCTGGAAATTATTAATATTAAGGAGTAATACCATGAGCGAAATTCAAAAACAATTGTTAGGTACAGTAATAATAATTCTACTAGTCACAGCTGTATATATGACAGTAAAAAATATTGTGACAAATACGTTATTAAAAAAAGCTAAAAGAAAATCTGATAAAAAAGCGTTAACCACAATAACAGTAACTACCAACGTTTTAAAATATTTACTTTATATTGTTGCAATTTTAATGATATTAGACGTTTGGGGAGTAGACACAAAAGCATTGTTAACATCACTAGGGGTAGTTGGCGTTATTGTTGGTTTAGCCCTTCAAGACTTACTAAAAGATATTATTGCTGGAACCGCAATTTTGACCGAAGATCAATTTCAAGTGGGGGACAATATAAAAATTGGTGATTTTAGAGGAGATGTTATTTCCCTAGGCCTTAAAACGACTAAAATAAGAGCTTATTCTGGAGAAGTTAAAATAATTGCTAATAGAAATATAACAGAGGTTATAAACTACAGTCTAAAAGCATCAAAAAGTGTTGTTGATGTACCTACGTCATATGAAAATGACATTGACAAAGTAAAATCAGCTATAAAAACAGTTTGTGAAAAAATGCAAAATGAAGAATATGTAACTGGAGAAATTGAAATTTTAGGAGTTGAAGATTTATCAGACAGTTCAGTAAATATTAGAGTAGTTGCCACAACCAAACCAACCTACAATTACACATTTAAAAGAGCCTTTTTAGAGGAAATCATAAGAGAATTTAGAAAGCAAAACCTTACAATCCCATACCCACAAGTGGAGGTACATAATGAAAAATGATTATAAATTAGGGAGTGTTGTAGTAATGAAAAAGCAACATCCATGCGGAACTAACGAATGGGAAATAATAAGAATGGGCGCTGATATAAAAATAAAATGTAATGGATGTGGCAGAAGTATAATGCTACCCAGGATAGAATTTAATAAAAAATTAAAAAAAATAATCAAATTATAGGAGGATAATGATGAAAAAAAAGAAAAGTATTTTATTAGGACCAGTTATTACAATTATTATCCTTACTTTTGCAATTATGATTATAAGTTGTATTTCTTCATTTTTTGGAATTGATGGAGAAGTCACTAAAGTAACAAGCGGAAGTTTAGAAACGTCCGTTGTCAGTATTAAAAACATTCTTTCAAAAGAAGGATTAAGGTTTTTTTTCAGTTCGCCAGTTGAAACATTTAAAAACTTTAAACCGTTAGTTTTATTAATAATATCCTTAATGGCCGTTTCAATTGGAAAGGCAAGTGGCTTATTTAAGGCCATGTTTACACCACTCAGAACTCTAAAACCAGGAGTGGTAACATTTCTAACTTTATTTGTAGGAATAGTATCATCATTTTTAGGAGAGTATGGATTTATATTAGTAATGCCATTAATCGCTGTTATATATCAATATTTAGGTAAAAATTCCATGCTCGGAATATTAACCGCATTTTTAGGCGTCAGCATGGGATATGGAGCAGGCTTGGTATTTAACTATGATGATTATCAACTCGGACTTCTTACTAAAGAAGCAGTTACTGTTGATGTTGACAAAGATTATTTATTTAATGCTTGGTCAAATACTTATGCAATGGCAGCAGCAACATTCATTTTATCAATAATTGGCACAATAATTATTGAAACAGTTTTAAAACCAAAAGTAAAAGAAGCCATAAAAGAAGAGGACGAACTTACAATATCTAAAAAAGGACTAATATGGAGTCAAATTGCCTTTGTAATATTAATGCTAATAGGAATATATACAATTATTCCAGGTTTACCAGGGTCTGGATTATTACTAGATAATACAAAAGTAAGTTATGTAGAACAATTGCTTGGTGAAAAAGCTCCATTCCAAGACGCCTTTGGCTTTATATTCCTAATAATAATGATGATTTGCTCTGGAATATATGGAGCAATTTCAAAAAATCTAAAAAACACAAACGATTTTAGCGTTGGATTGTCAAAAGAATTTGATAACTTAGGATACATATTTATACTGTTGTTTTTCTCATCACTAATGATAAGTATTCTAAATTGGACAAATATTGGAACCGTCTTTGGTTCATGGCTCATTTCATTTATGAGTAATTTAGAATTTACTGGTATTCCCTTAATTATAACAATGTTTATAATTATAATATTAATGTCTTTATTAATACCAGACACCATCACAAAATGGCAAATAGCATCACCAATATTAATTCCATTATTCATGAAAGCGAATATTACACCAGATTTTACCCAATTTATTTTTAAAGCAGCCGACAGTGTTGGTAAAGGAATAACACCTTTCTTTGTATACTTTATAATAATGCTTGCCTTTTTAGAAAAATATAACAACAAAGAGACAAATAAAATAACTGTATTTGGTACCCTTAATTTATTAAGACCAACCGTGCTTATATTTATGGTTGTTTGGCTTTTGATTGTAGTAGGCTGGTTTATTATGGGATTACCTCTAGGGCCAAACATGACCCCAACCTTATAAAACTGTAAATGAATTTAAATTACAAAAACTTTAGGGACCTATTTTCTAAAGTTTTTTATTGTTAATAAGTAATTTTATTTACAAATAATCATCAATCTAGTATAATAACTTCGGTGATGAAAATGAGTTTAACTGCTGGAATAGTTGGACTTCCAAATGTCGGAAAATCAACCTTATTTAACGCTATAACAAAACAAAATATACTAGCTGCAAACTACCCTTTCGCAACTATTGAACCCAATGTAGGAATAGTAACTGTCCCAGACGAAAGAGTAGAGTTCCTAGAAGAAATGTATCATCCAAGAAAAACAATTCCCGCCACATTTGAATTTACAGATATTGCGGGCTTAGTTGTCGGAGCTTCTAAAGGAGAAGGCTTAGGTAATAAATTTCTTTCGCACATTAGAGAAGTCGATGCAATATGTGAAGTCGTAAGATGTTTTGATGATGGGAATATCACCCATGTTTCAGGCAGCATTGATCCAATTAGAGATGTTGAAATAATCGATGTTGAATTAGAACTTGCAGATCTAGAAGTTATTGAAAATAGACTGGCCAGAATGGGCAAAAAAGCCAGACTCGCAAACGATAAGGAAGCTATTAAAGAGCTAGAGTTACTTGAAAGAATAAAAGAAAATTTAGAAAAGAACATAGTACCTAGAAATTTAAACCTAACCGAAGAAGAAATAAAAATATTAAAACCGTTTAACTTACTTACAATAAAACCCATTATTTACGTTGCTAATGTAAACGAGGCAGACATAAATGAAGATAACGAATATGTTAAAGTTTTAAAAGAATATGCCGCCAAAGAAAACGCTGAAGTTGTAAAAATAAGTGCAAAAATAGAAGAAGAATTAGCTGAATTATCAGACCAAGATAAAAAAGAATTTTTAAACGACTTAGGCATAAGTGAAAGTGGATTAGATAAACTTATTAAAAGTTCATATAAATTATTAGGCCTATCGACATTCTTAACTGCTGGAGAAGACGAAGTAAGAGCTTGGACCTTTAAAAACGGCATGAAAGCTCCAGAATGTGCCGGAATAATTCACACTGATTTTCAAAAAGGATTTATTAAAGCTGAAGTAATGAGTTTTAATGACTTAAAGACTTTAGGAAGCGAGCTTAAAGTTAAAGAAGCTGGAAAATTACGACTTGAAGGTAAAGAATACATCATGCAAGATGGTGATATTTGCCTGTTTAGATTTAATGTATAAGAAAACCCTCATATTTAATGAGGGTTTAAAATTATCTAATTATAAAAATCTATATTATCCTTTTCCAAATCATCATGTAAAATATTTCTGTTTGTTAAACTTACATTACCAATGCTCATGCCGTAAGAAATGTCTTTAACATCAGGATATTTTGAAGGATTAATAAAATGCAATAATTTTTTTACTCGGTTAATTAGAATAACTATAGAACTTAAAAATAAAATCATTACTAAATAATATGTAAGACCAAAATTATCATTTTTGAAACTAACATAAGAAGGGTCCTTTTTACCATAAGATAAGGATACTTCATCACCAACATTATATTCATGCACACTAGTCAAATTATCTTTAACATAATTATTATTTTCTACATTGTAAGAAACAGAATAATAATAAGTGTCTCTAAAATCTTTATTAGTTATAATACCAGTAACGTCTTTAAATTTCATATCAGTGATAAAACCCAAGACAGCAAACAGCAGCATTCCAAAACCCAAAACAAAAAATATTGAACTCATAAAAATAGAAATAATATAACTAACAGGAGGAACCAATAAAACATTATTAAATAAACTCTTTTTCATACGCACACCTCATATTATATATTACCACAAAAAGTTCAAAGCGAAAACAATAAAAGTGAGAGAAATATTTTGTTGCCAGTCGTAATTTTACCACTTTTATTGGAAATTTCTAGAAAAAAAGGTAAAGGTAAACATAAAAATGTTTACTTTTTTCATATAATTTGTTATAATCTATAGCGAGTAATTAATTTACTCCTTGCTTCTAAAAAGAAGCCAAAAGACCACAAGGAGGTGTAAAAATGAGACATTATGAAATTATGTTCATCGTAAGACCAACATTAGGAGAAGATGAAGTAAAGAAAGTTGTTAAAGATTTTGCTGAAATTATCAAAAAAAATGGTTCAAAAGTTACAGATGAACAAGCCATGGGACAAAGAGAACTTGCTTATGAAATAAAAGATTTTAAAAGCGGATATTATTATGTGTTCCAAGTAGAAGGCAAAGATGATAAAGGAATTAAAGAATTTGATCGTTTAGCCCTAATCAACAAAGATATAATTCGTCATTTAATTACAAAAGTAGAAGACTAAGAAAAGAGGTATTTATATGAACAGAGTTTGTTTAGTTGGTAGGTTAACTGCTAAACCAGAATTAAGATATACAGGTTCTAACATTCCATACACTAGATTTTCTCTAGCCGTTAATAGAACCTTTAACAATGCCCAAGGCGAAAGAGAAGCAGATTTTATAAATATAGTAGTTTGGCGAAAACAAGCAGAAAATGTTGCTAACTACTTAGACAAAGGTAGTCAAGTATCAATCGAAGGAAGAATTCAAACTGGATCTTTCACTGATAAAGATGGAAATAGAAGATATACAACAGACGTTGTTGCTGATTCTGTTCAATTCTTAGATTCAAGAAGAAACAACAATAATTCAACCCCTTATGACTATCAAGATGCACCAGCGCCAGAAGAACCACAAAATAGTATTGACATTGATGAAGACCCTTTCTCAGACTTTGGAGACAACGTTTCAATTGATGATAATTTTCTAGAATAAAGGAGGATACATATGGCAGAATATCGCAGAAAAAAAAGAAAAGTATGCCAATTATGTGCCGGAAAAGAAATAACATATAAAGATGAAAACATAAAAAAATATGTTAGTTTAGATAAAGGTAAAATATTACCAAGAAGAATTACAGGCACATGCGCTAAACACCAAAGATATATCTCTGGTGAAGTAAAAAAAGCTAGATTTATAGCTTTATTACCATTTGTTAAATAATACTTACAAACGTAAGTATTTTTTTTATAAAGTTTTATTTCGTTTTGAATTGTCTCCATATGAATCAGATTCAAAAACATTATAATAATATGAAAATAAACTTAAAATATCTAAAAGTTCATAATCACCATTTCTTTTTAGTTCCATAAACTTTTCCCAAAAAGGTTCATACATATCATAATAGCCATCAAATATAGGAGAAGTAATACCAAGTTCTTCTCTAATAGAATCAATAAGCTCATTTCTCGTTAATGACAGTTCCTCTAAAGGAAGATACAAAGTAACGTCTAAATCAATAATTGGTAAATTGGGAAAACTTTTCTGAAGAAGCTTTGCTCTTATATAAATAGGATTTAATTCACGAGAACCATCTGTCACACAAAAAATGCCTAAAAACAGATTTTCCGGTTTATCTTTTCTCACAACAACCTCATTATAAATTTTTGTCCCACTAATTAAATGATTCATTGATAGTATTTTTGGTAAAACAGAATAAATAGATAATTCACTCTCATCTGTCGCTGAATTTCTAGTATACAAATCCTCACAATCCATCGAAACTATGTACTGTGGATTTACAATAAAACCATATGGACACCTATAAGTATCAGTGTGTGCCTCCGTAAGTAATGAAGTCGAAAGATAATTGTCTAAATAATCAGGATTCCATTCAACGCTACTAGTAGAATGGCACAAAAATCTAAATTTGTTGCCAGGCTTGTAATCATTGATATCAGTAATATTGGCTTTAAAATCGTCTAAAATAATAGCCTGTATTTCCTTATATAAATTTTCTATTTTTGCAACATCAAAAGGCTTTTGGCTTAATAAAGCGTCATATCTAGATTGATAATTCTGGACCATCTTTAAAGAAGCAACATCCCTAAAATCATTAAATAGAGAATCTTTAAGATTAATTAACTCCGCACTTTTAAAAACAGTAGTTTGAAATTTTAGAAAATTTCCAAAAAACTCAGTCAACTGTTCAAAAAAATAAGAGTCATCGCACTTCTTTAAAAAAGAATTTATATATTCTCTCTTAAACACCCAGTAATATGGAACGTCAAAACTTTGCTTATCCAAAATACTTTCCATGTCAAAACCAATTTGTTTAAAATCTTGCATCAATAAATTAAAATCATTAATAAAATAGTCACAATTTTGTAAAATATATTCCCTTGAAATATGAAATCTGTCCGATACTTTTTCTAAGAAACTAATGAAAGTAGAAACACGAATTCCATTTTGATAATTATTTTCAAAATTAAATAAACCACATAGTCTATCCAAAAAACACGCGTAATCTTTATCAAAATATAAAAATTTATAACCATTAATATCTTCTTTTATTAAAATTTTATTCATATAAACACCTAACTTATATATAAAAGAAAAAATAAAAAAAGTAAACAAAAATAAAAAAATAAACATAAATTTTACACACATTTACAAAAATAAAATAAATGTTATAATTATATAAGATAGGAGGAATAAAAAATGGATAAAGAAGCCTCATTAGAAGAGATAGTAAAAAATAATTACCAGGAACAAACAATTTTAAACTTAAATATTTCAAATGAAAAAATAGGTATTGCAAGCGATCATAGAGGATATAATTTAAAACAAAAACTTACAAATTATTTGACTAAAAAAGGCTATACTGTTATTGATTACGGATGTGACGACAAAGAAAGCCACGACTATCCAGAATATGGGTTTAAACTAGGAAAAGCAATTGCCAACAATGAAGCAGAAAAAGGAATAGCCATATGTGGAAGTGGTATTGGAATTAGTATTGCCTGTAATAAGGTCAAAGGAATAAGATGTGCAAAAGTAAATAATATCAAAGAAGCAAAATATACCAGAAACGATAACAATGCTAACATAATTGCTTTAAATGGAAACATGCCAGTATACAGAGCAAAAGATATTGTCGATGTTTTCTTAAAAACACCATTCAGTAACGAAAATCGACATAAAAATAGAATACAAATGTTGGATGATTACCATGATTAAAGCAGCATTATATATTGTTATTTTAATAATCACAATTTGGTCGTTAGAAAGCATTGATATCACAGGCATGTTTAAAAAGAATAGATATTATGAAACAAGGGTATTATATTTAATAGTAAGTATGTCCTTATCATATCTCGTAGTCAATTTTATATATGATTTTATAATAAACACAAAAATTATATAGGAGGCTAAATATGAAAAGGTTTATCTTATTAACGCTATTAATAATATTAATACCTTTTTTAATTACTAAAATTTTTACCAAAAAAGAAAACATAGAGTTTAAATATATAAGTAATAAAATTATTAAGGTAAAAGATGAAAAAACAAACAAAATAATAGAAGTACCATTTGAAGAATATATAAAAGGCGTAGTTTCAGCCGAAATGCCAACGAGTTTTGAGGAAGAAGCATTAAAAGCCCAAGCGGTTGCATCTAGAAGCTATGCCTTATACCATATGAATGGAAACGAATACGACGTTACCAACACCACATCTAACCAAGTATATCTAACAGATGACGAGTTAAAAGAAAAATGGAAAGGTGACTATACCACAAAAATAAACAAAATAAAAAACATAGTAAATAAAACATCGGGAGAGTATTTAACATATAATGGTGAAATTGTTAATGCTATGTTTTTTGCTGCAAGCGTTGGGCAAACAGAAAATAGTGAAGAAGTTTTCGTCTCCAAAGTACCATATTTAAGAAGTGTATCCAGTAAATGGGATGAAAAAGCGCCTGTTTATAGTGAAACACTAACTATGGATTTAAAAGACTTCTATAGCAAACTAAATCTGCCATATAATGATATTTTAAATATAGAAATTTTAGAAAATACCAGCACAGGCAGAATTAAAACATTAAAAATAAACAACATAGAACTTAAAGGAAGAGAAGTCTCGCAAAAATTAAATCTTAAATCAAACTATTTTCAAATAATTCAAAAAAACACAAAACTAACTATTACTACCAAAGGATATGGTCACGGAGTTGGGTTAAGCCAATATGGCGCAAACGGAATGGCCAAAGAAGGAAAAACATATAAAGAAATTTTAGCGCACTACTACCAAGGAACAGAAATTAAAAAAATATAGTATATTTTAAAAAATATAATCCAAAATGATAGTAGAGGTGAAAAAATGGAAAACAGAAAATTAAAAAAAGAAGTAGTATATGGAATCTATGTTGGAATTGCTTTAATAATATTAAGCGTTATTTATTATGCCGACCTATCGAATAGATCTTTTGAAGAATCAAAACCAAACGACGACTATACATATGTTTCGAAATTATTTAATTCAGGCGTTCAATCAGTAGTTCAAACAACATCAGCACCAACACTTGTAAGACCTTACACAGCAGGAGAAGTAAAAATAATAAAAAGTTTTTATGATTATAAAGGAGAAGAAGAAAGTCAAAAAAATTCTATTATAAATTATGAAACGACATACATCCAGAATAACGGTATTATTTATGGTGGAATAAATGAAACATTCGATGTAGTATGTGTCTTAGATGGAGAGGTTACGAGTGTAAAAGATGACAACTTATTAGGAAAAACGGTCACTATTAAACACGAAAGTAACATAATAACAACCTATCAAAGTTTAGGTGAAGTTACTGTTAAAGAAGGTGACCAGATTTCTCAAGGTACAGTTATAGGAACTGCTGGAGAATCTAACCTAGAAAAAGATTTAGGAAAACATGTTCTATTTGAAATGAACGTTGAAGGAAAATATATAAATCCTGAAAATTATTATAATAAACAAATTTCAGAAATAAAAAACAACTAGAATTAAAAACTGATATGAACCCCGTTTCTTGGACATAGAAACGAGGTTTTTATTTAGAAAATCTCTTTTTAAAGTATTAAAAAAACTACAGATTTATATACTTAAATGAAGGAGGTTTTTCTTGAAAAATAACATAAAAGAAAGAGTCTTAAAAGAAAGTTATTATATTGTAAAAACAAATGAGACAATAAGAGAAATTGCTCGAAAATATAACGTATCTAAAAGTACAGTTCATAAAGATTTAAAAGATAGACTGAAAAATATAGATTTAAACTTATATGGCGAAGTCCAAAAAATAATCAAGTACCACTCTGATATAAAACACATAAAAGGCGGGGAGTCAACTAAAAAAAAGTATTTAAAAATGCGATATAATATATAAAAAGAAAATTATCTGTGCTATAATATAAAAAGGAAAAAAGGTGATAAGAATGTTTTCAAAAGATATCGGAATAGACTTAGGAACAGCCAATGTTCTTATTTACATAAAGGGGCAAGGAATAGTTTTAAATGAACCAAGTGTTGTTGTCATTGATGAAGATACAAAAAAACCAATCGCGGTTGGGACAGAAGCTAAAGAAATGTTAGGAAGAACGCCTGGCCAAGTAAGAGCAATTAGACCAATGAAAGATGGTGTAATTGCTGATTTTGAGATAACTGAAATAATGCTAAATAACTTTATCAGAAAAGTAAACGGTAAAAGTTTCTTCACACGCCCTCGAATTCTTATATGTTGTCCATCAAATATAACTCAAGTAGAAAAAAATGCAATTAGAGAAGCCGCTGAAAAAACAGGAGCAAGAAAAGTATATCTTGAAGAAGAACCGAAAGTTGCTGCAATCGGTGCTGGAATGGATATTTCAAAACCAAGCGGCAACATGGTTATTGATATTGGTGGCGGAACAACAGATGTAGCCATATTATCATTAGGAGGAATTGTCAATTCAGCCTCTATAAAAGTTGCTGGAAATGTATTTGATAACGATATTATAAAATATATCAGAGAAAAATATAAATTACTAGTCGGAGAAGTTACAGCCGAAGATATAAAATTTAAAATAGGAACTGTTTTTCCTGGCTCAAAACAAGAAAAAATGGAAGTTAGAGGAAGGGATCTTGTGACTGGACTTCCTCATACAATCACCTTAACTTCAGATGAAGTAGAAGAAGCCTTAAGAGAAAGTGCACACATAGTTGTCAATACCGCAAAACAAGTATTAGAGCAAACTTCACCAGAACTTTCAGCCGATATTATTGATAAAGGAATAGTTTTGACAGGTGGCGGAGCAATGGTCGATGGCTTTGATAAATTGCTTAGTCATGAATTAAAAGTTCCCGTATTCTTAGCCGAAACACCATTAACATGTGTTGTTGAGGGAACGGGAGTTCTTCTTGATAACATTCCTGTACTAGAAAGTGGTTTAAATAAAAATTATTAGGCCATAATATAACCAGAAAGGTGATATTATGGAAGAAAAATTATTAAAAGAAAAAAGAAATCCTTGGGAAAATATTAATATAGATGAAAAAGAAAGAATCTATAATTTTTCCCAAGGATTTATTCATTTTATAAATGAAAGTAAAACTGAAAGAGAATGTACAAAAACAATTGAAAAAATGTTAAAAGATAGTGGCTACAAAAACATTGAAGACGTTAACACTTTAAAAACAAATGACAAAATATATTACATAAATAGAGGAAAAAATGTATATGCTGCCATTATAGGTGAAGATTTAAATAGAGGTTTTAATATGATAGGGGCTCACATGGATAGCCCAAGACTAGATTTAAAACCTAATCCATTATACGAAACAAACGAATTAGCTTTATTAAAAACTCATTATTATGGAGGTATAAAAAAATATCAGTGGGTAAATATCCCATTATCTATGCACGGAGTAATTATTAAAAAGAATAATGAAAAAGTAGAAATAAATATTGGTGAAAAAGAAGAAGACCCCGTATTTACTATAGCTGATTTGTTACCACATCTATCCAGCAAGCAAGAAAAGAAAACATTAAAAGATGGAATAGAAGCTGAAGACTTAAACATACTAGCTGGTAGTATTCCAATAAATAAAGATAATGAAGAAAAGGTTAAACTAAACATTTTAACTATTTTAAATGAAAAATATGGAATTACAGAAAATGATTTTGTAAGCAGTGAAATAGAATTTACCCCAGCTATGAAAGCAAGAGATTTAGGATTTGATAGATCATTAGTGGGAGGATATGGGCAAGACGATAGAGTTTGTTCTTATGCATCCATAAAAGCCATTTTAGATATTGAAAACCCCAAAAAAACAGCCTTATGTATTCTAGTAGACAAAGAAGAAATAGGCAGCATGGGAAATACTGGAATGTTTTCAAATACTTTTGATTATTTTGTTGATATGCTGCTAGAAAAAGCAAACATTGAAAAAACAGAAAAAAACAAAATATATAATAATTCAAAAGTGCTATCAGCCGATGTTACCGGAGCTTATAATCCAAATTACCCAGATATATATGAAAAAAATAATGAGTCATACTTAAATAGAGGAATATCATTAATGAAGTACACCGGTAGTGCCTCAAAAGGAGGAGCTTCAGATGCAAGTGCTGAATATTTAGGTTACATAAGAAACATATTTGAAAGTAATAATGTTGTATATCAAGTTTCGGAAATGGGTAAAATAGGTATTGGTGGAGGTGGTACCATTGCATATATTTTAGCTAACAAAGGAATGGACGTTATAGACTGTGGAATTCCAATAATGTCCATGCACTCTCCATATGAAATTTCTAGCAAGTTTGATATTTATAATGCATTTAAAGCTTACAAAGCATTTTACAAAGATAATTTATAGTAAAAGTAGAATAAACAGTAAAAATATGATAAAATTATAACTAGAGGTGAGCTTTATGAATCTAGATGTAATGATTAAAATACTCCTAATGATAACAACCACATTTTTATCAGTTACTATACTAGTTCCATTTATCAAAAAAGTTGCAATACATGTCGGTGCTTTAGATATTCCAAACGAAAGAAAAGTTCATAGTAAACCAATGCCAAGACTAGGCGGTCTGGCCATGTTTTTAGGATTTTTATTAGGTTATATGATATTTGGCGAACCAAGTAGTACAATGAATTCCATTTTAATAGGAAGCTTCATAGTTGTTTTAACAGGAACTGTCGATGATATAAAACCATTAAAATCATCTGTTAAATTTGCCGCTCAACTAGTATCGGCAGCCACAATCGCTATATATGGTAAATTGCTCATCCAAAATATTACTGTTTTTGGATTGTACTTCGATTTTGGAATTTTATCATATCCGATAACTATATTTTTCGTGCTAGGATGTTTAAATTGCATAAATTTAATTGATGGCCTAGATGGACTAGCTGCCGGAATAAGTGCAATATATTTTGCAACTATTGGGATAATTTCGATTATTATGGGAAAAATTGGCCTAGATTTCGTTTTAACATTTATAATGCTAGGAGCTGTGTTAGGATTTTTAGTTCACAACTTCCAACCAGCCACAATATTTGCTGGAGATTCAGGCTCATTATTTATGGGATTTATGATAGCAGTAATCGCCTTATTAGGATTTAAAAGTGTTACTTTAACTTCCCTAATAATACCATTATTAATTCTAGCAATTCCTATACTTGATACCATATTTGCTATTATAAGAAGACTTTTAAAGGGTGAGAAAATATCAAAACCTGATAAAAAACATTCACATCATCAACTATTAAACAAAAACTTTTCACACAGAACAACAGTTTTAATCATATATGGAATTGATATATTATTTGCTTTTGCTTCTATTATATATGTACTACACGATCAAAAATTAGGATATATAATATATACAGTCCTTACTATAATAGTTGTAACATTTGTTTTAACAACCGATATAGTTGTTGACAAACAAAATTTACCAAAACTGCTTAAGAGAAAGTAATTGTATAATTACTTTTTTTATATGCATAATAAAAATGGTGATAACATGAAAAAAGAAATAATAGACTTATTAGATGTTATTTTAAGATGTTTAGTTTCCTTAGTAACCCTATTTTTTGTAACAAAAATGATTGGTAAAAAACAAGTTTCACAGTTTAGCCTGTTTGACTATGTAATAGGAATTTCCATTGGTAATTTTGCTGCCGAAATGGCTATTAATTTAGATTCCTCATACCTACATGGAACTATTGCTGTTATAGTCTTTGGGGTAGTAGCCTATTTAGTCTCCGTAATAACCATGAAAAGCTTAAAAATAAGAAAGTTTATTATTGGTGATCCAAACATTTTAATAAAAGATGGAAAAATTTTATATAATAGCCTCAGAAAATCAAAATTTGATATAAATGACTTATTAGAAGAAGCGAGAATAAATGGCTATTTTGATATATCAGAAATAGATTATGCTCTAATGGAAGCTAACGGAAAAATTAGTTTTTTAGCTAAACCAAATTACCAAAAACCAACAAATAAAGACTTAAAATTAAAAGCAAACAAAAAAGGATTATGTGTAAATTTAATAATTGATGGTCAAATAATTGAAGGTGCATTAAAAGATGTACACAAAGATGAAAAATGGCTAATACAAAAATTAAAAGTAAAAGAAATTAAATTAAAAGACGTAATTTTAGCTACTTTAGACCTAGAAAACAATTTCAAAGTTTACGGAAAAAACGTAAATGACGATAGTTATGACGTTCTAAACTAGATTTATAAATATATATTTGTTATAATTTAATCGGTGATATTATGAAACATTATTGCGCTTCAGTTTTTGTCATTAATCCAGAAAACAAGACAATTTTATTAGTAAAACATGGTGATTATGACAAATGGGTTCAACCAGGAGGACATATTGAAGACGAAGAGAACCCTGAAGAAACAGCTATTAGAGAAGTTTATGAAGAAACAGGTATTAAAATCACTTTAAAAGGAGAGCATTTTCCAAGAGAAGATGATCTAATAAGGCCATTAGGTATTCAGTGCAATCGAAAAAAAGATGGCAAAAGATTTATTGATATTATTTATTGGGGCGTTCCAAATAACGCAGATGCTGAATTAAAAATAAATGATGAAAGTATTGAAATTGGTTGGTTCACCAGAACAGAACTCGATAGAATGTCAGTTTTTCCTGATGTCAAAATAACTATGGACTACATTCTAAGAACATACCTTGGAGAAGAATAAAAAACATATAAGCTAAACTTATATGTTTTTTTGAAAATATTACCATTGAACAAGCACAATAGGGCTTTACGGCATAAAGTAAATTTACAAAAGAAATAAAAGATTTTGTTTTTCAAGCTCTTTGTGGTAAAAAAATGTCAATTAAATGACAAAACTATTTAAATAATTTATCCATTTCCGAAGTAGTTTTATTATATACTTTTTTCTTCACCTTATTAATAGTTTTTTTTCGAAAATTCTTATCAAAAATACATATGATAATCACAATAATAAATAAAATACCCAAAATAATATATTGAGTGTAATCACAATCACCCCACATATTTATTTTCTTAATGTTAGCCACAGCTTCTAGTTTTTTTAAATCATCTGTATATTTATAATTATCATACAAATAAGCGACTCTAGCTAAACCATTTTCAACTAATTTAGCTTGAAGCAAATTGCCATCCACAAACACCCAAGCTAAATGTCTTCCATATTTATCAGTTTTATCACTATTTTGATCATATTCAATTTTTATTTCTTTAGCAGTTTTTAAAGCAAAGCAAGTATATAATTTAGCTTGATCCCCGTAAGGATCAGCTTTTTTATCACCATGTTTAATTTCGGGGGCATCAACAGCTAAAAACCTTACTTTATGAACTTTGCCGTTTATTTTTAAACTGACCGTATCACCATCGATACATTTATAAAAACTTATAGTTTGAGCCTTTACAGACTTGAAATTAAAAAGCAAAAATATTATTAACACTAGATATAGCTTTTTCATATCATCACCATAATTATTATATAACTTTAAAAGCATTTTTTCCACAGTATAATTAGCTTAAGCAGATAATAAAAAATAGCTTGTCATTTAAATTTATAAGTGATATAATTAACCCTGTGTGAAAAGAGGGAGTAGTATGAAACAAAGAAATATTGCCATAATTGCCCATGTCGATCATGGTAAAACCACACTTGTAGATGAATTGTTAAAAAGCGCCGGCACATTTAGAGAAAATGAAGAGGTTCAAAAAAGAGCTATGGATTCCAACGATATCGAAAGAGAAAGAGGAATCACTATTCTAGCTAAGACAACCGCAATAGACTATAAAGGATATAGAATTAATATATTAGATACACCAGGACACGCTGACTTTGGCGGAGAAGTTGAACGAATCATGAATATGGTTGATGGGGTGTTACTGGTAGTTGATGCCTATGAAGGAACAATGCCACAAACGAGATTTGTTCTAAAAAAAGCTTTAGAAGCAGGTGTTGTACCAATAGTCGTTGTTAATAAAATAGATAAAGAAGCAGCACGCCCTAAAGAAGTGGTAGACGAAGTTATGGACTTATTTATCGAACTAGGAGCAAGTTTAGAACAGTTAGATTTCCCAGTAATTTATGCTTCAGCCATTGAAGGAACGTCTAGTTATGACCCTGACATCAACACCCAAGAAAAAACAATGGAACCAATATTGGATACAGTTATAAAACACATTCCAGAGCCTAATGTTAATCCAGACGGATCGCTACAATTCCAACCAGCCTTACTCGATTATAACGATTATGTTGGAAGAATAGGAGTAGGTCTTGTAAAAAGAGGTACTTTAAAACTTAATAGTATGGTTTCATGCGTAAGATTAGATGGAACTATTAAGCAGTTTAGAGTTCAAAAAATATTTGGATATTTCGGATTAAATAAAATAGAAGTAACAGAAGCTCATGCTGGAGATATTGTTGCGATTGCAGGACTTCCTGATATTTCTGTTGGAGAAACAGTGTGTGAAATAGGTAAAGAAGAGGCACTACCAACACTTAGAATAGACGAGCCAACCTTACAAATGACCTTTGGCGTAAACACGTCTCCGTTTAATGGTAGAGAAGGTAAATTAATAACGGCAAGAAAAATAGAAGAGAGATTAATGAAAGAAACTGAAAGGGATGTATCATTAAAAGTAAGACAGCTAGACTCAGAATCTTGGATAGTTTCAGGTAGGGGAGAACTACATCTATCAATATTAATTGAAAACATGCGAAGAGAAGGCTATGAACTTCAAGTTTCTAAACCACAAATTATTACCAAAGAAATAGATGGAAAAACATATGAACCATTTGAAGACGTCCAGGTAGATGTGCCAGAAGAATATATGGGTAGCATTATTGAAATGCTAGGTTTACGTGGAGGAATCATGCAAAATATGGACACAAAAGAAGGCCAAACTAGGATAAACTACAGTATGCCCTCTAGAGGATTAATCGGTTTTATGACCGAATTCATGACACTAACAAAAGGATATGGAATCATAAGCCATACATTTTCATCTTATGAAGAAATGATATCAACAAATGTTGGACAAAGAAAAGCCGGAGTACTTGTTTCGATTGATAATGGCAAAGCAACAGCTTATGCTTTAGGATCATTAGAAGACAGAGGAATTATGTTTGTTGAACCAGGTACTGAAGTTTATGAAGGAATGATCGTTGGTGAAAACAACCATGAAAATGATTTAGCTGTAAACGTTACTAAAGGAAAACAAATGACTAATACAAGAAGTGCGAATAAAGACCACACTGTAGTTTTAAAAAGACCAAGAGAAATGAGCCTAGAAGTATGTTTAGACTATATTAATGAGGATGAATTAGTTGAAGTAACTCCACTTAACTATAGAATGCGAAAGAAAATCCTAAATACCCAAGATAGGAAAAAATATGAAAATAAAAAAAGCAAAGCCGACTAACCATTGGCTTTGTTTTTCATTTCTAAATAATAATCCCTAAGTTCTTTAAATCTTTGATAATGAATTATTTCCCTTTGCCTTAAAAATGATAATGGACAAAGTATGTCAGGATCATCAGTCAAATCCATCAAATGTTCATAAGTTGCTCTAGCTCTCTGTTCTGCACCCATGTCGCTTTCAATATCAGCTATATAATCCCCAGAAACCTTAATATAAGTCATATTAAAAGGATTACCAAATGCATCAGATGGAAATAAATCTTTACCAAACTGAGCATACTGACTATCTAACCCAGCACGCTTTAATTCTTCCTTAGTAGCACCTTTCATTAGTTGATAAAGCATAGTGCTAATAATTTCAACATGAGCAAGCTCTTCAGTACCAATATCAGTAAGTAATGCTTTACCTCTATCATCTGGCATTATATATCTTTGATCTAAATATTGCCAAGCCGCAGCAAGTTCGCCAGCAGGCCCTCCATACTGCGTTAGAATACATTTTGCCATATTTAAATCTTTATTTTTAATATTAACCGGATATTGCAATTTTTTCTCATATTTCCACATAATCCAACCCCCTAATTAATTTCCCAAGGCCATGGTGACATATTCCATGCCCAAGGATAAGTTTCACTCGAATCTACAAAAAGCGGTCCATACTTACTCTCATAATCATTTATAGCTTTATTAGAATCTAAAGAAAGTTCTTTAAATAAATTAATCATATCTCGATCAAAAGGATGAGTATCTAAATATAGATTAACTTCATGAGCAGCAAAACAATAAGCATCAACTTTAGTAAGAAGTTCTGCCTGTTCATTCATCGGTTTTACATCATAAGGCCGATTTAATTTATATTGATTAAATAAATTTGGAAACATATTACCCCTAATAAAACCATTATAAACATCATATAATTCATTAGGACTTGACTCTCCATTAAAGTCAGATTTATTAAAATTCATGTTATCCCCAGCTTGCCCTTTAAGCTTATTTACAAGTTTCATATCAACATTAGAATAATTTTCATTTTTTAAATTGTTCACGCCATTTATATTATTGAAAAAACCAGGATATATAGAATTAAAATTATTAGGCATATTCATCTCACCCGGATTATAATAGTTATTCATCTAATTACCCCTTTCACATTATAGTATGATGCCCATCAAGTAAAGTGTGGATAAAAGCCTAATTTTACAAAATAATAAAATATACTTGAAAAATGATTAATTTACTGATAAAATATATATGTCTTTCAAATGGCGGAATTGGTGAAGTGGTTAACACGGCGGATTGTGGTTCCGTTATGCATCGGTTCGAT
>CACZQJ010000071.1 GCA_902783265.1 uncultured Erysipelotrichaceae bacterium | reverse complement strand
TTCTCCAATTCAGGTTTAAAAAAATAATTACTCATAATATTTACCTCCAATCTTATTTTTTTATTCCAATAAAAAAACTAGTACTTAATACTAGTCAATCCCTTTTTATTCTTTTTAAATATGTTCACCATATTTGGACTACAAGAAAAACCACCCGAGTTTTACTGTAACTATACTATACCATTCAAAAGCACCTCCAATCTTATTTTTTTATATTTTTTTAATTATTTGCTAAATACTAGTAAAACCTTTTAATTCCAACAAAAAAAGAGTATTTCTACTCTTTTAATTGGTACGCTTAAACGTCCTATTTTTGATTCGCCTTAATTGCAGCTTGAGCAGCAGCAAGTCTAGCACCTGGTACTCTAAATGGTGAGCATGACACATAAGTAAGACCAACATTATGGCAGAATCCTATAGTTTTGGCATCTCCACCGTGTTCTCCGCATATACCAAGTTTAATATCAGGACGAACTTCTCTACCCAAACGAACCGCATTTTCAATAAGTTTACCGACACCTTTTTGATCTAATGTCGCAAACACATCATTTTCAAAAATATGTTTATTATAATACTCAGCTAAGAAACGACCAGCATCATCACGTGAGAATCCATAAGTCATTTGGGTTAAATCATTTGTACCAAATGAGAAGAATTCAGCTTCAGTAGCTATTTCATCAGCAAGAAGTGCAGCCCTTGGAATTTCAATCATAGTTCCAACTTTATATTTTATATCAGAATTATTTTCCTTAAGCACACTATCGGCAGTTTTAGTAACTACATTCTTAACATATTTAAGTTCTTCTTTATCACCTACAAGTGGAATCATAATTTCTGGTTCAACAGAAACGCCTTCTTTTGAAACATTAATAGCTGCTTCAATAACCGCTCTTGTTTGCATCTCGGCAATTTCAGGATAAAGTATAGAAAGTCTGCATCCACGAAGACCCATCATCGGATTAAATTCTTTTAATGAATCTACCTGCTCTTTAAGTTCTTCAAAACTCATATTTAAAGTTGGTGCTAAAGCTTCAATTTCTTTATCTTCATGAGGCAAAAATTCATGTAGAGGTGGGTCTAAGAAACGAATTGTCACAGATTTACCATTCATCTCAGTAAATAATCCCTCAAAATCTTCCCTTTGATAAGGTAAAATTTTAGACAAAGCTTCCTTTCTAGTTTCCACATCTTTAGCTGTAATCATACGCCTAAAATTAAAGATTCTCTCTTCATCAAAGAACATATGCTCAGTACGACATAAACCAATACCTTCAGCACCAAATTTATTAGCCATTTTAGCATCCTTTGGTCTATCAGCATTTGTATAAATTTTTAATTTACGATTAGCGTCAGCCCAAGACATAAATGTTTCGAAATCTCCAGAAATTTCTGGTTCTTTAACTTTAACTTCTTCACCATAAACAGCTCCAGTTGAACCATTTAAACTTAAATAGTCACCTTCTTTAAATACTTTGCCATCTTTAGTAGTTAAAGTTTTTTTCTTTTCATCGATAACAACCTCTGAGCATCCCGCAACACAACAAGTACCCATACCACGCGCTACAACAGCTGCATGTGAAGTCATACCACCACGTGCAGTAAGAATACCTTGAGCCAAATTCATACCTTCAATATCTTCTGGAGAAGTTTCCATTCTAGCTAAAATAATATTCTCTACTCCCTTGTCATATGCTTCCTTTACATCCTCGGCACTAAAGTAAATATGACCAGTTGCTGCACCTGGAGAAGCAGCTAAACCTGTTGCAATGATTTTAGCATTCTTTAAAGCCTTTTCATCAAAAACAGGATGTAATAATTGATCTAAATCACGAGGATTTACGCGAAGTAATGCTTCCTCTTTAGTAATAGCAGCTTCATCAACTAAATCTACAGCAATTTTTAAAGCAGCACTAGCAGTCCTTTTACCATTACGAGTTTGTAGCATAAATAATTTACCATTTTCAATAGTAAATTCCATATCTTGCATATCCTTATAATGTTCTTCCAAAATAGAACAAATTTTAACAAATTCATTATAACAATCAGGTAAAACTTCTTTTAACCTGTCAATAGGTTCTGGAGTACGAATACCTGCAACAACATCTTCACCCTGAGCATTAATCAAAAATTCACCAAATAATTTCTTTTCACCAGTAGCAGGATTACGAGTAAAGGCAACACCAGTACCTGAGGTTTCACCAGTATTTCCATATACCATTTGTTGAACATTAACAGCGGTTCCCCAAGTATCTGGAATATCATTAAGTTTTCTATAAGTTTTAGCCCTATCATTATTCCAAGAACGGAATACCGCTTTAATAGCTTCCATCAATTGAATTTCTGGATCTTGTGGGAAATCCTCCCCAGCATGTTTTTTATACTCTTTTTTATAAATATCAACAACCTCTTTTAAATCTTCAGCTGTTAATTCTGTATCAAATTTTACTCCTTTATCTTCTTTAATACGATCAAATTGATGTTCAAAATCATCCTTAGGGAACCCTTTTACAACATCTGAAAACATTTGTATAAATCTTCTATAACTGTCAAATACAAATCTTTCATTTTGAGTTATTTCTGAAAATCCTTTAGCAACTTCATCATTCATACCAAGATTAAGCACAGTATCCATCATACCTGGCATAGATTCACGAGCTCCAGATCTTACAGATACTAGTAAAGGATTTTTCGCATCCCCTAGTTTTTTGCCAGAAACTTCTTCAAGTTCAGCAAGTTTTTCTTTAACTTGACCTACCACTTCATCTGAAAGCTTACTTCCATCTTCATAATATTTAAGACAAGCTTCTGTAGTAATTGTAAAACCTTGTGGAACAGGTAGACCAATACTTGTCATTTCTGCAAGATTTGCTCCCTTACCGCCTAAGGTCTCACGCATATCTTTGTTTCCTTCTTTAAAAGAATAAACATATTTCATATTCATAACCTCCCAAGCTATAGTATAACATAAATGACACCTTATAAATCAAGAAAATATAACAATTTAAACCTTTTTTGTCATTTTTTAACACTCAGTTTAATACTAATAAAATTAAAAATTCTTTATTTTTCAAGTGTTTTAAGACATAGCAATGATACAACTTCAACATGATGTGTCCACGGAAACATGTCATACAATTCAATTTTTTTCACATCATAAAATTGAGTAAGTTCTCTTAAATCTCTAGCTAATGATAATGGATTACAAGAAACATAAACTATTTTTTTAGGCTTTATATTTAAAATATTCTTTATCCCATCTTTCATAAGACCACTTCGTGCTGGATCAACTACAATAACATCCGCCATAAGATTTTTAGTTAATTTATTCGCATCACCACACATAAAATTAATATTTCTTATATTATTTAATTTTTTATTCTCATTCGCACATGAAACAGCCTCTTTATTAATTTCAATTCCTGTAACTTTTTTAAATTGTTTAGACAAAAGTAAACTAATAGTTCCAGTTCCACAATATAAATCTAATACATTATCCCCTTTCCCGGCAAATTCAAGCACTTTCAAATATAGTTTCTTTGTTATATCATCATTAATTTGGAAAAAAGCATCTTTAGAAACATAAAACTTATAATCCAAAACGTTTTTTAAAACTTTTTCTTTCCCATACACAAGTTTATCATTCATATATATAGAATCTGCAAAAGGTTTAAGACTATTTACGTCCATCTTTCCATTAATTATAATCATAAGTTCATCCATATCTTTAATAATTATTTCAAAAACTAAAGATAAATCGCATTTTTTTAATACACCTATTACTTCATTTATTCTGCCGGTTGCAACTACACATTTATCTATCTCGATCAAATCATTAGAATTATTTTTAAAATAGCCTATTTTCCCATCGACAACCTTTAAACTAATTTTATTCCTATAGCCAAATATATTATCACTAGGAACTATACTTTTAATATCAAAGTCAATGCCCCCAATTCTTTTTAAAATATCTTTAACCTTTTCTCTTTTATACTCTAAAGTTTTTTCATAACTTAAACTTTTAAGTGAACACCCACAAGAATTATAAGAGCAATTAGAACAAACACGGTCTAGAGATTGTTTTTTTAAACTAATTATTTCACCATTCATATAATTTTTTTTATCAGAAACTATCTCAACTATAGATTCCTCAGAAGGAAGTAAATTTGGAACAAAAATTATTTTATCCGAAACTTTTCCAATTCCTCTTCCAAAATTATCTAATCTTTCACATTTAACTAAAACTTTTTTATCCATAACATAACACCTAAAAAAATTATAACATATCTCACATTTAATTGGACATAATAAAAAAGAAAGTTGGGATAATATGGAAAAAATTGATATTAAAATAGAAAAAGTTATTGATAAAGTTAAAAACCTATATGGTAACAGTGCCGATGTTAATAGTAGAATCATTGAAATTAAAAAAACAAAAATCGGCATTCTTTTCTTAGAAAGTTCCTCTCAAACAAGTACCATAAGTGACTTTATTGTTAAAAGCGCAGTTTATACAGAAAAAAGTAAAAATATTTTTGAAAACTTATTTAATACATTAAAAAACAAACTATTTAATTGCCAATTATTCACAATAGATAATTTTGAAGAATTTCCATACTATCTTTCAAGCGGATTTACTATAATTATCGTTGATGGTAATGACAAAGCCATAATTATGGAAACTAGAGCTAACTTAGACCGTGGCGTGACTGAAGCTACTAGTGAACCCATAATTAGAGGATCAAAAGATAGCTTTACAGAAAGCCACTCAAAAAATCTAGGACTTATCAGGAAAAGAATAAAAGACCCTAATTTATGGTTCGAAGAAATGAAAATAGGAAGAAGAACTAAAACAAGAGTGTCTATTGCTTATATAAATAACATAGCCGATAAAAACAAAATAAAACAAATAAAAAAAAGACTAAATAAAATAGACATAGACGGTATATTAGATAGTGGAAATATTCGAGATTATCTAACAGACCAAAAATCCATTTTCCCTCAAATCAAAAGTAGTGAAAGACCAGATATGGCCTGCCAAGAACTTTTAAACGGTAAAATAATAATTCTCGTAGAAAACTGCCCATTCATATTAATTATGCCAACCGTGTTTTTAGATTATATAAGATCACCTGAAGATCAAAACCAAAAATCTATAAATATAACATTTACTAGAATCTTAAGATTCTTTGCCTTAATTATAACAATCTTAACTCCAGCCATTTATATTGCCATCGTCACATATGATCAAAATACAATACCTGACAAATTACTTATTTCTTTAGCTGTTCAAAGAGAAGGAGTACCATTTCCAACATTCTTTGAAATTATTTTATTTATGACAGTATTTGAAATACTAAGAGAAAGTGACCTAAAAAGCCCGACAAATATGAGTACAGCCATGAGTATAGTTGGAGCCTTAGTACTAGGACAAGCAGCAGTCGACGCCTCAATAGTTTCGCCAATAACAATTATCATAGTCGCCATAACATCTATATGCAGTCTGATTTTTCAAGACAGTGACTTCATTAACGGAATAAGATTCTGGAGATTCCTTTTTATTATTGCATCTAGTTTGCTCGGAGTAGTTGGAATACTATCAATGGCCTTAATATGGATAACAAAAATGGCTTCACTAAAGAACCTAAACACGAGTTTTTTATCGCCTATTGCCCCATTTGATAAAGATGCCAATAAAGATGCAATTATTAAATCTGCAACCCCAAATATTATAAAAAGGCCAAATTACATTAGCAAGCTAAATCCGTTTAAGCAAGGAGGAAAAAGATGAAAAAAAATTTTTTAATAATCATTATCCTATGTTTTGCTCTTTGCGGTTGTGCAGACTACGCTGAACTAAACAAATTATCAATAGTAACAGCTATTGGAATAGATAAATCAGAAGATGAATATGAAGTAACCTTATTAATCGCTAACTCCCCAAAAGCCGAAACCTCAAGTAAAGAAGGAGAAGCCAAAACAACAGTTTATCAAGGAAAAGGAAAAAGTATTGCTGAAGCTGTAAAAATAATTGACAAAAAAACTCCAAAGCAATTATATTTCAGTCATATAAACGTTGTTGTTATATCAGAAGAAATTGGCAAAGAAGGATTTTTAAATATTGCTGATTGGTTAATCAGACATCCACAAACACGAAATAGATTTCATTTAATGCAAGTAAATAATAATAAAGCAGGCGACGTTTTAAAAATAATTTCACCACTAGAATCATTTCCATCACAAAGTATTGCCACATTAATAGAATCAAATAAAAATTCAAGATCAGTAGGTGATACCGCATCTTATAGTAATTTTATAGGACGCGTATTAGAAAAAGGATACGAACCAACTATGCCAACAATAAAAATAAACGGTAGTATTGAAGAAGGAAGCATGCAAGAAAATCTAGAAACAACAAAACCAAAAACATACCTAAGTCTTGGACCCCTCGCTATATATAAAAATGATAAATTAATTGGAACAACAACAAAAAAACAAACAGAATCAATATATATCATAAATAATGAAGCTAAAGAATTAACATATGAAATAAAATATAAAAACAACATTATCAATATTTTTTCAAATACTATTAGAACTAAAATAAAATTAAAAAATGAAAATACTGCCGATATATATGTTAAAGCCAAAGGAACAATTTACGAAGCAAATGGCAACATTAATTTAAATAGTATAAAAGAAATAGAAAACATTGAAAAAACCTGGAACAAAACAATAAAAAAAGACTTAAATAATTTAATAAAAGAAATAAAAGAAAATTACCAAAGTGATATTTTTGGATTTGGTAATATGATTTACAAAAACTATCCAAAAAAATGGGAAAAAATAAAAAATAATTGGAATGAAAAGCATTTTAAAAAGTTTAATATTAAAGTACATGCAGAAACCCAAATAATATCTACTGCCTCGCTTACAAAAACACTAAAGGATGATGATAAATGAAAAAAATAAGTTCTTTTGAATATAATACCTTGATTTGGTTTTTAATTAGAGCCTGTTTTACTGAGCTTACTTTCAGCACAATTTTATATCATATTAAGCAAGACGCATGGATTAGTATAATAATTGGAATCATATTAGGATTAATCCCCTTAATTTTATATGAATATTTAAAGCAAAAATATCCAGATGAAACTATTATCTCCTTAAATAATAAGCTGTGGAAAAATTTTGGAAAAATATTAAACTTTATAGTTTTTATTGGAAGCCTAGCCATAGTAACATGCACCTTTTGGATTTTAGTCCATTTTGCAAACGCATTATTCCTATACAAAACAAATCTGTGGATTATTTCCCTAGCCCTCATAATTCCTATCTGCTATGCCGCAACAAAAGAAATAAACATTATTAGCAAAATAAGTTTAATGCTTTTCTATGTGTCCATACTTTTCAACGTTTTAATCTTTATTGGGATTATTGGTAACGTTGATATAAACAACGTGAAACCTATCTTTGAAAACAATATCTCAAACATATTCAACTGTTCATTCATGTTTATTGGTATAAATATAATGAAATTATTTTATTTGAACATTATAAACAAAAACATAATAAAAAAATACTCAAGCAAACAAAGCATATTATTATATTTAATAACATCAGTAAACTTACTTATCATTGCTTTCACAACTATCTGCGTATTTGGTATTGACCTTTCAACTTTATATGAATACCCAGCTTTTCAAATTTTAAAAAGGGTAAATATTCTTGGAATTTTCGATAGAATTGAAAGCATTTTATCAATAGAAGCATTATTTTCAATGTTTATTCAAATAACCATAATAATATATTACCTTAAAGAAACCATAAAAGAAACATTTTTTACAAACGAAAAAACAGATAAATACATAATAATATCTATCTGCTTATTTATATTTATAATAAGCAATATAATTTTTATAACACATGAAGCCGGTGAAAAGTTTTTCACAGGGCCACTATTATACTTAACTTATATTGTTTTATTTATAATACCATTAATAACATTTTTTAAAAGTCTAAATGATGTTAAAGTACTTAAGAATCAAGAATATAGCTCCAGCTAAAAAGGACATAACAAACATAACTATTAAAAAAGTTTTTATAAAAGATCCTTGTTTTTTACCACCATTTACAAAATCAGCTTTTTTAATATTTAAACCACCAGTAAAAAATGAATCATCCATTGTTTTTTCACCCAAAGAAGTAAACTCTGTAAAATCTTTAACATCTCTTACCATAGTATCATCCGAAAGCAAATCACTAAACATATCTAAATCATTGCTTTCTTCACCTTTACTACTATCATCATTTCTTTTGTTTAACATACTAGTATGAGAAATAGTTTCAATAAGATCTTTTAGTTCCTCTTTATCGTCATTATCATCATTTTTAGGTTTCAAATTAAGTGTCTTTAAAATATCATATCCAGTATTATTTAAAACACGATCTTTATTATCTGGTTCCCTTTTTTCTTTAGCAGTCTTTAAAACATCCATAATATCATAATTTCGATCTGTATCTTCTTTATAATGAGTTCTAAATGGCTGTGAATCTTGATAATAATCACTAGAATCATTAATGCGTTTTTCTGAATTTGCTTTTTCCCTAGTTTCAAGCATTTTTTTTACTTTAGATATATCAATTTCATTATATTTATCTATAGAAGCTACACCCTCAATATTACTATACTTATCATCATAAGAATATATACTATTATATAAATTTTTATTACGCGTCGATCTTGATGGTCTTACTACTTTATCCTTATATCTTTCCATTCTAGACGCCATAGGTATCGCCTCCTACAATAATAATAACACATTTTAATTATTTTTAAAAGTGCAGCCTATTGCATTTTACAAATTATTTATTTATAATTTTATTATAGGAGGAGCAAAATGGCAAAAGTTGAAGTAGATAAAAGTAAATGCATTGGCTGCGGAGCATGCACTGCGACCGCCCCAGACGTCTTCGAGTTTGATGACGACGGACTAGCAAAAGCTGTAAAACAAGAAATAAATGACGATGTAAAAACAGCTGCCGAAAGTTGTCCGACGGAAGCAATTACAGTAGAAGAATAAAAATGGTTATTAAACCATTTTTTTTGTTAAAGCATATAATGTTTTTACTTCTTTAATAGTTAAATGCCTATATTCACCAGATTTTAACCCGCTTAAATCTAACGTGCCAAATTTTTCTCTTTTTAACTTTATAACTTTATACCCTACTGCCTCGAACATTTTTTTAACCTGATGATTTTTCCCTTCATGTATAGTAAGTTCAACTAATGAAAAATTTTTCTTTTTATCTATCTTTTTAATCTTAGCCTTGGCCCTGGCAGTTTTTTTGCCGTCTATCATTACCCCTGCACACATTTTTTTGATAAGGAAAGATGATACAGCACCTTCAACTTTAGCAACATAAACCTTTTCAACACCATTCCTGGGATGAATAAGCAAATTAGTAAGCTCCCCATCATTAGTTAATATTAATAAACCACTAGTATCATAGTCAAGTCTTCCAACCGGATATAATCTATTTGTTGTATCTACTAAATCCATAACTGTTTTTCTACCCTTTTCATCACTAGTAGTAGAAATAACACCTCTCGGTTTATAAAGTAAAATATATTCCTTGTTTTCCAGCTTTAAATTATGACCAGATACTGTAATTTGATCACTATAACTAGCTTTTTCTCCCAAATCATTAACCTGTCTTCCGTTAACAAATACTTCTCCTTGTTTAATAAGCTCTTCTGCTTTTCTTCTAGAACAAAAGCCACTATTTGCGATTATTTTTTGAAGTCTTTCCATGAAAATCACCAATTAAATTATACTTTATCAAAAGTTTAATGTCAAAACAAAAGCGGAACAATTATTAAACTAACAACAACCATAAATAAATCAGCAAATAACCCAACCCACAGTGCATACCTTATTTTTTTTATGCCTATAGTACCAAAGTATAAAGTAATTATATAAACAGTTGTATCACTTGAACCCTGAATAACAGATGAAAGAATACCAACAAAACTATCAGGTCCATATATCCCATATATATTATTAAGAAGAGCAAGCCCAAAGCTACCAGAAAGTGGTCTCATAACTGCTATAGGTAAAACCTCAAAAGGTATTTTTAAAAACAAAAAAATCGGCTTCAAAAAAGAAAACAAAAAATCTATAACCCCACTACTTTTAAAAATATTTACAGCCAAAATCATTGCCAGTAGTGACGGAAACATATCCCTTACCATTATAAAACCTTCACTTGCCCCACTAACAAAAACATCATAAATATTTATTTTTTTAAAATAACCATAAACAATTACAAAAATAACAATAATAGGTATAAACAAATTACTCATCTTTTAGCCCACAATCTATCAATAATAAGCCCAAATACTATGGAAATAAAACTAACAATTATACAAGGAAAAATAATACTAGAAGGATTCTCACTTTTATGAAGCATTCTAAGCGAAATAATTGTAGTAGGAATTACTGTAAAGCCACACGTATTCATAATTAAAAATGTAATCATACTTCTACTAGCAACTTCTTTATCTACATTTAAAGATTGCATTGATTTCATAGCTTTTATACCAAAAGGCGTAGCCGCATTTCCTAAGCCAAAAACATTAGCAATAATATTTGAAGAAATATATCCAAATGATTCATGTCCCTTAGGAATATCTGGAAATAATTTTACTAAAAATGGTTCTATAAGTTTTGAAAGTTTATCTAAAAGTCCTGACTTTTCAGCAATATTCATAATACCAAGCCATAGAGAAATAAGCGGAAAAATTTGAATAATTAAATCTAATGTTACTTTTCCACTGCCTAATATTTCTCTATTTAAAACATCAAAGCGTCCATTAATAATTAAATAAGAAGAACCTATAATTATTAAAAATACCCATAACTTATTAATCATGATTTTACCTTAACATAAATATTTTCTTTTCTAACAACTAAATCACCAAAATATACTTTAACTAAACCAACCTTAGTATTATTTTTATAATTACGAACCTTATTAAGTTCAAATTTAAGTTTCAATATGTTTTCTTCATTTGAAGTAAGTGGATAAGTAATTTTCCTTTTAATATATAAATTGTTATCTTTATAATAATTTTCTAAAGGAATAGATAAATTACCTTTATTAAGTAATAAAAAATTTTTATAATTATCAAAGGCTTCTTCAAACAAATTAGTATGATCTAAAAAATCATTACCATCATTTATTGTTACGACAACTAAATTAAGATTATTTTTAGAAGCTGTCGTTACCAAAGTCCTTTTAGCTTTTTTAGTATAACCGGTTTTGCCTCCGGTAACATATTTATAAGAATATAAAAGTTTATTTTTATTTCTCCATTTATAAACATTCTTATTTGTTTTTAAAATATATTCTTTAGTACTTACAATTTTTTTGAAATATTTATTTTTCATTGCATAACTCATAAGTAACGCCATATCATAGGCCGATGATAAATTACCATCATCATTTTCATCAAGCCCACTAGGATTATTAAAAATAGTATTTTTCATTCCAAGAATTTTTGCTTTTTCATTCATTATCTTTACAAAACCATCAACACTGCCGCCAACATTTTTAGCCAAAACTATAGCTGCATCATTCCCACTTCTCATCATAAGCCCATAAAGCAAATCTTTAATTTTTAATTTTTCTCCTTGTTGTACATATATTCCTGAACCATATGCTTTAAGTACCTCATCACCTACAACAACTCTTTTTTCTATATCTATATTTTCGATAACGCATATTGCAGTCATAATTTTAGATATTGAAGCAACACTTTGAACATAATTTATATTATTAGCATATAAAATTCTCTTGCTATCCATATCCATCAAAATAGCCGCTTTAGCGCTACTATTAAAAGCTAAGACTTTAAAAGGAATTAATAATAAACATATCAAAATTTTTTTCATATTTTCACCTAAATAATTTTATACAAAAAAAGGACATAATATGTCCATTATATAATTATTCATTCATATCATTAGTAGTATCTGTAGCCGTATCAGTTGTAGTATTATCAGTTGTTGCATTAGTTG
>CACZQJ010000070.1 GCA_902783265.1 uncultured Erysipelotrichaceae bacterium | reverse complement strand
TTATTTTAATGAAGAGGGAGTAATGCAAATTGGTTTTCAAACGATAGATGGTAAGAGATATTTCTTTAGCCGGATAAATGGAGCTAGGAAAACTGGTTTAATTTCTGTTGATGGTTATGTTTATTACTTTAATGATGATGGAATAATGCAAACTGGGAAGTTTATTATAGATAATTTAGAATATGAGTTTGGGTCTGATGGTAAACTTATTGGTGGTTGGCAGTCTAAAGATGGAAAAACTTATTTTTTGAAATCCGATGGTTCTTATGTTAAAGGATGGGCAATGATTGCTGGTGAAAAATGCTTCTTTAATTCTAAAGGTGAATTAATTGCTAGAAATGCGAAAAAATATATAGATGTTTCTTATTATCAAGGAACTATAAATTGGACTAATGTTAAAAATTTAGGAAATGTTGATGGTGCTATAATTAGAGCGGGTTATCGTGGTTATGGTTCTGGCTCTTTAAATGAGGATAGTTATTTTTATACTAATATTAGAGGCGCATCTAATGAAAATTTGGATATTGGAGTTTACTTTTTTTCACAAGCGATAACTGCTGATGAAGCTAAGGCTGAGGCTAATTTTGTTATTAATATGTTAAAAATAGCAGGCAAAAATAATATTTTTATTGCTTTTGATTCCGAATATGCTAATTCTAGTCATTCTGGAAGGGCTGATAGTTTATCAAAAAGTGAGAGAACTAATGTTGCAATAGCTTTTTTGGAAACTGTCAAAGCAGCTGGATATAAGCCTATGCTTTATGCTAGTACTAATTTTTTATATAATAATTTAGATATGTCTAAATTATCAAAGTATGATGTTTGGGTTGCTCAGTACAACACCACATGCACTTATACCGGGGATTATGTTATGTGGCAATATTCATCTTCTGGCTCTGTTCCTGGTATTAGTGGTAATGTTGATATGGATGTTAAGTTTTAGCATCCATATTTTCTTTTGGTTGATATAGCCTTTATTTTTTGATATAATTATTTTGGGTGAAAATATGAAAAATTACTTGAAAAGCAATTATAAAAATATAGTTATTTTTTTAATTCCAATGACTATTTTTTTGCTATTATTTTTTGCTTACTATCCTGGGATTATTCCTTATGATGGTAATTATCAATGGGCCCAAGTTCAAAGCGGTTTAATAAATAATGATCATCCGTTTTTGAGTACATATTTTATGTTTTTACTTTCTAAAATTTGGAATAATCCTAGTGTTGTAATGTTATTTCAAATGTTTGTTTTTTCTTTTTTTTGGATGATTTTTTGCAAAAAGACACGTAATGAAGGCAATTTTAAAGAACAGATAATATATACGGCTTTTATTTGCCTAATTCCAATAATTAGTTTATATTCTTTTACTATTTGGAAAGATGTACTATATTCTTATTATATGTTGATGTTGGCTTTTATAACATATGATATTGGAAGAAGAAAATTTGTTGTTAAAATTTCTGACTTAATCTATATTGGGGTACTTTTGTTTTTGATTTTTAGCTATCGTTTTAATGGAATGGTGGTTGCTCTTTTATATATTTTTACTTTTTCTATTATTTTGTTTAAAAATAATAGAAAATCATTTAAGAAAAATTTAATTACTGTTATTGTTTTTGTTTTATTATTAGGTTGTTTATCTATACCTAAAAAGGTTTATTTAGAAAGAGATGCTGCATTAAAACCTAAAAATACTGAAGAAGTTAAAATAGATACTGTTAACTATTATATTACTTGGATTTTTGGAAACTTTCTTCAGGAAGATGTTATTACACCTAATGATAAAAATTTTTTAAACAACATTATAGAACTTGAACATTGGAAAGAAAGTTATAACGGATATTTAGTTAACTCAACATATGTACCTGATGAGGTTGATGAATCTTTTATAGCTGATCACACACAAGAATATCGTAATATGTTTATAAAATATATTTTTACATATCCATATTTATTGATTGATCACTATACTGAATCTGATAGTTTATTATTTTCTTTAAATTCTATGAATGATGGTTATGTTTATGTATTTCCTTTTTCTAACTGGGAGTATTTAAATTTTGATGGTTTAATTCAAAGCAAAATTCCTGTTTTGGAAAAGATGTATACTAAAGCTTTAAATCTTTCTTTTACTTCATTATTTAGAATTTTTTATCAGCCGGCTTTATTTTTATATTTGAGTATATTGTTTGTTATTTATTTAACTAAAAAATATAAAATTAAAAATTTATATTTAATATTACTTCCTATGGTTTTAAATACTGTTTCATTAATGCCGATTAATTTAGCTCAGGATTTAAGATATGTATATATAAATTATTTAACGGCTGCAATAATTGGTTTGATTTATTTTAGTTTGGATAAAGGTGTTTGTATTATGGATGAGAAAAAAGATGTTAATTTGAAAAAGAAAAATTTAAAAATACTTATGATAATTCCTGCTTACAATGAGGAAAATGCTATTTTGAATACTGTTAGTAAAATAAGAAAATATAATGAAGATAATAATACTCATTATGATATTTTGGTGATAAATGATGGATCGACTGACAAAACAAGCGATATATGCAGGCAAAATAAAATTAAAGTAATTGATTTAATTCATAATTTAGGTATTGGTGGAGCAGTTCAAACAGGCTATAAATATGCTTATGATGAAGATTATGATATTGCGATTCAATATGATGGTGATGGGCAACACGACGTTAATTATGTTAAAAGTATTATAAAACCAATTATTGATGGCGCTGCTAATTTTGTTATAGGT
>CACZQJ010000069.1 GCA_902783265.1 uncultured Erysipelotrichaceae bacterium | reverse complement strand
TGGTGACCCCTTAGGGATTCGAACCCTAGACCCACTGATTAAGAGTCAGTTGCTCTACCAACTGAGCTAAGGAGTCAACTACTTATAAAGTATATCACGAAAATGGAAAAAAAGGAATAGTAAATTGCAAATATTTATTATAAAAAGTGACTATAATATATAAAAAGAATGTTAAATTTATTTTTTTTGTAAAAAATACTTGTCAAAACTCATAAAATAAGGTATACTTAAAAAGTCAAATGTCATTTGGGCTTGTAGCTCAGTTGGTTAGAGCACACGCTTGATAAGCGTGGGGTCGTAGGTTCAAGTCCTACCAGGCCCACCATTTGTATTTGGCCTGTTGGTGAAGCGGTTAACACACGTGCCTTTCACGCACGCATTCATGGGTTCAAATCCCGTACAGGTCACCAATTTTGTTATTTATTTTTTATATAGACTATGAAGTGGAGGAGTAATATAAAAGACTACTCGAAGAGAGCTAGGATGGTGGAAACTAGTAGTAAGTTTTATATGAATAACACCACGGAGTTACTTATTTGAAATTTAGTAAAGTAAGTCGGCTGTAATCCGTTACCATATTATAAGTTTCTTTAAAGATGGAACTATAGAGTGATCACTTGATGTGATAAATAAGGTGGTACCGCGAATTACAGTTATTCGTCCTTAGGGATGGTAACTGTTTTTTGTTTAAATGCCTGATTAGCTCAGTCGGTAGAGCGCACGGCTGTTAACCGTTAGGTCGTAGGTTCGAGCCCTACATCAGGCGCCACTTATTTTGCCCAATTAGCTCAGTTGGTAGAGCGCACGGCTGTTAACCGTTAGGTCGTAGGTTCGAGTCCTACATTGGGCGCCATCTTTTTTTTATATATAAAAATGGAGGTAATAGAATGGGAAAATTTACTAAAGAAATGGTTGATGATTATGCTGATAAGCTATTAATTGGCTTAACAGATGAAGAAAATCAAATGGTTTTAGATGAATTTGAAATAATTGATAAAAATATAGATATTATTAATGAAATTCCTGATATTGAAAAAGTTATTCCGATGACTCACACTTTGGATAATTTTGAATATGTGCTTAGAGAAGACGAGCCAGAAGAATCTATTAACGTTGAGGACCTTTTAGCTAACTGTGATAGAACAGCTGGTGATGAAGTTGAAGTACCAAGGGTGGTGGGCTAATATGACATATATGGATAAAAGTATTGAGGAAATTCATGAAGCTTTAGTAAAAGGCAAAGTTACAAGTAGTGAGCTTATTAAAGAGTCTTTAGAAAAATCACATGAAGTGCAGGATAAGTGTAATGCTTTTGTAACTATTATAGATGATGCTAAGGAGGCACCAGTAACTGAGGAATTTTTATCTGGAATACCTTATGGTATTAAAGATAATTATAGTACTAAAGGCATTTTATCTACGGGATCATCTAATACTTTAAAAGATTATGTTCCATTTTTTACAGCAACAGCTATTGAAAATTTAACTAAAAAAGGAGCGGTAGCTGTTAATAAAACGGCTTTAGATGAATTTGGTATGGGTGGAACTGGAACAACTTGTCATACTGGAGTAGTAACTAATCCTTGGGATCATACTAGAATGTGTGCTGGTTCTTCTGCTGGTTCTGCAGCAGCAGTTGCTTCTGGTGTTTATCCTTATGCAACAGGTTCTGATACAGGTGATTCTATTAGAAAGCCAGCAGCTTACTGCGGTATTGTAGGCTACAAGCCTACTTATGGAATGATTTCTAGATATGGCTTATTTCCTTTTGCCTCATCACTTGATCACTGCGGGGCACTTACTAGGAGTGTTAAAGATGCAGCTATAGTTGTCGATGGTATGAAGGGTATAGATAAATATGATATGACTAGCTGGGATTCATCTGATATTAATTTATATTCGTCTATTGATGGTAATGTGGATGGAAAAAAACTATGTTATATAAAAGAAATATGTGATATTAATAATTATCCTAATGCTGATGAAGAGTTAAAAATGCATTTGGCTAATTTTATGGATACTATAGAAAAGTGTAGGAAACTTGGCATGGAGGTTACTGAAGAGAGTATTAGTCAAAAACTTCTAAATGCTCTTCCATCAGTATATGTTGTCATTTCTTGTGCGGAAGCGACAAGTAATATGTCTAATTTAACTGGATTTATTTTTGGGCCTAGAGCTGAAGGTGAAAAGTGGGATGAATCGCTTAAAAATTATAGAACCAAGGGCTTTTCTCCTTTAATTAAAAGAAGGTTTGTAATTGGTTCATATGTATTACAAGCTCAAAACAAAAATAGGTATTTCCATAATGCTCAAAGAGTTAGAAGACTACTCGTTGATGCGTGGAACAAATTATATGAAAAATATGATGCAGTTATTCTTCCTGTTGGAACTGGGCCTGCTAAAAAACTTGAAGGTTCTAAGGATATTCTTGATCAAAATACGGCTATTTTAGAAGAACATTTACAGATTGGTAATTTTGGAGGTTTTCCTTCAATTACCATTCCTAATGGATTTATAAATGATTTACCAGTTGGGGTTAATATTACTGGCAAATGTTATGACGATGTAAATGTTCTTAATATTGCTTATGCGCTTGAAAGTGTTATGAACTATAAAGGACAAGTAGCAAAGGGGGCTAAATAATGAAATATAGAGTTATGATTGGCCTTGAGATGCACTGTGAGATTAGTGAAACTAAAACTAAAGCCTTTTCATCTGCTAAAAATGATTATAGTGAATATCCTAATGCTAGTATAAGGCCAGTTGATATGGCTTTTCCTGGTACTCTTCCTACCGTTAATAAAGAAGCTGTTCGTATGGGGCTTATGATGAGTATGATTTTAGGATGCACACAGCCAGAATATTTATATTTTGAAAGAAAGAATTATTATTATCCAGATCTTCCTAAAGGATTTCAAATTACGCAGGAAACTAAACCAGCTCCTATTGGTAGTTTTGGAGAGTTTACTTATGAGCTTAATGGTGAAAAGAAAAAGATTAGAATTAATAATTTACATTTAGAAGAAGATGCTGCTAGTTCTGATCATTATCCATCTGGAACGAGGATTAATTATAATAGAGCTGGCGTTCCTTTACTTGAACTTGTTACTGAGCCTGATTTTAGAAGTGCGGATGAGGCTGTTGCTTTTTTAGAAGCTATAAGAAGTATTTATCAATATACTGGTATTAGTGAGGCTGATAGTAAAAAAGGACAGGTCAGATGTGATGTTAATGTATCTTTAATGGATGCATCTTTAGACGATAGTGATCCTAAAAATTGGGGAACTAAGGTTGAAATGAAAAATGTTAATTCATTTGGTGGCGTTAGAGATGCAATTAATTATGAAATAAAAAGGCAAACTGAACTTTTAGATGCTGGTAAGGGTGATGAAATAGTTCAGGAAACTAGAAGATGGGATGAGGAGTCTTCATCTACAATAAGTATGCGTGAAAAAGTAGATGCAATTGATTATAAATATTTTGTAGAGCCTAATATTCCGAAATTTAAAATTTCAAAAGAGTGGCTTTTAGAAATTAAAAAGTCTATTCCAACTCTTCCTTATGAAAGAAAAGAAAAATACATTAACGAATATGGGATTACTGATTATGATGCTACTATTATAATTAAAGATAAAAAGGTTTCAGATTTTTATGATGAATGTATTAATTTACATGCCGATCCTAAACTTGCTTCTAACTGGGTTACTACTAATTTACTTGGTAATTTAAATAAGCTTGAGCTTGAATTTGATGAAATAACACTTACTCCTAAAATGCTTAAGGATTTAATTGATTTAGTGAATTCTAAGGAAATTTCTTCTAAACAAGCTAAAGAAGTTTTTGCAGAAATTTTAACTAGTGGTAAAACTCCACAAGAAGTTGTTAAAGAAAAAGGTATGAAACAAATGAGTGATGAGGGAGAAATTGTTAAGATTGCTAATGAAGTACTTGATGAAAACCCTGATGTGATTTTAAAATATAAAAATGGTAGAAATAATGTTATTGACTGGCTTACTGGCCAGATTATGAAAAAAACTAGGGGACAAGCTAACCCAACTATTGCTAGAGATACTATGATAAAAGAAATTGAAAAAAGATAAGGAGTGATAATATGGATTATATTTATTTGGATGAATTATATAAGGATGAAAAAAAATACTTAGGTAAAAAGATTAAATTAAAAGGTTGGATAAGAAACCACCGTAAACAGAAGAATTTTGGTTTTATATATTTTTCCGATGGAACGGCCTTTAGACAGCTTCAACTTGTTTATGATAATACACTTTCAAACTTTGAAGATATTCAAAAGTTTCGTATTAGTAGTGCGATAGAGGTTGAAGGTGAATTAATTGAATCTATGGGAAAGGGTCAAGATTATGAAGTAAAGGTTACTGATATTGTACTTCATGGAGACTGTCCTGAGGACTATCCTATACAGCAGAAAAAACATTCTATGGAATTTTTAAGAGAGCAATCTTATTTAAGACTTAGAACTAATACTTTTCAAGCTGTGTTTAGAATAAGAAGTGTTGCTTCTATGGCAATTCATAAGTTTTTCCAGGATAGAGGCTATATTTATGCGAATACTCCTATTTTTACTTCAAGTGATTGTGAGGGAGCAGGTGAAATGTTCCAAGTAACGACCCAAGATCTTGAGAAAATAGCTAAAACTGGAAAGACGAATAATGATGATGAATATTTTGGACAGCCGGTAGGTCTTACTGTTTCTGGTCAATTTGAAGGTGAAGCTTTCGCTCAAGCTTTTAGTAAAATTTATACTTTTGGCCCTACTTTTAGAGCTGATCCATCTCATACACCTTTACATATAGCTGAATTTTGGCAGATCGAGCCTGAAGTTGCATTTTGTGATCTAGAAGGTATTATGGATATTTCTGAAGATTTGATGAAGTATGTTATTAGTTATACTTTAGAAAGATGTCCGGATGAGTTTGCTTTTTTGGATAAGAATGTTGAAGAAGGGCTTTTAACAAAATTAAATACAGTTGTTAATAGTAAATTTGTTAGAGCTACTTATAAGGAATGTATTGATATACTTAAAAAAGCTGATACTGATTTTCAATTTAAACCCGAGTATGGTGAAGATTTAGCAAAAGAACATGAAAGATATATTACTGAATACTATAACTGTCCTGTTTTTATAACATATTGGCCAGCGAAGGTTAAAAAGTGTTTTTATATGAAGCAAATGGATGATGGAACAGTTGCGAATGCTGATTTGGAGATGCCAGGAATTGGAGAAACATATGGTATGAGCCAAAGAGAAGATGATTTTGATAAATTAGGTAAACGTATCGAAGAACTTGGGATGAACAAAGATGAGTATATTTGGTACATGAACTTAAGAAAATATGGAACTACTATGCATTCTGGTTTTGGAATGGGATTTGAAAGATTAATAATGTATATGACCGGAATGGATAATATAAGAGATGTTAGTGCATTTCCAAGAACTCCTGGAAACTGCCTATACTAAAAAGATTTCATTAATTTGAAATCTTTTTAGTATAAGAATATGAATTATTATGAGATATAATGTTTGAAAAATTTATTTAGTACTTTATTCAAACTGTTCTAAATGTTATAAAATGTGCTATAATATGGTAAAGAATTTTATTCTTTTAGAAAGGAAATGGGTTTTATGTTTTGTTCTTCTTGCGGGAAAAAGAATGTAAGGGGTGCTAAATTTTGTGAAGATTGTGGTACTAAATTGGTTTCTAATTCAAAAAACAATAGAAAATCTCTAGAGAAAAAAACAAAAAGACTATTGTTAGCAGTTTCTTTAATGATTATTATTTTTACTTGTTTTTTTATAGTTTTATCTAATAAATTTAAACCAGAAAGTGTTGCTAAAGATTATTTTGCTGCTATTTGTGAAGGTAGTGCGGAAAAGCTTTATAATTATTTGGATGTTAAAGACTCTGATTTTACTAGTAAAAAAATATTTAAAAAAGTGGCTAATTTGTCTAAACAGGATATTGTTAATTATTCGGTAGATAATGTTACAACTGATAAACTTACATCAGAGGTAACTATTAAGTATACTGAAAAAAATAGCAAGACTCCTAATAGTTTTATTGTTAGTCTTATTAAAAATAAGAAAAATAAGTTTTTGTTTTTTGATAACTGGGAAGTAAGCAATAAAAACTTGATAGTTTTAAAAGATGTTGTTGTTAGGGCGCCTAAAGGATCTAAAGTTAGTTTTGAAGGCATAACTTTAAGTAAGAAATATTTAGACAAAGAAGAGGATGATTATAACAGATATGTTGTTCCATCAATGTTTAAAGGTAATTATGATGTTATAGTGACTCTTAAAAATGGTCTTTCTTTAGAAGATAGTGTTCTCGTTAATAGTAGTGTTAACTTAACTAGTTTAAATGTTTCTAAAGGTGAGCAAAGTAAGATTGAAAAGTCACTTCCAAAGCTGATTAATTCTATATATCAAAATGCGATTGATAAAAAAGCTTTTGATGATATCAAGAAAGATTATGACTATGATGGGGCTAAATTGGATGGCTTAAAGAATGAATATAATTATATTGTAACTGGCACAAATTATAGTGGTCTTACAAAATTTACAGTTAATTCAGTTAAAGTTAGCGGTACAAGACTAGATGGGTCTTACATTTCTGTTACGGCAAAATTAAATTATGAATATACTGTAACTAAAACATGGCTTGGTGAAGAAAGAAAAAATACTAAGAAATTGGATGATACAATATACTTAAATTTTGATTATGTAAATGGGGAATATAAACTTGTAGGTATTTCAAGTTTCCCAAAATATTTTAGTTTATTTTAGAAGGAGAGTGTTATAAATGGCTAAATTTTGTACAAATTGTGGAAAAGAATTAAAAGATGGTGAAAAGTGCGATTGCACTCCATCAATAATTAGTAATGATAATGTTCAAAAGTTGTTGGATCTTTGTAAGGGAATGTTTGTTAAACCTATTGATACTATGAAGGAATTTGCTAAAAAAAGTAATTTTACTTTAGCAATGATTTTAGTAGGTATTTTGTCTGTAGTAGCAGGTTTGTTTGCAATGTCTCTTTTGAAAAATGCTTATTCAATGGTATTAGGCAGTGCGGGCATGGGATTATATTCATATGGAAGTATGTCTATGGATATTCCTTATGCTAGAACATTTTTTACAGTCTTAATTGTTTTATTTGTTTTATCTTTTATTTATACTGGCGTTTTATATTTGGTAAATACTAAAATATTTAAAAGAAATGTAGATTTTAAAGAGGTATATGCTTTATATGGTGTTACATCTATTGTTGCTTCGGCATCATTATTAGTTGGCACAATATTAATGTTTTTAAATGTTACTTTTGCCTTTGTTATAGTAATGTTAGGGCTTATGTTATATTCTGTTTATAATTATCATGGTATTAAATTTTTGGGTGAAAAAGACGAAAATAAGTATGGATATATTTATTTAACTACAAGTGTTATTTTCTATATTGTTATATTTGTAATTACAAAGGTCCTTTCTTAAAAGAAGTTTTAATACTTCTTTTTTTATTTATAATCTTGACAGTAGTTAATAATTAAGGTAAAATTATAGTCGTAGTCTTAATGGAGTAGTACTCAAGAGGCTGAAGAGGCGCCCCTGCTAAGGGTGTAGGTCGGGTAACCGGCGCGAGGGTTCAAATCCCTCCTGCTCCGCCATTTA
>CACZQJ010000068.1 GCA_902783265.1 uncultured Erysipelotrichaceae bacterium | reverse complement strand
GTTAACAAATTCAATTACTTTTTTTATTTTTATTTCTAGAGTTTCACTATCTATATTCTCTTTGCCTTCATGGTTCATGCTTAACATTTTTTTTATTTTTTCTGTCTCACTTTCATTTTCAGCATTTATTTTCGATTTTAATCTTATTATTTGACATCTCGATCTAATAGTTTCTAACACTGAATATATATTATCTGTTAAAAGTATTGCGACAATATTATTTTCTGGCTCTTCTAAAAATTTTAGGATTGAATTGGCTGAATGTTTATTAAGTTTTTCAGCATGATTTATTATGTATATTCTTTTGTTTCCAATCAAGGCTTTTTCGTTAAATTCTGCTTGTAATTCTTGCATTTGTTCTTTTTTTATCCATAATCCTTCTGGATTTATTATTTTTATCTCTGGAAAATTTTCTGAATCAATAACATCACATTGGTGACAATTTCCACAGTTTTCTCTGATAGACTTGTTTTGTGGACATAAAAGTGTTTTTGTAAATGCCATTATAAATTTAAAACTATCATAAAAACCGTTTGTTTCAAATATGTATGCATGCGAATATTCGTCATTTTTAATGGCGTTTTTTAATATTCTATAGGCAATTGGCTGCGTTTCTTTATACTGATCTAGCATGCTACCTCCTAATATAATGTTATTTTTATTATGATAAGAATTATTAATGCTGGAACATTAAAAAATCCTATTAGAAATACGGTTATTAAATTTATTGGTATAATGGCGCTTGCGGGAACTAGCTGGTTATATCCATATAAAATGAAAAAGCTTACGGTTATTCTTTTTAAAAATTTATATAAATTTTTCAGCATATAGCACCTCTTATAAATTATATAAATTTTTTTTATTTTTATGAAACTTGTCTTCTATCTTCTATTGCCATCTCTAAGGTCAATGGGTCAATATAATCTATTTCTGCGCCCATTGGTATTCCATGAGCTATTTTTGAAACGGTTACATCTTTTCCTTCAAGCATTTTTCTAATATATAATGCTGTTGTTTCTCCTTCAACGCTTGGCTTTATTGCCAAAATTACTTCTTTTATTTTTTCTTTTTCGATTCTTTTAATTAGTTCATTTATTTTAATATCTTCTGGGTTTATTCCTTCTAATGGAGAAATTAATCCTCCTAAAACATGATATATTCCTTTAAAAGACCCTATTTTTTCAAATAAAATTACATTTTTACATTCTTCTACGACACATATTATAGAGTGATCCCTGCTTTTATCTTTGCATATTTCACATTCATCATCTTCGGTTAAACTGCCGCATTTTGAACATGTTTTAATTTTTGTTTTTATTTCTTTCAATGACTTGCTAAAAAGATTTAAATTGTCTTCTTCCATTTCTAGCGTTGATAAAGCCATTCTTTCTGCTGTTTTTTCACCAATTCCGGGAAATTTTTTAAAACATTCAATTAAGTTTAATATTGTTTTAGGGTAGTTCATTAAAATAGTCCTGGCATTCCTTGTGTATATTTTCCCATTTTTTCCTCGGTTTTTTTATCTACTTGCTTTAAGGCTTCGTTTGTCGCAACAAGAATCATGTCTTCTAACATTTCTATTTCATCATTTTCAATTTTTTCTGCGTCTATTTTTACATTTTTTATTTCTTTTGTTCCTTTAACAGTTATTGTTACAAAGGAAGACTTTCCAGTAAACTCCATTTCGTCAATTTCTTTTTTGGCATTCATCATTTCTTTTTGTAATTTTTGGGCCTGTTTCATCATTGTTTGTAAATTCATTTGTATTCCTTCTTTCTATCTTAGTTATATTCTATAATATCTTCAAATATTGTTTCTATTTCTCCATTATTTTCTTTTAATATTTCTTCAATATTAAAATCTTCTATTTTGTATATAAATTCTCTTTTCTTATGATTGTATTCATCTTTTATTATTTCCCAATTATCATTATCAGTAGCTATTATATTGTACTTTTTATTTAATACTTTAGAAATCGTATTTTCTATTTTTGTAATATTTTCATTAAATAAGTTAGCAATCCGCTCTGTTTTATAAACAAATATCAAATACTCATCGCTTGCTGCTTTTAGGGATCCATCTAATAATATAGAGGCATAATTACTGTAATCTGGGTTTAATAACAGTTCATTTAAAGAATCCATTTTGGACTTGATTTCAACTAATAATTTTTTATTAAATTTTGCGAGGGTATTGTCAATTCTGATTTGCTTAATATAATTTATTTGTTCTGTTAGCTTTTCATTTTTTTCTGTGTGCTTGGTTTCAACATTTGTTTTTTCTTCTGTAGATTCTGTGTTAGTCTGTTTTGTTATAGTATCTTTATCAATGTTCTTTTTAAATTCGTTTTCGTGTACGTAGTTATTTATTTTTGGTATTTCTTTTTCTATTTTTATTTTGTCTTCTATCTTTTTATTAGTTTCTTCATTTTGCTCTGTCATTTGAATAACACTTAATTCGAACATTAGTTTGGTATTGTTTGTATTTTTCATTTCAAAACTGTATTTATTTAAAATATCAATATATTTAAATAGCTTCTTGGTATCAATTTTTTTTATTATCTCTTCGTATATTTTGGTATTTTGGTGATTGTTTTTGAAATATTTTGGTGCTTTTTCATAAAGTATTAGATTTCTAATAAAATTTATTAATTCTTCAATCAATTTTGTAAAATTTTTTCCATTTTCGTTGTATTTGTCCGTTTTTTCTAGTATTTTTTCTAATTTACTTTCGCTTATATCTAGTATTAGTTCTTGCATATCGACATCGGTTAGAGTGCCGTTTATATCATGAATATCTTTTAGGTTTATTTCATCTTCGCTATATGCCTTTGCTTGATCTAACATTCCTATTGAGTCTCTCATTCCTCCATCTGAAAGCCTTGCTATTTCATATAGAGCTTCTTTTTCAATTTTAATTTTCTCTTTTTTAGCTATTTTATCTAAGTTTTCCACAATTGCGTCATTGCTAATCTTTTTAAAATCTAGTCTTTGACACCTTGATAATATTGTTTCTGGTATTTTTTGTGGATCTGTTGTTGCTAATACAAAAATAACATGTGACGGTGGTTCTTCTAGTGTTTTTAATAAGGCATTAAATGCTCCTACGGTTAACATATGTACTTCATCAATGATATAAACTTTATATTTACCATAAGAAGGCACTAAATTTACTTTATTTCTTAGTTCTCTTATTTCGTCTACGCCATTGTTGGATGCGGCATCTATTTCGATTATATCGCTATTGTTCGTCTGGGTGCAACTTGTACATTTTTCGCATGGAACACAATCTTTTAAGTTTTCGCAGTTTACTATTTTAGCAAATATCTTGGCAATGCTTGTCTTACCTGTTCCTCTAGGACCAGCAAATAAATAGGCGTGATTAATTTCATTTTTTCTTATGGAGTTTTTTAATATTTTGACTATTGTTTCTTGCCCACATACATCTTCTAATGTTTTTGGCCTATATTTTCGATATAATGCTTGATACATGCTAACACCTCTAATCTATATAATTATACCACATTTACTTATAATAAAAGAAAATAATTGGTTTATTTTCTTTTATTTTTAAAGAATTCTTTTAATATTTTAGCTTGGTTTTCCACATGATTTATTTTTATTAATTTTATGTTTTTATCTCTTGTTTTTTTGTCTCGATCAATTAAATAGTATATTGTGTCGATTCTGGCTTCTTTTATAACTTCTAGGCACATTTTGCATGGCTTTAGTGTAACATATAATACACAATCTGGTAAATGCCATGTTTTTTTCTTTTTTGAAGCTTTTTCTATGGCATTTATTTCAGCATGTCCTGTTATTTTTTTCTGTTTTTCTCTTGTGTTGTGTGCTCGTGCTATTATTTTACCTTTTTCCACAATAATTGCGCCAACTGGAACGTCATCACTTTTTAAGCTTTTTTCTGCTTCTTTTAAAATTACATCTATATATTTTTCCACAATATCACCTACAAAAAAGGTACACACATTTAGAGGACTTTAAGGCTGCTATCTTCCGATTCTGACCTGGTTCAGCCATAAATGTTGTACCGCTATAAATATACATTATTTTATTTATTTTTTCAACAAATTTTTAAATTTATATTTACAAAAATGTCTTTTTTAGAGGTTTTTTTCATCTAAAACGCCTTTTTTAGTTTTCCACATATTTTCTTTTTTTGCAATGTTTCACGTGAAACATTGCAAACTGTTTGTTTTAAGATTTTGCTATATTTTATTTTATTATTACTTGAATATATTCCTAATAACGAGGGAAAAATTGTTTTTGGTTATTCGCATTATTTTTTTACATAAGTTTTGTTCTATTCAATGTTTCACGTGAAACATTGAATAGATTTACATTAGCTTCTTATAATATCAGTAAGTTAGGATGAATCTCGCTTGATTTTACTTACCTTTTATTTATTTCTAGCATTTATGAAATACTGTGTTTTTGCTTAAAATTATGTTATTTCTTACCATAAGTGTGCTTTTTCCACAGTTTCATACTATTTTTAATGTTTCACGTGAAACATTGCTATAATTTGTTTTTTTTTAATTGTGTATACTGGTTCTTGTGTCAATGTTCCACGTGGAACATTGACATGCTCTACGTTTTTATTAGAAAGTGCTTCGTATACAAACTGATTATTTTGGCTTTACACAGTTATATTTTGATGTTTCACGTGAAACATTGTTGATTTTGATTTTTTTAAACCTTTTTTGATTTAATTTGGCCTTTTTGTGACTTCTTTTGAATTAATTTTCTTTTTTAAAAGCAAGTTTTCCACAGTTTTGCGTTTTTGTCAATGTTTCACGTGAAACATTGCTTGTGCATTTTACTTTGTGTAAATAATACACAAAGTAAAAAGAAAAATAATATATTAAATTATTTTTCTTTTTCGATGTTTGTGTTTTTTTCTAAATTATTTTCGTCACTATTTTCTTGCTGTTCTTTCTCTAAAATGGCAATATTGCTTACTTTTTGATCATCGTTTAATCTGATTAATCTAACACCTTGAGCTACTCTTCCTGTTGTTGAAACTTGAGTAATGTCCAACCTAATAATTATTCCACTATCAGTTATAATCATTAGATCTTCATCCCCACTTACTATTTTAAATGAAACAATATTTCCATTCTTTTCTGTTATATTTAGAGCTTTTACACCTTTACTGCCCCTGTGTGTCATTCGATATTCTCGAACTTTTGTTCGTTTTCCGAAGCCTTTTTCTGTTACTACTAATATTTCGGCATTTTCTTGAGCTGTTTCCAATCCGACGCATTTGCCGTTTCCAATTTCAATTCCTTTTACCCCTGAAGCACTTCTACCCATAATTCTTATTTCTGCTTCATTAAATCTTATCATTCTTCCATTTGATGATGCAATAATTATTTCATCTTGGCCGGTTGTTTTCTTTACTGACAATAATTCATCATTATCTTTAAGAGTAATTGCTAGTTTTCCGGTTGTTCTAATTCTATCAAATTCACTTAGGTTGGTTCTCTTAACTAGGCCATTTTGTGTACAAAATACAATGTTTTCGTATTTATCTTCTTGTTCTATTTTAAGCATTTCTTTTATTTCTTCGTCTTTTTCTAGTGGTAATAAGTTTATTATTGGAAGTCCTTTAGATTGTCTACTGAATTGTGGAATTTCGTAACCTTTCATTCTATATACTTTTCCTTTATTACTGAAGAACATTATATAATCATGTGTGGTCATTGACAATAGTTTTTCCACAAAATCATCTTCTGTTGTTGTCATTCCTTTAATACCTTTACCGCCTCTGTTTTGCGTTTTGTATGTTTCGCTGGTCATTCGTTTAATGTAACCTTTATTTGTTAAAGTTACCACGATGTTTTCCACAGGTATTAACGATTCATCTTCAATGAAATCTATTGCGGTCATATCAATATGGGTTCTTCTTTCATCAGCGTATTTATCTTTAATTTCTTGAAGTTCTGTCTTTATTATTTCTAAAACTTTGGCTTCCGATGCTAAAATTTCTTTATATTGTTTTATTTTTTCAAGTAGTTCTGCTAATTCTGCCTCTATTTTTTCTCGTTCTAATCCTGTTAAACGACGCAATTTTAATTCTAATATAGCGTCGGCTTGGGCCTCGCTTAATTCATATTTTGACATCAATGTTTCTTTAGCAATTATGTCTGTTTCAGATTCTCTTATTATTTTAATGAAATCATCAATATTATCTAGGGCTATTTTTAATCCTTCTAGTATATGAACTCTAGCTTCAGCTTTATTTAAATCGTATTTAGTTCTTCTAATTATTACTTCTTTTTGAAAGTCTATATATTTAGAAATGATACTTTTTAATCCTAGTGTTCTTGGAACACCATTATCTAGCATTAAAAGTATTATTCCATAATTTGTTTGAAAATTAGTATGTTTATATAAATTGTTTAAAACTACTTGTGGATTTGCATCCTTTTTTAATGTTATGGTTATTTTTACTCCATCTTTTAAGTCGGTGTGATAATCTGCTATTCCATCGATTACTTTAGTATGAACAAGTTCTGCTACTTTGTTTTTTAATTCTAAAGTATTTACACCGTATGGTACTTCATCAATAATAATATAGTTTTTTCCATTTTTTTCTTCAATTGTGGCTTTACTTCGAATTGTAATGCTGCCTCTGCCAGTTTCATAGGCTTGTCTTATACCTTTATTTCCTAAAATAATGCCACCTGTTGGAAAATCTGGACCTTTAATATGTTGCATTAATCCTAATGTATCTATTTCTGGATTATCTATATACGCGATACAACCATCTATAACTTCTCCTAAATTGTGTGGTGGAATGTTTGTGGCCATACCTACAGCTATTCCCATTGTTCCATTTACTAAAATATTTGGAAAACGTGATGGGAGAACTGTTGGTTCTTTTTTTGTAAAGTCAAAGTTGTCATCCATGTCAACGGTATCTTTTCTAATATCTCTTAGTAATTCTAATGAAATTTTATCTAGTCTTGATTCAGTATAACGCATAGCTGCTGCGCCATCACCTTCAATGTTACCGAAGTTTCCATGACCATCAACTAGCATATACCTTTGGTTAAAATCCTGTGCCATCCTAACCATTGCTTCATAAATAGATGAGTCTCCATGTGGGTGATAATTACCCATAACATATCCTACTGTTGTTGCAGATTTTCTGTGTGGTTTGTCTGGTGTGTAACCTGATTCATACATTGCCCACAAAATTCGTCTATTAACAGGTTTTAATCCATCTCTAAGATCTGGTAGGGCCCTAGAGGTTATAACACTCATTGAATATTCAAGAAATGATGTACTTACCTCACTAACAATATTGTTTTCAGTTAAACTATCTCTTTCATGGAAATAGCCGCTAAATTCTGAATTGCTTACATTGAGATTAATCTCTTTATTTTCTTCGGATGTTTCTTTTAATTCATCTTTTTCTTCTAAATTTTTTATTTCATTATTTTCATCATTCATCTATTTCACCCCCTAAATATCGATGTTTATTGCATATCCAGCATTTTCCACAATAAATTCTCTTCTTGGTTCAACTTCGTCTCCCATTAATTTTTCAAATATAGCATCTGCAGCTACGCAATCTTCTACAGTTATTTTTCTTAAAACTCTTTTTTCAATGTCCATTGTTGTCTCATTTAGTTCTTCAGCATCCATTTCGCCTAAACCTTTCATTCTGGCAACTTCGGTTTTTGTTCCTTCTTTTAATGATGCTAAATACTTATCTTTTTCTTCATCATTTAAAACATATTTTCGAGTTTTTCCATGCATTATTCTATATAGTGGTGGTTGCGCTGCATAGACGTGACCTGCTTCTACTATCGGTCTAAAGAATCTATAGAATAGTGTTAGTAATAAAACTCTAATGTGAGATCCATCAACATCGGCATCGGTCATTATTATTATTTTATCGTATCTTAGTTTATCTAGATTAAAATCTTCCCCTATTCCTGTACCAAAAGCCGTTATAATTGTTCTTATTTCTTCATTTCCCAAGGCTCTATCTAATCTTGCTTTTTCTACGTTCAGTATTTTTCCTCTAAGTGGAAGTATGGCTTGGGTCATTGAATCTCTTCCTTTTTTTGCACTTCCGCCAGCTGAGTCTCCTTCGACTATAAATATTTCTGAGACTTTTGGGTCTTTACTTTTACAGTCAGAAAGTTTTCCAAAGAATGTTGTTTGATTTATTTCGCTTTTTCTTGTGATTTCTCTCGCCCTTTTAGCGGCGTTTCTAGCTCTAGAGGCTAACATTGCCTTATTAACAATTACTCTAGCTTCTTCTGGGTTTTCTAGCAAGAAGTTTTCAAAGCCATCTGAAAACACGCTATCAGCTAATTTTCTTACTTCTGAATTTCCTAATCTTCCTTTTGTTTGACCTTCAAATTGAGGATTTGGATGTTTACAAGAAACAATCATTGTGATTCCTTCTTTTACGTCATCACCCGTTAAAGCTTCATCTTTTTCTTTTAAAATTCCTGCTTTTCTAGCATAATTGTTTATTACTCTGGTTAAAGCTCTCTTCACTCCTTCTTCGTGAGTTCCCCCATCATGAGTGTTAATATTATTTACAAACGAATATATATTGGAATTGTAGCTTGTATTATACTGCATGGCAACTTCGAAGAATACTCCGTCTTTTTCGCCTTCTAAATGGATAATATCTTCATGAATTGGAGTTTTTCCTTGATTTATAAATCTAACATATTCGCTGATACCGCCTTCATAGTGAAAACTTTCTCCTTGAGTGTCTTCTTCGTCTCTGTCATCTCTTAATGTTAATTTCAATCCTTTATTTAAAAATGCTAATTCTCTAGTTCTTACTTTTAATGTTTCATAATCGTAGATATCTGTATCAAATATTTCTGGATCTGGTTTAAAAGATACTGTAGTTCCTGTTCTTTCTGGATCACATTCGCCAATTATTGTTAAAGGCTGAGCTATTTTGCCGCCGTCTTTAAACTTAGCTTCGTGGATTTTTCCATCTTTATAGACTGTAACTGTAGTCCATTTTGATAAGGCATTTACAACTGATGCGCCAACACCATGAAGTCCGCCTGAAACTTTATATCCGCCACCACCAAATTTTCCTCCGGCGTGTAATACGGTATAAACCGTTTCCACTGTGGAAAGTCCTGTTTTAGGATGCTTTCCTACGGGTATTCCACGTCCATTATCTTTAACAGTTATGGAATTATCTTTATTTATAATAATTTCAATATTATCACAGTATCCTGCTAAGGCCTCGTCAATACTGTTATCCACAATTTCCCATACTAAATGATGAAGTCCTTTTACGTCCGTTGTTCCTATGTACATTCCTGGTCTTTTTCTTACAGCTTCTAGGCCCTCTAATACTTGAATATCAGATTCATTATAATGTTCTTGTTCGTTCATTTTTGCACCTCTTTTTGAAATATTTTTCCTTTTTCTATATGTATTAATTTAGCTCTTTTGAGTAATTTTTTATCAATACTATCTAAATCTGTTGTCGTAATTATTACCTGCATGTCTTTATTAATGTGTTTTAATAAATTATTTTTCTTCATACTATCTAAATCACTAAACACATCGTCTAATAAAATTATTGGACTTGTTTTTTTATAATCACTGAAAACTTCAATTTCAGATAGTTTTAGGGCTAAAACAGCCATTTTTTGTTGTCCCTGCGATCCAAAGTCCCGTAAAGAGTCATTTACTAAGCAAAACTCAAAATCGTCTCTGTGAGGCCCGTAAAGAGTCATTTTAGCCATTACTTCTTTTTCATAGTTTTCTTTTAATGTTGTTTCAAAACTTTTTTTTATATTATCTTTATTGAAATTTTCTATTTCTATCGACGGTTTATATTTAATACTAAAACCATCTAACCCCCATATTTCTTTAAAAATGCTTGGACAAATTTTATTTAATTTTTGAATATATTGATTTCTCATTTGATAAATAAAAACACTTTTATTTATTAGATAATCAGTTAAAATATTAAAATAGTTTAAATTAACCGTCTCAAAATTATTAATTTTTTTTAAAGTTTCATTTCTTATTTTTAAAAGTTTTTCAAATTCATTTAAAGCATTATAATAATTTGTAGATATTTGGCTTAATTCTAAATTTATATATTTTCTTCTTTCACCAGGACTTCCTTTAATTAAATCTAGATCTTCTGAAGAAAAAATGATAACATTCATTTTTTCTATGTATGCTGCTAATTTGGGCTCTACTTTGTTATCAATTTTAACTTGCTTTTTAGTTTTTCCTAAAAGTATTTCGAGATTATAAATCATACCTTTTTCTAATGTACCTTTTATAATGGCATTTTCTTCACCGTTTTTTATAAGATTGTTATCTATAAAAGAACGGTGTGATTTGGTTAAAGCTAAAACATAAATACTTTCTAATATGTTAGTTTTTCCTTCTCCGTTTGATCCATAAATAATGTTTATTTTATCATTTAAGTCTAAATCTAATTTAGAATAGTTTCTAAATTGGCGAATACTGATGTTTTTAAGAATCATTATAATTCCTCTTTTCGTTTTTATGGCTCTTATTTTAAATTTTAGCTTTTGGTGTACTCCTATACCTCAATATCATTATATCACAAAAATGAGCCAAAAGAAAGAAAAATAAGCTTTAAGATGCTTATTTTTTTGATTAATTCAATTCTAATTTTCGATTTTTTAGATTAAGTAGTAATTTAGTTGCTCTAAGCATTTGATTTTCAAAGGATTCAATTGAAATTTTATATTCTCTTTTAATTCCTGAATTAAATGTAACTATGGTTGAATTTTTACTTTTCTCGTATTTGGCAATATTATTTAAAGCTATCCAAGAACAATTATCACTGTTATAGGCTTTTGTTGGAAAAAATACTATTTCTCTGCTTTCTTCGATTATTATAGGTAATTTATATTTCATTCCTAAACTTTGTTGCGCCCCCTTTACTCTTCCTTCAAAAGAACTTCCATAATATTCACAGTTATAATTAATTAGTTCTTGTAATGGCATTTCTACGTTGTATTCCTCAGTTCCTTCTAGGAACGAGCTCATATTTTCATTTTTAAAACTTAAAGCACATGTTTTACTACTAATCTCCATACTATTAATCATATATTTTCCCCCTTTGTCTTCAAAAAGACAATTTTCTTATACTCTTTATTGGTGTCGAAAATTATCAATTTTTGTCGTAAATGGCTTTTTTTTGTGGAAAATATTTAAAATTTGTAGATATTTTTTAACTTTTTATTATTTTTTATAAATAAAAAAGATATTTTTTATGAACTTTTAATGGTTCACTTTATCAAAATATCTTTTTTTATTTAATAAGTTCTTATTGGTAATATTAATTCAATTAAGTCATCGCTTTCAGGATTTTTTAATATAATTGGTTTTATTTCACCGTTAAACATTAAATTTATTTCATCTGATTCTAAAGCTCTAATGGCATCCATCATAAATTTGGAATTAAAAGCTATTTTTATTTCATTATCATTATTTTTTTGCACAGTGACTTTTTCTTCAACATTACCTATTTCTGGAATATTAGATGAAATAATTGCTTCGTTTTTATTGCTTTGAAATTTTATTGTGTTTTTATCAGACTCATTTGTTAATAAAGAAGCACGATCTATAGCACTATAAAAGTCATCATATTTAATGTTCATTATTAATTCAAATTCTTCAGGTATTAGTTTAGATGTATCTGGATATGTTCCACTTATTAGTCTTGTCATCATAGTAATTTCATTAAATTTGAATACTACTTTATTGCCGAAAATATGCATTTCTAGATTGTCCTCATCATTATTCATTAGTTTAACAAGTTCATTTAAATTTTTTGTTGGAATTATGATATTGGTTTTTTCCACAGCTTTATCAGATAATTCTACTTTTTTAACAGCTAGTCTGTATGAATCTGTTGCTGTGCATTCCATAATATTATCATTAATTTTAAAATTTATTCCTGTTAAAACTGGCCTTGTTTCGCTTGCTGAAGTGGCGTATGCTGTTTGGTTTATAATTGTTTTAAAAGCTTTTTGATTTAAAATTATAGGGTTTTTGTTAAATTCTAATTCTAAATCTGGAAATTCATTTACATTGCTGCAATTTAGTGTAAATGAAGAATTTGTAGTTGTTATATATAATTTTGAATCAATAACTTCTTCTAAATTTATAGTTTCGTCTGGTAATTTTCTAACTATATCATATATATATCTACCAGATACAACTATTTCCCCTAATGTATCTATTTTTTTTATAAACATTTTATCAATAAATGTTTTTATTGATATTTCATTATCAGTACTCATTAAATATAAACCATCTTCGTTTAATTCAAATTTTATACAATTTAAAATAGGTCTTAAATTTTTAGTAGAAATACCCCTTATTACGTAATTTAAGTGTTCTAACAACACAGTTTGATTTATTTCTAGTTTCATAAATATTTCTCCTTTTTTATTTAATTAATTTTATTTTTTATTATTGGTGTGGAAAAAGTGGATAAGTGTCTTTTTGTTTTTATTTAAAGCGTTTTTTATTAAAATTTATTGTTTTTTGTTTGTGGAAAAAAGTTTTTTTTGCACTTATTTAATCATGTTTATAATTTTTGATATTTCTACTTCTAAATTTTTATCTTTTTTTAATTCTCTTTTAATTTTAGAAACTGAGTGCATTACAGTTGTATGATCTTTTCCACCAAATTCACTACCTATTTTAGGAAGAGATTCTTTTAAATGCATTCTGCATATATACATTCCAATTTGTCTAGGAACGGCGATTTTCTTTAGCCTTTTTTTAGATTTTATGTCTTCTGGTGTTATGTTATAGTTGTTGGCTACAAGATTTATAACTTGATCTATTTTATTTTTTGATATTACATTTTTCCCTATATAGTCTTTCAAAGCTTCTATTGCAAGTTCTAGTGTTATCTCTGATCCATTCATTATTGTTGCGTAGGCAAATACTCTAGTAAGGGCTCCTTCAAGTTTTCTAATGTCGGTTGTACAGTTATTAGCAATATATTCTTTTACTTCTTCTGGAACAAAGCTATCTATTTCATGTGATTTAATTTTGTTATCTAGAATTTTTAGTCTTAATTCTAAATCTGGTGGTAGTATGTCTATCGTTAGACCCCAGTTGAACCGTGTTCTTAGTCTATCTTCAAGTTTTTTTAAATCATCTGGGGATCTATCTGAGGAAATAATTATTTGTTTATTTTGAGTATGCAGCTCATTGAAGGTGTTAAAAAATTCTTGTTGTGTTTTACTGGCTATTTCTAGATATTGAATATCGTCTATCATTAAAACGTCAATATCGCGATATTTTCTTTTAAAATTATC
>CACZQJ010000067.1 GCA_902783265.1 uncultured Erysipelotrichaceae bacterium | reverse complement strand
TAATTAGGATTAATTTACTTTAATCCTTTTTTTTGTTAAAATTATTTTAGGTGATAAATATGTTATATAGTTCTACAAATAATGAAAAAATAAAAAGAATAAAACAGCTAAGAGAAAAGAAATATAGAGACAAAGAAAACTTGTTTTTAGTAGAAGGAGATCACCTTGTAAAAGAAGCTTATAATAACGGATATTTAAAAGAAGTATTAGTCCCGCAAGGAAAAGAATATAACTTAGAAATTGAAATAAATGAAATAAGTGAAAATGTTATTAAATATTTAACAGAGCTTGAAAACCCTACGGGAATATTTGGAATATGCGAAAAGAAATCAATGAAATTTAAAGAAGGTAAAATACTTATCTTAGATAGTGTTCAAGATCCAGGAAATTTAGGAACTATTATAAGAAGCAGCGTTGCCTTTGATATTGATACTATTGTCATAAACGATAAATGCGCAGATATTTATAGTTCAAAGGTAATAAGAGCATCTCAAGGAATGATCTTTAATGCAAATATCATAAAAGAAAACTTAGAAGAATTTATAAGCAAAATAAAAGATACACATAAAATTTTTGCCACAAAAGTTGATGGTGGCAAAAACCTAAAAGATATTGAAAAAAAAGAAAAGATTGCTATAATAATGGGGAACGAAGGAAAAGGCGTCAGTGAAAAACTTTTAAAATTAGCTAAAGACTATTTATACATTCCAATGAATAAACAATGTGAAAGCTTAAATGTAGCTGTCGCCACAAGCATAATTTTATATGAATTAAGGAGATGATCAAATGCTATATATTGGTAAACTAGTAAATACTCACGGAATAAAAGGCGAAGTTAAAATTATCTCTGATTTCAAATATAAAGAAATAATATTTAAAAAAGGTTCAAAAATATATATCAATGATAATGAATATATAATAAATAGTTATCGTAAACATAAAAACTTTGATATGATAACTTTAAATGGAATCAATGATATTAATGAAGTCCTCACTTTAAAGGGTAAAAGCATATACATTAATAAAGAAGATTTTATTTTCCCAGGAATTTTAAATGAAGACTTATATGGTAAGAAAGTGTATGATAAAGACCAATATATTGGTAATTTAGAAGTAATCGAAAAAAATGGCAGCCAAGAACTGTTAGTTATAAAGAATAATGATAAAACCTATTTAGTGCCTTATGTCGACGAATTTGTAAAAGAAATAGATGAAAGTATTCATTTAGATTTAATAAAAGGATTTATCAATGAGGATTGACATATTAACAATTTTCCCAGAAATGTTTGAAGTTTTTTTAAATACTTCAATCATTAAAAGAGCAATAGGAAACAAAAAAGTAGAAATAAAAATTCATGACATAAGAAAATATAGTAAAGATCCTCACAAAAAAGTTGATGATTATGGTTATGGTGGTGGAAGAGGTATGGTTTTAATGCCACAGCCAATCTTTGATGCCGTAGATGATATAAAAACTAAAGATAGTAAAATAATCCTTATGACCCCACAAGGAAAAAAATATAACCAAAAAGAGGCATATAATCTATCAAAGGAAAAACATTTAATAATAATATGTGGTCACTATGAAGGATTCGATGAAAGAATAAGAACACTAGCAGATTTAGAAATAAGTATAGGCGATTACGTTTTAACAGGAGGAGAACTTCCAAGCATGGTAATTACCGATAGTGTAGTAAGGCTGTTAGATGGGGTAATCGAAGAAGAATCCCACTTAAACGATTCATTTAATAATAACTTGTTAGATTACCCAGTATACACCAAACCCGTAGAATTTAGGGGCATGAAGGTGCCAGATGTGTTACTCTCAGGGCATCATGAAAATATAAAAAAATTTAGGCAAGAAGAAGCTCTAAAGAAAACAAAAGAGCGCAGGCCTGATTTATTAGAGGGAGACAATTATGAGTAAAAGATATTATATAGTTGATAAAGATAATACAGAAATAGTTCATGGATACATTGATTATGAACAAATAAAAGGATTTAATATCAAACCTCAAAACACTATTCCCTATGATGGTATCGAAGTTAGCCACCTAACGTTGGTCGAACCAGAATTGATTGAAAAAGTATTGAAAAGAAAAACAAAAAGGAAACTAAACGCTTACCTAAATTTTTTATTAACAGTTATTGATGATGAAGATACCGATGGTGATGCCTTAGAACTTGTAATTGAAGACACAATTAGATACAAAAGTATAATAATTAACAAATATGCCAAGTTTTTAGATAAAAAATATATAAATACATTAATAAAAAAAGTAAATTTAGTAGAAAAAGAATTAAAAAATCAATTAAAAGAAATATACTTAAAAGAAGAAATGAAAATAGGTAGAAAAAGATAGTTGAAATTTTAAATAAAATATGTTACAATTATTGACGTCGTGATCCGCTGAGATCGTTACTTATGATCATAGATTAACAAAAGGAGAGTGAGACTATGAATTTGGTTGATATTATAACGAAAAGCCAAATCAGAACTGATTTACCTGAATTTCGTGTCGGTGATACTGTAAAAGTTAACGTTAGAATCATCGAAGGAAAACGTGAAAGAATTCAAGCGTTTGAAGGTATTGTAATTGCCATTAAAGGTAGTGGCGTAAGTAAAAACTTCACTGTTAGAAAAAAATCAAGTGGTGTTGGAGTTGAAAGAACATTCCCATTTTCATCACCAAAGATTGACAGCGTAGAAGTTGTAAGAAAAGGAAAAGTTAGAAGAGCTAAACTTAATTATTTACGTGACCTTAAAGGACAAGCAAAAATTAAAGAAAGAAAATAAGGCCAGACCTTATTTTTTCTTGTTAAAGGGGATAAATATGATACTAGAAAGTGATCAAAAAATAATAAAATTTTTTAAAGATTTAATTCCTTACATAATAATTATTATATTAGTTGTTCTATTTAGAAGCTTTATTATGACACCAGTTGAAGTTGAAGGAAAATCCATGTATTCAACATTAGATAATGGTGAAATTTTAATATTAAATAAATATAACAAAAATTACAAAAGATTTGAAGTTATTGTCTTTAAAAATAATAACGACAAATTAATAAAAAGAATAATTGGCCTTCCTGGAGATAAGGTAGAATATAAAGACAACAAATTATACGTAAATGGCAAATACATTAAAGAAAAATTTTTAAAAAATAATCAAACGACTTTTGACTTTAAATTGGAAGACTTAGGATATAAAAAAATACCAGAAGGATATTATTTTGTACTAGGTGATAATAGAACAAATTCAACAGACAGCCGTATAATTGGATTAATAAATGAAAAACAAATATCAGGAAAGACCAAATTTAGAATTTTTCCATTTACCAAAATAGGTGAGTTTTAGCAATATTCCAATTTGAAATTAACTGTAAAGTAACAAATTAATTTTTGTTACTTTTAATTTTATTAAAAAGAATATGATAAAATATCTATAGGAGGGCATATGAAAAAAATATATAATGAATATATAAATAATGAATTAAAACTAGAATCATGGCAAAAAATAGGCATAATATGTTTAGTAATAGTGATTTCTGGAATCTTTGGTTGGATTTATGAATTTATATTTTACTATTTTAATAGTGGAATGAAAGAATTTTATTGGAGAGGTGCCAACTTCCTTCCATGGATAAATATATATGCAACAGGCTCAATTATGATTATGATACTAACAAAAAAACTAAAAAAGCATCCGTTCTTAATCTTTTTAATTGCCTTTATTTTCACGGGAATATTAGAATATTTTACTGGACTTGTCATGTATGAATTAATGGATGGCATAAGATGTTGGGATTATAATACTGAAATACTAAATTTTGGGAATATTAATGGCTTCGTTTGTTTAAGAAGTGTTACATTTTTTGGCCTTTCTGCTTTATTATTAATATATATAATAGTTCCCATATGCGCCTATTTATCAACTATAATAAAAAAAGAAGTATTTATTACTTTTAGTATTACTATTTGCGCGATATTCCTATTTGATGAATTTTATAACTTAATTTTTGCAAGACTATTAAACCTTCCAAGATCATCGGATATTTATAAACAAATAGGGATAAAATACATGGATTATTATAAAAGTAAATAATAAAAACATGTATGTTATAATATAGATATAATCAATATTTATATTTGAGGTGAAACTATGAAAAAAAGAAAATTAAAAAAATGGGTAGTATTTATATTTGTTATATTATTTTTATTAGCGATATATTTAATATATTTATTATTTCTATCGTCATTAAAAATAAACGCCAAAGATGCAACGATTCCAGTTAATGGTAAATATGAAGAAAAAGTAACCGCAACTTTTTTTAAAAAAGATATAAGTAACAAAATAAAAACTGACAAAAAAGTAAATACCAAACAAATAGGTATATATAAAATCAAATATAGTGTAACTTATCTAATATTTAAAAAGAGTAAAACAATAAAAGTAGAAGTAAAAGACAATACTAAACCAAAAATCACCCTTAAAGATGCAGATAAAGTTTTTTATGCACTAGGTACTGAATATAAAGAAAAAGGCTTTTCGGCCACGGATGACATTGATGGCGACATAACAAATAAAGTAAAAGTAACAAACAACATTGATAAAAATAAAGAAGGAACATACGAAGCAACCTATACAGTAAAAGATAAAGCTGGAAATATTGGCACAAAAAAAAGAACCGTAATCTATACTCAAAAAAACACCAAAGGCATTGCAGTTTTAAATTATCACTTCTTTTATGATCCGACGTTAGGTGAAGAATGTAATGAAGGAAACTGTGAAATAGTAAGTGACTTTAGAAAGCAACTTGATTATTTAAAAGATAATAATTATAAAACACTTTCCATGGAAGAATTTAGAGATTGGATGTATGGAAAAATTGATATACCCGAAAAAAGTGTTTTAATAACAGTAGATGATGGCGCCAAAGGAACTGGCAAACATAATGGAGACAAATTAAACCCATTGCTTAACGAATATCAAATGCATGCCACACTATTTTTAATAACTGGGTGGTGGGACATTAAAAATTATGAATCATATTATTTAGATATAGAATCCCATACAAATGATATGCACACTAGTAATGTTTGTAAAACAGAAAGCAGAGGTGCAAAAATGCTATGTTCATCAAATGATTACGTTATGAAAGATCTGAAAAAATCACAAGAAATAACAAAGTCTAAAATGGCTTTCTGTTATCCATTTTATGCTTACAACGAAACTAGTAACAGACAGGTAAAAGAAGCAGGCTTTGAATTAGCTTTCATTGGAGGGGGAACAAAGGCTACTCAAAAAGTTGATAAATGGCACATTCCGAGATATCAAATAGTAAAAACAACATCCCTAGAAAGATTTATTAAAATTGTTAGCTAAAAATCAGTTCAAAAAATAAGACTTTAAGAGTATTATCAAAAGATACTCTTTTTATGATATAATGTTATAGAAAAAGGAGTTGATCCAAATGAATGAAAATAAAACTAATATAAACTGGTTGTCTTGTATTTATGGCGACCATCACTTAAACCCTTATAAAATGGGAGTTTTTAAGAATTGAAATCTTGCAAGTTTTAATAAAAAAAGAAGAAAAATTAAGGAAAATAGGTTAAAATATACTCATTTTTGAGAGGAATTAGGGTACTGACTTGTAACACTCTGACACTTATTTTCAAACACATTTTATATGCGTTTTTTATGCAATAAAATAATATGGTTAATAATCAGAATATAGTAATCTTACGATTATTCATGTATATGTAAAAATAAGCTCTTTTCATGGTAAAATAATAATATAAATAAAATTAAACCAACAGT
>CACZQJ010000066.1 GCA_902783265.1 uncultured Erysipelotrichaceae bacterium | reverse complement strand
TTTGTATTATGCCATTTATCGCCTTGCTTGCGTAAAACGACAGGCATTATGTTAAGTTTAAGGTTAACATCGTATATATTATAGGAATTTTACTGGCCAACTTTTCTAGATTGAATTTCAACAATTTTTGATAATACCTCAGCTGCATTATCTTCATTAATTTCTGTATAGCCAAGTTCCTTCATAGCTTGAACCTTTGCCGAATTTATTTCTAAAGTACGGCTCATTTTTTCTTCCAATTTTTGTTCAATCTGATCTACAAAACGTTTATGTGTAGCCGCAATTTTTGATTTACTAGCATTACCAGAATTATATAATGTTAATGCAGAAAACAAAACACTTTCAAAAACAAACTGTTCAGTCTCATCGTAAGTGAATTCATAAGGCTTAGTATAACCAGCAGCTTTAGACATATAAGCTAAAATGTATTTTAATACCTTAGAACTTTCCATAGTTTGTAAATAATGATATAAATAAAGCATAGAATTATAAGCACTATCATCTTGGTCATCCTCAAGGCGTTCTTTTACCTCATCAATAATATTATGAAGTAATTCTTTTTGCTTAATTCCTAAACCACTAAATATTGCGTTATCAGCAGAAACCTCACTTTTATTAGAATTTTCAAACAAACTATTAATGCGCATTTCAACATCCATAATATAATCTGTATCAACTTTTATGTTATAAAGTTCATCTGAAGTTTTAATCCCTAAAATGTTTAACAAAATAACTTTTTTGTCTTTTGGCCATTTATTTAAATCATCAAGTTCTAAATAATTATAAATCATTTGTCTAGAAACGCCCAAACATTTAGCAAGTTTAACTTTTGAAATGCCAAGTTCCCTTAAAATATCATTTAATCTTTCCATTACCTATACCCTCCTACAATAATTTTATAAAAACTAACAAAAAATGTCAAGTAAAATGTAAAGTAAAATGTAAATTTAAATGTATTAAAAGTCAACAATAACAACATTATGCAAATTTAAAATAAAAAAAATAAAAATCTAATTTTTATTTTTCTTAAAAACCCTCTTTATAATTCCGCCACCTAAGCACTCTTCACCATTATATAAAACACACGCCTGCCCTTCGGTAACAGCTTTAACCCCTTCGGGGTATTTAATAAGTAAATTACCATTTTCCAGTTTTTCTACATAAACATCATTATCAGGCTGTCTATAACGAAACTTAGCTGTACACCTAGTAGGCAAGTCATCAAGCAAATTAACTTCTTCAATTTCACAAGCATAACTTAATAAATATTTATTTTCATCTCCAAGAGCCACATATAATATATTTTTATCAAGATCTTTAGAAACAACAAACATTCTATCTTTAGTCCCGCCTACATTAAGGCCTCTCCTTTGACCAATTGTATAATACATAAGACCACTATGTCTACCTAAAACCTCATTAGTATCTATATTAACAATATCACCAGGATTATTAGGCAAATAATTTTTTAAAAATTCTTTAAAATTTCGCTCTCCAATAAAACAAATTCCCGTGGAATCTTTTTTAGAAGCAGTAATCAAATCATATTCATGAGCAATTTTTCTAACATCATCTTTTGTCATATCCCCTACTGGAAATAATACCTTTTCTAATTGCTTCTTTGACACCTGTGAAAGAAAATATGATTGATCTTTATTATTATCAATACCTCTAAGCAATTTTCCATTCTTAATTCTTGCATAATGACCAGTAGCAATAAAATCAGCACCAAGTTCCCATGCTTTTTTAGCAAACATATCAAATTTAATATATTTATTACACATAATATCCGGGTTAGGTGTTCTTCCCTTCTTAAGTTCATCTAAAAAATAAGTGAAAACATAATCCCAATATTCTTTTACAAAATCAATTCTATAAAGAGGAATATTTAATTTTTTGCAAACCTTCAAAGCATCATTATAATCCTTTTCTTGTGGGCATATATCGTTCAAATCATTGGGATTGCCTAAAATATCATTATTAATAGTACTATCCCAATTACGCATAAAAAGGCCTATTACTTCATAGCCCGCGTTTAACAGTTCGATAGCAGCAACACTACTATCAACTCCCCCACTCATTCCAACAACAACTTTTGGCATATAAATTCCTCCAAAAGTATTATACATAAAAAATGATAGAAAATCCATCATTTTATTAAATTAACTATAAAATGCATAATATTTGGTAGCACGAAAACCTCATATAAAGAGCTAATAAACAGAATACTTAAAGAAAAAAGCAAAATAAACAAATACTTATTCATAAAAAGTTTAAAATCAAAATTCTTTTTTTCTCTCATACTATTAAAAAGTCTATAAGAAATCATAATTGAATAAGCTGAAATTAAAATATATACCATTATATTTACCACATGATGAGGAACAACATACGCTAAAGAAAGAAGTATTCCTTTAAATTTAAAATTAATTAAAATACTACCAATACTAAACCCCAACACAAATGATTTAATAAATAAAAAAGGTAAAACAAATAAAATACCAATGATAGAAATACCAAATAACCATATTATTAATGCAAATCCCAAAGTAAAAATTACCGTGTTAAAAAAAGAAACATTAAAATTAAAATTACTTTTTGAAATATTAGTTATAAAATCATTAAGATAATCCGTTACTAATTTTTTATCACCATCACTTAATATTAATGAAAATAACGCCCCTGCTCCAACACCTACTAATACTAATACAATTAAAAACAAAAATAAATTCTTATTAAAATAAATTCTACGTTTTAACTTGTCCATATATTTTTTCATTTTTATCCCTCATCAAATTATATGTTTTTTTTATATTTATATTCCAAAAAAAGAAAAAATATATTATAATTAAATAGAGGTGACAAAAATGAATCCAATAGTTCAGAAAATAGCCATTTGGATCATGCTTATAGGCATTATTGCGTTTTTTATAGCAGGTTTATTTGTATATATTTAAGCACTTATAAGTGTTTTTATTTTGGAATAAATTTCTACTTGTAATTTATATATTTAAATCCATAATAATACTGTAGTCTGATTTTTGTTTAGGAGATGATATTTTGTTTTTTAAAAAATTTAAAAAACTAATCTGCCTACTTCTTCTATCATATTTTATTATTCCACAAAACATTCTAGCTTATTCAAGTAAAATAATAGCCGGTGGTGAAAACATTGGTATAAAACTAAACTCAAAAGGAATTTTAATAGTTGGTACTTATGAAATAAACAATGAATCACCCGCTAAAAAAGCTGGGCTAAAAAATGGCGACATAATAACAAAAATTAACAATACTGAAGTATCCACAATCGAGGAAATGGCAACTCAAATAAACGAAACAAGTTCTGAAGAAATCAACATAGAATATGAACGAAACAAAAAAACAAAAGCAACAAAGCTAAAATTATATAAAGACGAAAGTAATATTTATAAAACTGGGCTGTTTGTAAAAGATAGTATAACTGGAATCGGTACTCTAACCTACATAGACCCGGAAACTAAAAAATTTGGCGCCCTCGGACACGAAATTCAAGAACAATCAACCGAAAAAATACTGGATATAAAAGATGGAAAAATATTTGAATCAAAAGTAACTGGAATAATTCCAAGCAACAACGGAAATCCAGGAGAAAAAAAAGTTGAATATAATGACACAAAAATAAAAGGAATTGCTGAAGAAAACACCACACAAGGAATATTTGGAGAATATACCGAAAACCTGCCAAATAAAAAAGAATATAATGTTGCAAAACCAAGCGAAATAACCACTGGTCCTGCTAAAATAATGACAGTTTTAAATAATAATGAAATAAAAGAATATGATATAGAAATAATTCAAATAACAAATACAAAGCAAAAAAACAAAAACTTTATTTTTGAAATAAATGATGACGAATTAATAAGCAAAGCTGGCGGAATAATTCAAGGAATGAGTGGATCACCAATTATAAGAGATAATTATATATTAGGCGCTGTAACACACGTCGTTGTAAATGATCCACATAAAGGATATGGGATATTTATAACTAATATGCTAGAAGAAGCTGAAAATTAAAAGAGGTTAAAAGCCTCTTTTAAAATATCTTGCGAAATAAAGGAATTTTTCTAAGAATTACAAATAAGAAACTTAAAAAAATATAAGTAACAGATACTATACATACGTGTCCAATCAAACTATTAAATTGCAAAAGTTGCTTAACAACGCTTAAACGTACTAAATATTCAGCAACAAATACATGTATTAAATAAACACCAAAACTAGATTCTGATAATAATATAATAAGTTTGGATAAATTACTATTTACTTTCAAATCACTGATAAAATATTTGAAATTAATAAAAGTACACAATGACATACCCACAGTAGCAATATTATTATAAAAAATTTCTACAATATCATGTTTGATAATAAAGCCAACCAACAAATAAAAAAAGCCTAATATAAAAAACAAGAAATTAAAAATAAGTACCTTTTTATTCAAATTTTTATCGATTTTCATATTCATAATATAATACCCAGCAACATAATATCCTATATTAGTAAGATAAATAAACTGATAAAACACATTTTCGGCTAATCTAATTTTTCCAAAAGCTAACTCTGAAAAATTAGAAATAAAATAAATACTTGATGGAATTATTAAAAATATAAAAAAGAAAACCCTATAATCATTATCATCAAAATTTTTAATCATTTTTTTTAAAATCGGGGTAATCAAATACAAAGTAATTAAAAGATAAATATACCAAAGCCAGTAAAGTACAGTAGTCTGAGCCCCAAAAATGCTTTGAACTAAAAACACAAAAATATTCTTCTTATAATATAGACAGCCAATCACACTAGTAATCAACATCGCAATATATATTCTAGGAATACGTTTTTTTAAAATTTCAGCATACGTGGTTTCCTTATTAAGCATAAGAAAACCAGTTATCATTATAAAAATTGGTACAGCAATCTTGCAAATATTAAAACCAGCAATATGAAACAAATGAAAAATCTTGCCACTGCCATTCAAATACCAATGGGTATGATTATAAATTACAAAAACAGTGGCCACAATTTTTAGCACATCGAAAAACAAATATCTTTTTTTATTCATAATAAACCCCTATTAATTATATTTTATACAATATCTAGCTAAATAGTTAATAATTTCCTGATTTGTCGCTTGAGTATAATGAATACCGTCATCAGTTTGAAAATCAATATGTTCATTAGCAGGACAATATGTAATGTTATTAACATTACTAAAACTAATAAGTTTGTTATTAAAATAATCAATGTCCTCATTTGTTCTATGATTATAAGGTTGAGTAATAATTAACTTTTCCTCATCAATAGGATTTATTGATAACAAATAAAAATGAACATCTGAATAGTTTTTAATAAGACTACTATACACGTTTAAATAAGTATTAATACTTTCATCAAAAGGTCTATAAAACTGAATATCATTAACACCCATATTTATAATAATATGATAACTAATACCAGTTTCTCTATTATCCAATATTTTTCTCAACTGATCTAAAGCATCGGTTTTAAACCAATTAACTTCCATAGCACTTTTTGCAATAAAACTAAAATTTTGTGGAATACTGTAAGCATATGCATCCCTAGTAATGTTTTCAAATCTAGAATCGCCGATTACAACCACCTTACTTCTACTCGCTCTATCAATAATACGTGATATATCATTATCTGAAACTAAAGGTCTAATCATAATTTCGTCTAAGCTTGTAGGTTCCTTTCCCTTAGAAATTACTGAATACTTAATTAAAACAAACACGGAAAAACATAAAAGTAAAAAAACAAAAAATCGTTTATTAACAAATTTAAACTTAAACACTAACAACCACCATCCAGTTAAAAAATATAATATCACGTAATAGAATCTTTGTAAATAAGAAATAATAATGACATCAAAAGCGTCTATTTTTTAGAAAAGGTAAAACATGTTTATTAATAAAACTATCCTTAGTAATAAGTAAAAGACAAGCATATATAATAAATCCTATAACGACTTGTAAAATCGTTCCATAAATAGTTGGCATAAATAAAAAACCACTATAATAAACAATAACAAACATAACTAAACCAAAAGTCAAATATTTTAGCCCAATTTTAACTAAATCTTTAAATGTTATAATATTTTTAACATAACTAAGTTCAATCATCAAAATCACGAATTCAGCTATCACTGAAGATATAGCAGCACCAATAGTTCCTATTACATTAAGTAAAATTAAATTTAAAACAATATTTAAAACAGAGCCACATACAATTGCAAAAATATATTTATTCTGTTTCTTAGTAGGGACTAAATATTGAACGCCTAAAACGTTGTTAAATCCGATAATTATTATTAAAGGACTCATTATATAAACCAAATTTATAACATCGTAATATTCAGGCCCATAAAACCATGGAACAACATTTTTAATAACTGCAGCAACTCCAAACATCAAAGCAGAACCCAATAGCCAAACAAAATTAACAATTTCAAACATATATTCTCGCATAAGTGTAGTATCTTTTTTTGAAAAAGCTGTAGCCATACGTGAAGCCATAACTGTGCCAATTGTTGTAATAAGAATAAGTACAGTTTTATCTATATAACTAGCTTGTTCATAATAATTAACCTGTCTAATATCAGGCACAATAATGCCTATCATTGTTTTATCTAAAACAGTATAAAGCAAAGAGGCAATTTGAGGCACAAAAAGAAGAAGAACAGGCTTTAAATGTTTTTTTATATTAAGTGATGAAAGACTTGGAATATTGACAAGTTTTTTAATATTTAACCAAAAAGAAACATTAGTAACAAGAGTGGATAAGGAAAATAGTAATATATATTTCCACAAATCATTTCGTGTTTTAATAAAAACAAAGATACTAATTAAATAAAAAACCTTAACAATAATATTTCTTATCGCAACTGCTTTAAAATCTTCAATACCTTGATAAAACCATGTAATATCAAATAAATTACCAAAAACATATAAACCAAAAATTTGATAATATAAAGAATATCGACTAGTTAAAAAAGAAAAACCATATAAAATAATTAATGATCCAATTGTTGCAAAAGAACGTATTATAATAAGTTCCCAAAAAATTTTAGTCACTTTTAGCTTATCCTGCTGCACATATGCAATTTCCCTTTGCCCATATGTATTAATACCTAAAGCCGAAGTCAAAAAGAAAATTGTAGCAATAGAATACGTATAACTATAAATTCCAAGCTCCGTTGCGCCTAATACTCTAGTTAAATATGGTATAGTTATAAGAGGAATTAAAAGTATTAGCAACTGATAAATTAAATTGTAAAGATAATTACTTGTTATTGACCTTTTTTTCATTACTATCATCACCATTTTCAATATTTTTCTTAATAAACTTTAAATAAAGATAAAATAACAACCCAAATGGATACATTAAAATAATTAAAAATCTTGACGGAACTTCAGTTAGAATACCATGGTTAGATTTACGAGAAGTCAAATAAAATCCAGTATATATAATACTATTCTTTAATCTAATAATAAATTTAAACCTCTTATCCATAAAGATTCTAGCGTTTTCATAAGCTCCAACGGGACATTTAATTCTATTTACCAAAATATTCTTAGAAAGCCCGTCATTTAAATATTCACAAACATATATACCCTTATTTATAAATGCAGTATCATAATTAAAAGCAATTTTATTCCAAACTATAGCTTCGCTCAAAAATTTTTCATCATTAAAAATTGGAAAAGGATATTTCTTAAGGACAGAAGTTTTAAAAACTTCCGCCATATCCCCTATAAACCCTTTATTATATTTAAAATCTATATTATTAGAAACGACAACGTTACCATCATACGTTTTTCCAATAACTTTGCCATTCTCATGAATTCTCAAAAAAGATAAACAGGCAATCTTTTTATCATTATCATACATATCGATATATCTATAAATAACTTCAACAGCATCAGAAGTTAAAAAATCATCACTATCTAGTATAATAATATAATTGCCCTTGGCTTTTTTTACACCATAGTTAATTGCAGTATGCTTGCCACCATTTTCCTTTTTAAAATACCTTATATTTATCTTTTTTTCATTAATAAATTTTTTAAAAATTGATTCAGTATTATCAGTAGAGCCATCATCTATGACCAACCATTCAAAATTAATATTAGTTTGCTCAACAAGGCTATCATAAGCTTTTTTTATGATATAACCACGATTGTAAGTTGGTGTCAAAATAGTAAGCATAATATCACATCCTATTCATATAAAGAATAAATTTTATTCATCCATAATCCAATTTGGGTATACGGTTTAATTATACTATTGCACTTATTTTTATACATATTATATTTTTTAGAATCAGTCAACAATTCATATGATAAATTAACAAAATCTTCTTTACAATTACATATAAATTCACGATAATCAGCAAATATAGTACCAAGTCCACCATTGCCGGTATTTAAAACTGGTTTTTTTAAACATAAACCCTCAATAGCCGCGAGTCCAAAACCCTCATAAATAGACGTCATTAATACCAGCTTAGAATTATTCAAAAATTTAAATGGATTTAAATTAAAACCAATCATATCAATATTGCTTTCCAAATGATATTTTTCAATCAATTTTTGACATTCGTCATATAAATTCCCACTTCCGACCATCACAGCAGTCACATCAGGAATTTTTTTCTTAATATCATTGATAATTTCAATAAATAATGTTGGATTTTTTTGCTCAGTCATTCGTCCAACAAAGGCAATGTCGTAATGAGAATTATGGTTCTCACTTGCAAGTTCATTTATGCGCTCGTAATTTACAACATTATTAATAACAACATACTTGTTTTTAATTTTTTCCTTAAAAATTGCTTCTTTAAATACTGCATCAGAAACTACAGCCACTTTATAAAACTTCTTAGATACAAATGCATAAGCCAAAGTAAACAAATTCCATTTTTTTATAAATGGGGGATTATTGTGAAGATGAGAAATAATTCTGCCTTTAAAGCCGCTCAATCCAGCTAAAAAACTAGCTTTAAAATCATGAGCGTGAATGATATCAATACAATAATTATTAATAATCTTTTTTAAATTTTTTACATTAAACTTATCAATAGCAATAAATCGAATACCTTTATCTTTTAAAACAGATTCTATAGGCCCTCTTGGGCAGCAATAAAACATTTCATACTTTTTATTATTTTCGATTATTGTACAAACAACATTTTCAGCGCCAGAATAATTATTGCTTGAAAGCAAATGGAGAACTCTTTTATTTGTTTTTTTCACTAATATCACTCACAATCCTTTTTGCAGTACTCTTCCACAAAAATTTTTTATTTACAGTTTCATACAAAGCATCAGCATACTTTTTCCTTAATTTATTATTATCAATTAATGACTTCAAAGCATCAAACATTTCTTTCTCATCATTAATCATAACGCCATTTACTTTATCTTCAATTATTTCCTTAGTACCACCATATGGCGAAGCTATAACTGCACATTTCATATAACCAGCTTCTAATATTGCAGTAGGTAAGCCTTCAGGCCATATTGGGGCATAAACAAATATATCAGTTTTAGCATATAACTTAGAAAGCTTTTCAAAATCTAACTTACCTAAAAATTTTATATTAGAATAACTTGAATACTTGCTTTTTAATTCGGAAAGCAAATTACCATCACCAGCAATATTTAACTGAACGTTTTTATAATTTAATTTTATAAAAGAACGAATAAGTCTATCTAAACCTTTTTGTTTTAAAACTCTGCCAGCATAAGTAACATTTAAAATTTTACCGTTTTTACTTAAAGATAAATCTTTCCCAAACTCATTTATTGAGTTATACCAAACCCCATCAGCCTTAATTCTAAAATGAGCTAACCACCTAGAGGCTTCTTTAGAAACGCCATAAGCATAATTAATAAATCTTTTTATATAACATGTAAGTAGATGTTCGTAGATAAGTCCAAAAAAATCTAATATTTTATTATCTACTGTTAAATGTTGAGATCCATGTTCAATTAAAAACACAGGAATTTTTCTTTTTTTAGCATACTTCCCACCAACAATAGACGTTAAATGAAATCTAGTATTGACAATAATTGCTTTAATATTGTAGCCATCTAGTTCACTAATTAAATTTTTGTATTTCTTATTTTTACGTGGTATTGGATACCTATTAGTAAAAACATTATAAATAGGAATTCTGATAATATTTAGTCCGTTTATATTTTCAGTATCAGCTAAATTATCGTAATTTGAAGTAACAACTACAACATTATAACCAGCTTTAATTAACTGTTTTCCAAGATTATCAGTATATCTTTCAATCCCACCTAAATGAGGAATATGATAGCCAGAGAAAAAAACAATTGTCTCTTTATCTTTCATCATATTTTTCCTTTAAAATAGAAATTTCTTGAATAAGCAAAGTTATTTTTTTCTTTTGGCCAGACACTATGATAGTAAGAGACATAGTTATTAAAAGCAAAATAATTATAAAAACACCAATAATCATATTAGAAATAGTTAAAAAACCAAGTGATTTAGAAATGCTCTCTAAAAAACCAGGGACTAACCCTACAAGAGCTATAACTGCTCCTGAAAAAAACCATATCAAAGAATATTTTACAGGTACCCTTCCCTTTTTTAATATAATAGCCGTTATTAAAACTAAAGCAACACCAACAATTGTAACAAAAAATCTCAAATTACTAGACATTATTTATACCTCCTACTGCCAACAACTAAAATAGACAAAATAACATTAACCATATAATAAACACTCTTCCATGAACGGATAGATGAAACACCGCCATCTCGTTCATTCATTTTCACTGGTACTTCTTCTATCTTATAACCCTTTTTTATTAATTCAACCGTTGTAATAGGTTCAGGGTATTCAGACGGATAACTCTTTGCGAATTCACCTATTATTGATCTATCAGCAGCTCTAAAGCCAGAAGTTGTATCATATATCTTCTTTTTTGAAACAAGCTTCATAAAAAATGAAATTAGCTTAATTCCTACCCTTCTAGAAAAAGTAGAATTAAAATTATTATCAT
>CACZQJ010000065.1 GCA_902783265.1 uncultured Erysipelotrichaceae bacterium | reverse complement strand
TATCTTAATTGATTTGCATTACGGATTCTCGTAAGCATATCAGCAATTGGATCTGATACTACCATCTTTAATCCTCCCTTCTTACCAACTTGATTTTGTAAATCCAGGTATTTGTCCTTTGTAAGCTAATTCTCTAAAACAAATACGGCATATTCCATATTTTTTAAGTACTGAATGTGGTCTACCGCAAATTTGGCAACGTGTATATTCACGTACTTTATATTTTGGTTTACGATTAGCTTTAACAATCATACTCTTTCTTGCCATAAATTCCTCCTAATTTATTATTTTTTAAACGGCATACCGAAACCTTTAAGTAAGTCTAAAGCTTCTTCGTTAGTTTTTGCTGTGGTAACAAATACAATATCCATTCCACGAACTTTAACAACTTTGTCATAATCAATTTCTGAGAAAATAAGTTGTTCAGTAAGACCTAAAGTATAGTTCCCTCTACCATCGAATGATTTTGGGCTAATACCTCTAAAGTCTCTTACACGTGGAAGTGTAATACTAATTAACTTGTCTAAAAAGTTATACATATTACTTCCTCTAAGCGTAACCTTGCAGCCAATTGCTTGACCTTCTCTAACTTTAAAACCAGCTACTGCTTTTTTGGCTTTAGTAATAATTGGTTGTTGACCTGTAATAGCCTTTAAATCTTCTACTGCAGCATCTATTAATTTGCTATTAGTTGTTGCATCACCAACACCCATATTAATAACTATTTTATCAAGTTTTGGTACAGCCATAAGGCTTTTATAATTATATTTTTCACTTAAACTTGGTACGATTTTTTCTTTATACTCTTTTTCTAGGCGGTTCATAAATGCCCTCCTTTCAAGTCTAGTTAAATTTTTTATCTGATTTTTTTGACACTCTTATTTTTTTGCCATCTTCTATTTCATAGCCTACTCTAGTTCCCTTTTTTGCTTTATCATCATAAAGCATAACATTTGAAACATGTAAAGGAGCTTCAACTTCAGCTATTCTTCCCTCTTCTCCACCGTTTGGTTTAATATGTTTTTTCACAATATTAACGCCTTCAACGATAACCTTTGAAGAAGATGCGAATGTTTTTAAAACTTTGCCCTCTTTGCCTTTGTCTTTTCCAGCAATAACGACAACTTTGTCTCCTTGTTTAATTTTCATATTATTCCTCCAAACGATTTATAAAACTTCTTTAGCAAGTGAAATAATTTTCATGAAATCTTTTTCACGAAGTTCACGTGCTACTGGTCCAAATACACGAGTTCCGATTGGGCTTTTATCATCTTTAATAATAACGCAAGCGTTTTCATCAAATTTTATATAAGAGCCATCTTCTCTTCTAAGACCAAATTTAGTTCTTACAACAACTGCCTTAACAACTTGCCCAGCACGGACAGTTCCGTTAGGCATAGCTTTTTTTACAGTTCCTACAACTATATCTCCAATATTGCCAGTTTTTACTTTGCTGCCTCCTAATACTCTAATAACTAGAAGCTCACGAGCACCAGAATTGTCAGCTACTTTTAAACGGCTTTCTTGTTGAATCATATATAATTCCTCCTTCTAGCTAGTTATAAAATAACTGCTTTTTCTACTACTTTAACTAAACGGTAATGCTTAGTTTTAGATAGTGGTCTAGTCTCGGCGATTCTTACTGTATCGCCTATTTTAGCCTCATTATTTTCATCATGAGCAGCATATTTCTTAGAGTATTTAACTCTTTTGCCGTATTTTTTGTCCATTCTGTAAGTTTCAACTAAAACTGTAATAGTTTTATCAGTTTTATCACTAACTACTTTCCCAACTAATTCTTGTTTTATATTTTCCATAATATTCCTCCTAGCCTTGTAATTCACGTTCGCGAAGAATAGTTTTCATTCTCGCAACAGCCTTTCTAAGTTCATTTATTCTGGCTGGTTTTTCAAGACTACCAGTAGCTTGGCTAAAACGTAAATTAAATAATTCAGCTTTGCATTCAGAAATTTTAGCTTTTAATTCTTCATTGCTAAGTTTACGAAGTTCATTAATTTTCATTACGCCTCACCACTCTCTTTCTTTACAAATTTACATTTTATTGGAAGTTTATGCATAGCTAGTCTTAAAGCTTCTCTAGCAACTTCTTCACTTACACCGGCAACTTCAAACATTATTTTTCCCTCTTTAACAACAGCAACCCATTTTTCAGGTGTGCCTTTACCTTTACCTTGACGCATACCAATGCCTTTAGCAGTTAAAGATAAATGTGGGAAAATATTAATCCATATTTTTCCGCCACGTTTCATATAACGAGTCATCGCTACACGGGCAGCTTCAATTTGTTGTTGGCTTATCCAAGCACCTTCACATGCTTGAAGTCCATATTCACCAAATGATAAGGTTCTATTTCCTTTTGAACGTCCCTCATATTTTAAACGATGAGGTCTACGATACTTAGTTCTTTTTGGAATGACTGCCATTTTTCTTACCCTCCTTATCATCTTTTTCAGGAAGGATTTCTCCTTTGTAAATCCATACTTTTACACCAATTTTACCATAAATAGTGTCTGCTTCTTTATGAGCATAATCTAAATCAGCTCTTAAAGTATGACGTGGAAC
>CACZQJ010000064.1 GCA_902783265.1 uncultured Erysipelotrichaceae bacterium | reverse complement strand
TGTTATCATTAGTAATAAAACTAGTAATGAGCCTATTATTAATTTTCTTCTTTTTCTATTCCTATACATCCATTATCACCTACTATATCCTATTAACATTTTACATGTCTCTTGGTAATATGTCAAGATTTTGAAAGGCGTTTATTAAATAAAAATTCAGGCGTGAAATAGCTTTTAAAATATATAATAAAAGGTGATTAAAGCTTATTAATTTAGTCTGTTGTTGGGGCTTTATTTAACTAAAAAAATAAAGACACTCTTGCATAATTATTGTACAAGAGTGTTTAGTTTTTCTATTTCTTCTTTTGTTAGTTCTGTAATTTCAGCAATATCATTAATATCCATTTTCTTAGAAAGCATTTTTTGGCTATTTCTATTTTGTTTTGTTAAGTTCCCTGTTCAATTCCTTGAGAAAGTCCTTGTTCAATTCCTTGTTCAAGCCCTTGAGATAATCCTTCAGCAATGCTTTCTTCTCTTATCTCGGCTCTTTCAAAATCCCTAGCAAGTTCATCTAGCCTATCTTCATCATATAAACTAACATATTTAGTATCCATATTTAGTTTTACTATATTTTTTGCCATTTTTTCTAACTCCTTATCCACTTTTGCCAATCTAAATAGTTCTTTCCTATTTTTTTCTTTCATGATTAATAATATCTTTTCAAATCTCGTTAATTCATTTCTAGACTTATTACATTATTTCCAATATCTACTATTAAATCTGATGTATTATCTTTATGAGTTATATTCTGTTTTTTTATGTATGGATCTCTATATTCTAAGCTTTCATATACATAATTTTCATTTAGTCCTGTTACTTCACTTATTATATAAGAAAGCACGCCTTTCATTTCTTCATTTCTAAATAGGCTTTTAAATATGGGGTCCGATATTACTGGTATTACTTCTCCTTTTTCTTCTAATTCTTTTATTATTTTTTCTACGTTATTTTTTTCAATTCTAAGTCCTGTCATTGTTTTCTCCTTTCTTATGGGATATTTTTACTGTAAATTATCCTCTATATTATATATACTGGAGAAAATTATAATTTCCTTTTTTTATTTTAAAAAAAATCCAAGATTTTCTTGGATTTTTAATTATTCTGATTTTTCTTCTTTTTTCTTTTCTGGAGCAATAGCTTTTTTTCTGGATAAATTTAATCTGCCTTTACTGTCGTATCCTAAAGATTTAACAATAATTTCGTCTCCTACTTTAACCATGTCACTTGGCTTTTCTACTCTTTTAGTATCAAGCTGTGATACATGTACTAAGCCTTCGCAGCCTGGCCATAGTTCAACAAAGCAGCCAAAGTCTTCTACTTTAACAACTTTTCCAGTATATATTTTATCGGTTTCGACCTCTTTAGTTATGTTTTTAATTCTTTCGGCTGTTTTTTCAATGACTTCCTTATCCATATGATAGATTATAACTTTTCCATCGTCTTCAAGATCAACTTTAACAGCATTTATATCATTGACACTTGTTACATTACTACATTCTAAAATGATTTTAGTAATCATTTCGCCACCTTTGCCAATAACATCTTTGATTTTTTCTGGATCAATTGTAAATGTATATACTTTTGGAGCATATTTGCTTACTTCTTCACGTGGTTTTGGTATAGTGCTTGTGATTAAATCTAATATTTCTAATCTTGCCTTTTTAGCCTGCGTTAAAGCTTCTTTTAAAATTTGCTTTGTTATTCCTTTTATTTTGATATCCATTTGTAAAGCACATATTCCATCTTTTGTTCCTGCAACTTTAAAGTCCATATCTCCCAAATGATCTTCCATACCTTGAATATCTGTTAGAATAGTATAGTCTTTTTCATTTGAAATTAATCCCATGGCAATTCCAGCAACTGGAGCTTTAATTGGAACGCCAGCAGCCATTAAACTCATACAACCTGCGCAAATACTAGCTTGTGATGAAGAACCATTACTTTCTAGTATTTCTGATACAACTCTAATTGTGTATGGAAATTCTTCTTCATCTGGAATTACTTGGAGTAAGGCTTTTTCTCCTAGGGCTCCGTGGCCAATTTCACGTCTTCCTGGAGCGCCATATCTTCCTGTTTCTCCTACAGAAAATTGTGGGAAGTTATAATGAAGCATAAATCTTTTTGAATCTTCTAAACCTAATCCATCTAATATTTGATGTTCACCTAAAGCCCCTAGTGTTGTTACAGATAGGCTTTGAGTTTGTCCTCTTGTAAATAATGCTGAACCGTGAGTTCTAGGTAAGAAATCAATAGATGCAGAAAGTGGTCTTATTTCATCCATTTTTCTTCCATCAGGTCTTATTTTTTCTTTTGTTATTATATTTCTAAATAATGAATATTCAACATCACTATAAATAAGAGAAATTTTTGTTAAAAGTTCAGCCAATTCTTCTGGTTTTAAGTCTTCATTTTCGGTTTTATATTTTTCTATTATGTTCTCTTTTATTTCGTCAAGTCTAGCATATTTTTCTAATTTGTCTTTTATTCTAAGTGCGGCATCAACGTCTTTTTCAATTTGATTAGTTACTTCAGTTTTTAATTCATCAGTGATTTCTAATTTTTCATATTCCATTTTTTCTACGCCGATTTCATCAATGATTTTATTTTCAAATTCGATAAGTTCTTTAACTGCTTCATGACCAAACATTAAAGCTTCTAGCATATCTTCTTCTTTAGCTTCCTTGGCTGATGATTCAACCATGTTAATGGCGTCAATAGTACCAGCTACAGTTAAATCTATATCTGATTTTTCTAATTCTTCAGTAGTCGGATTTATGACAAACTTACCACCTACTCTACCCACTTTAACACCAGCGATAGGTCCATTAAATGGAATTTTACTAATTGATGTAGCTAGTGATGAAGCAAATAATGCGGTAATTTCTGGTGAATTGTCAGGGTCTACTGACAATACTGTATTTACAATTTGAACTTCATTTTTAAAATCTTCTGGGAAAAGTGGCCTCATTGGTCTATCAATCATGCGGGCAGCTAATGTAGCAGCTTCGCTTGGTCTACCTTCTCGTTTAATAAAACCGCCTGGAATTTTTCCAACTGAATATAACTTTTCTTGATATAAAACCATTAATGGAAAGAAATCTGATAGTAAATTAGCTTTTTTAGAAACAACTGCTGTTGATAGAATAACCGTGTCACCATATCTAACTAAAACACCACCATCAGCTTGTTTTGCAACTTCACCTATTTCTACTATTAGTTTTCTTCCTCTAAAATCTGTTTCAAATGTTTTTTTCATATATACCTCCATGAAAATAGACACTTAAAAGAGTGTCTACTATTTTCTTAATCCTAATGATTTAACGATTTCACGATATCTAGTAACATCTTTTTTCATAAGATAGTTAAGTAAACTTCTTCTGTGACCTACTTTCTTAAGTAGTCCTCTTCTTGAATGGAAATCGTGTTTGTGAGTCTTTAAATGTTCAGTAAGCTCACTTATTTCTTTAGTTAAAATTGCGATTTGAACTTCAGCAGAACCAGTGTCTCCTTCTTTAGTCGCATATTTTTTAACTATTTGTGCTTTTTCGTCTTTTGATAAAGCCATTTTGTTTCCTCCTTTTTCTAATATTCGCTTATATCCTAGAATAAAAGATGGAGTTCTTTTAATCCAAGAAATAAGTACATTAATAATATACACTAGTTTAGAAGAAAATGCAAGAAAATTATGATTATTTTATTTTATAGATTTCTAATCTCATGATTAGATTAACATAACTTCTACTATCATAACCCCATTATCTTTTTTATATATAGCAAGCTCTTTTCCTTCTTTGTCTATAAAAAGGACTTTGTCTGGGTAGTTTTCTTTTAGCTTTACTCCATTTATTATTTTGCTTTTTAATTCGTCGCCGGCTATTATTATTGGCAAATCTAAAACGTCTTTTATTTTTAAAATTTGAAAGTTCCCATTTTCTATATCTTCTATCTGATAAGAATTTTCAATATAAAAATTTCCTTGCTTTGTTCTAGTTAAAGAGCTCATTGTTCCAATTATATTCATTTCATTCAAAATGTCTCTAATTAAACTTCTTATGTATGTTCCTTTACTAACTATGGCCCTTAATGTGAATTTGTTTTCACTATAATCTAAAAGTTCTAGTGATTTAATTGAAACTTCTTTTTTGGGAAGTTTTATTTTTATTCCTTCTCTTGCATATTCATATAATTTTTTGCCATTTACTTTGACTGCAGAATACTTTGGTACTTCTTGCATATATGTTTTTGGAAATGAATTTATTATTTTTTTTAATTTTTCTATATCTAAAGTTTCTTTTCTTTTTTCTATAGCATTGCCGGTTATATCTAAGGTATCTGTTTTTATTCCTAAAGTTACTTCGGCTATATATTCTTTTTCTTTACTAGTTAATAATTCATTTAGTTTAGTATATTTGCCTAAACATATTACTAAAACGCCTTCGGCTAGTGGATCTAATGTTCCGTTATGTCCTACTTTTTTTATATTTAGTATTTTGCTTATTTTGTTTACAACATCTCTACTGGTTATACCTTTTGGCTTATTTATTATTAAAATTCCGTTCATTTTAATTCGTATGTTGTCCCTTCTCTAGTATCTTTAATAATTATGTTATTTTTATTTAATTCTTCTCTTATACTGTCAGCTAGTTCATAGTTTTTATCTTTTTTAGCCTGATTTCTCTCTTCTATCTTTTTTTCAATATATTTTTTTAAATCTTCATCTATTTTATCTTCTTTTAATAGGTCTAAACTTAAGACTTTATCAAAGTCTTCTATTAGGTAAAGCTTTTCGTTACCGTTTAAATCACTTTTTATTACATCATATAATGTTGTTAAAGCTAAAGAAGTATTTAAGTCATTTTCTAAGGCTTCTTTAAATTTATTTTGAAATTGTTTTACTTTTTCATAATCAATTTCTCCTATTGCGTTTTCTTTTATGTTTTTAATTTTATTTAATAGTTTTTCATATGAACTTGCACTATTATCTAAAGATTTATAGTTAAACACTAATTGTTTTCGATAGTGACTTGACAAGCACATATAACGAAAAGATAGCGGATTATATCCTTTTTCCTTTAACAATGATACTGTAAGTATGGCTCCCTTGCTTTTACTCATTTTTCCAGATTCATCCATCAGGTGTTCATTATGAAACCAATAATTACACCATTTATGTCCTAGATATGCTTCACTTTGAGCAATTTCATTTGTGTGATGTGGAAATATATTATCGACTCCACCGCCATGGATATCTAAGTATTCACCGCAGTAGTGAATGTTTATTCCAGTACATTCTATATGCCACCCAGGGTAACCATATCCCCAAGGACTTTCCCATTTTAATTCTTGATCTTCAAATTTTGACTTGGTAAACCATAAGACAAAATCTGCTTGATTGCGTTTATTTTTGTCATATTCGACGCCTTCTCTAATACCAACAACCATTTCGTCTTCTTTATGGTTAGTTAGTTTATAATAATCATCTAGTTTTGAGGTGTCAAAATAAACGTTACCGCCTTGAATATAGGCAAAGCCGTTTTCAATTATTTTTTTTATTATGTTGATGTAATCTTCTATGTAATCAGTGGCTGGAGCAACAACTTCTGGAACTTTGTTATTTAATAGTTTAAAGTCGTTAAAAAACTGGTCTGTATAAAATTTGGCTATATCCATGACTGTTTTGTTTTGCTTTTTGGCGCTTGTTACCATTTTGTCTGCACCAGAATCGGAATCACTAGTTAAATGGCCTACGTCGGTTATGTTCATTACGCGGTATACGTCATAGCCTAAATACCTTAATGTTTTATCTAAAATATCGTGGCCAATGTAATTTCGCATATTACCAATGTGCTGGAAGTGGTAAACTGTTGGCCCGCATGTATAAAATTTTACTTTTCCTTTTTCGTTTGGAATAAATTCTTCTATTTTTCTAGTTAACGTATTATATATTTTCATTTCCATCACCAATATTCATTATATCATATTATGCTCTATTTTATTATTATTTGTATTAGAAAAAGGTGAATTTACACCTTTATTTCTTTTTACTGCCAAACAATGATTTTACTATGCTGTTTGCAATTCTTCTGATAATACCTGTTGTAGTGTTTTGGATAACTCTTTGACCCATTTTTTTGGCTTGACCACCAAAGCTATTTTCAGCTTCTTTTTGTCTTTGCCTTTCTAGTCTAGCTTTTTCTCTTTCTTCTTCTCTTTTCTTTTTTGCTTCTTCTTTAGCAGCTTTTTCGGCAATCTTTTTTTCATCTTCTGCTTTTTTGGCGGCTTCTTTTTCCTCTAATTTTTTGACTAAAATTTCATATGCACTTTCGTTATCGATAAGTTCTTCGTATTTTCCTGCAAATTCACTATTGTTAATCACTTTTGTCCTTGTAATTTCGTCAATTGTCCCCATAGCGCTTTGTGGAGGAAGAATAGTTCCTTTTTCAACAATTTCTGGTTCTCCTTTTTCATTTTGAAATGAAATTAAGGCTTCGCCAGTTCCGAGTTCTAATATTGCTTTTTCAGTATCAAACTTTGAATTTACTCTAAAAGCTGTTGCGGCTGCTTTAACAGATTTCTGCTCGGCAGGTGTGTAAGCACGGAGTGTGTGCTGAACCCTATTGCCTAATTGAGCTAGTATTTGATCTGGAATATCAGTTGGAGTTTGAGAAACAAAGTATAATCCAATTCCTCTTGATCTTACTAGTCTTACTACTTGAACAATTCTTTTTAATCTGTATTCTGGCATTCCATTAAATAGTAAATGAGCTTCATCAAAGAAGAATACTATTTTTGGTTTATCTAAATCACCAACTTCAGGCATGGTTGTGAATAATTCAGTTAATAACCATAATAAGAATGAGGCATATAAATCTGGGTTTTCAAATAATTTTGTCGCATGTAAGATATTAATATAGCCTTTACCTTCACTATTTAATTTTATAAAATCATTAATATTTAAATCTGGCTGCCCAAAAAATTTTTCTGCACCTTCTTTTTCCAAAGAAAGGATACTCCTTTGAATAACACCTATGCTTTGTGTGGTTATATTTCCGTATTTAGTTATATATTCTTTTCTGTTATCTCCAATATACTGAAGTACTAATCTTAAATCTTTTAAATCTATAAGTTTTAAGTTTTCATCTTCAGCTATTTTAAAGACAATATCCAAAACACCTTCTTGTGCTTCGGAAAGTCCTAGCATAATTGATAATATGGATGACCCTACTCTTGAAATTGTAGTTCTTATTGGATGACCAGCCTCTCCATAAATATCCCAAAAGTGAACTGGAAAGCTTTTATAATCAAAATCTTTTATGTCAAGTGATTTTAATCTTTCTTCTATTTGCTGCGAAGCTTTTCCAGTTGCGCAAGTACCGGCTATGTCGCCTTTAACATCAGCCATAAAAACAGGAATGCCCGCATCTGAAAAGCTTTCAGCCATGACTTTTGATGTAACGGTTTTACCACTACCGCTAGCTCCTGTTATAAGTCCATGTCTATTAGCTTTGTTTGGTAAAATGTATAGTTCTTTTTCTTTACTTTTACCTATTAATATTTTTTCATTTAAATACATATTAAATCCTCCAAATCTAATTTCAGTATATCACAATTATGCTTTTTTTATATGTTAAAATATGAAATAGCCAAAGATAAATCCGCATATAGCACCAACTATGTGGCTATCATGAGAAATATTATCTTTCTTACTAGAAAACTGTTTAATAATTTCATCTGCTACATAAAATAAGAAAATTAAAATTAAAGTTATCGGTATTTTGCCTTCGGTTATGTTTACGATTGAGCATAACACTACTAGCATAAATACATTATCGCTAGCTCCTATCGCACCGTTTTCATAAATGAATAAATGAATTAAACTGCTTGCAATAGTGGTTATTACTAACATTTCTAGGATTTGAACGCTTCCATACTTTTCTTCTAGTATTGGACCAATTAACAAAATCATTATGAAATTATTTCGAAAATGTGACCAATTTTTGTGACATAATCCGGTAGTTATGAGTCTAATATAGGTCATTGGATTTAATAAACTCCCTTTTCTTAACGCAAAAAAGTTATTTATTTTACCTTTTAAAATTGTATTTAATATTAACATTATCAAACATAATACAAAGTATGAAATTATAACTACTGAATTATAAGAAAAATTATTTAAAAATTCTATTACGTTATCTATTTTCATATGTTCCTTATTAATTATAAATATAGATTTAAGGTCTACTTATCCAAGTCTTTAAATGGATGTTTAAGTTTTTCTTTAAGTCCTTTACTTATAATATCCATAAATGTTTCGTATATTTTATTTGCTTCATCATCATTGACATTTACTTCTTCAATAAATCGGTCAATCATTTTTTGCTTATTTTTTCTTCCTATTAAAAATGTTTCTTCAATTATCTTATTTATAATTATGCATTTTTCGTCATCATATTTTAATTCTTTTTGTAATTTTTCAATAACTTCCTGTTTATTCATTCTTATTCCATCCTTTCGTTATTATTATATCACGTATAATATTTATTTTACAAAAAAACTCATACAGTTTAATTTGTATGAGTTTACATTACATGTTCTTTTTTCAAGTAGTAGAATAAACTGGCAACTATAAGTATGCATCCTGTAGCTACCACGATCATTATAGTTGAAACATTTTTAGCTGTTTCAGGAACATCTACTTTAAGTTCATTTTTCATTTCTACTTTTACTAATGCCTTATTTTCGTCGATAACAAATTTAACTTTTTCAGTATTTAATGAATAGCCTTTTGGCGCTATTGTCTCTACTAAGTAATATGTTCCATTTGGCAATCCTTCAATTTCATATGGATCCCCAGTTGATACCCATTTACATTCAGTATTTTTATTTCCTTTAGAATCTGTACAATATTTTACTATTTTTCCATCTTCGTCTTGAATTTCTAAAGTTGCACCTGGTATTTCTTTGGTGCCTGTAATATCTGTTTTTGAAATAACAACTTTTGTAAGTGCGTTTTTCATAACAACTGTTTCTGGCGAAGTCGTGCCATCAGATTTTACTTCAAAAATTATTTCTTCAGTGCTTAATACGTAGCCATTTGGAGCTTGGGTTTCAATTAGCTTATATGTTCCTGGAGCTAAAATTTCTTCGTGTTTGGTATTAGTAGATATCCAAGAAGCAATTGTATTACCATTACTGTCTTGAATTTCCAATTTGGCTCCTGGTAATTCATCTGTTCCAGTAATAGATGTTTTTGAAATTACTACTTTTCCAACATCAATACTCAAGCTTAATGTATTATTCACTGTTGAGCTTCCAGGATTATATTGTAAAAGTCCTTGCAATCCAACTGCTGGGTTTACAAAATCACATTTAGTGAAAGAGCCTCCATCTACAGCACTTGTGGCTTTTAAGCTTAATGTTATGCTTGTTTTAGCAGTTACTGAACTAGCAGGAACTTTAACATAAACTTGGGCTCCGTTTGCAAATGAAGTGCTTCCAGAAGTAGCTGACGAATTTGCTGTTACAAATCCTTTGTCTGTACTTACTGTTATATTTCCTTTTGTGTTTGTTCCAGTAAGCGTTATTGGGCCAGAAATATAATAATTTTTATCGTTTGTTAGGGCCATTGATCTTGAACTTGCTGTTGCACTAACTGCTGCTGTCTTGCTGGCTGCAGAGTTTGCGTTTTGAATAAGGTTTCCTATTTTCTTAACTGTGCTTCCACCGTTTTGCCATGTACCATTTTTAAATGGAGCTACCCATCCATCTGTTGGACTGGTATAATACCATACTGCCATCTGAGTTATTAAATATCCTTCATTTGTATTACTGCCTAATGATGGTCCATTTTCATAGATATATTTTAGCTCTTTGGCATGTGAAGTATACGTGCTGCATTCGGTCCAGTCGAGAGATCCTTCCATTGCAGGTGTTCCTAAATGTGCATCAGCGCAGTATACTACTTTTCCATCAGTCGAAACTCTATAGTGAGTGTATGGTGACTCTCCACCATGGCCACTAAATGATAATGTGCCAAATGATGAATCATATGTTGAGCCATAAACAATTTGCCTATTCAATGCATTTTCGTAATTAATAGTAATTGTCGCGTTTACTTTATTAGTTAGGCCTATAAATGTTAACGCAACAACAAATAAATAGCTTAAAAACTTTCTCTTCATTTTATCATCCTACTTTCTATTATTAGGATATCATAAAAGTATCAAAAAAGCAAACTATTTTCAATGTTAATATGTAAATAAAAAAAAGAACTTTTTATGAAGTTCGAATAAAAATCAATTTTGTGCGATAAAAGAGCCTATTTTGAACACTTATATCTAAAAGAACTACTAATAAATATCAGTTCTATATATAATATAACATGTTTTATTAAAAATTTAAAAATAAGTATTGCATCACAAACGTTTGTTTGACATGATTATTTTAGGAACATTTAATAAGTTGGATGGAGCCAATCTTCTAATGAAGGGAGGCAATAACTTGAATAAGAAAGATTTTTTAATCGGAGTATTACTCATTTTTATCCTTCTTTTACTGTTATTACTATTTATAGTTTTAATAT
>CACZQJ010000063.1 GCA_902783265.1 uncultured Erysipelotrichaceae bacterium | reverse complement strand
TGGAAGGCTAAAAATAATGATATTTCAAAAGGTTTTCCTTTTAATTTTTCAAGTTCTTTAGTATCATTAATAATTATATCCCCTAGTTCGCAGATTTGGTTATAGGATTCTTCTTTTTCTCTAATTGTCCTATATATTATACTTAGTATGTCTTGTTTCATTTTTTCATCTCCTAAAAATTTTTCTATGTTACTTTTTGACTTTGTTTGATTATTTTCATTAAGTCAATTAAATAATATATGTAGTGTTTTTCTAATTTTACGGTGTCTAAAATTATATATAAAGTATTTAGTCTACTTGTAAATCTAAACATTTTTCCTAGTTTCGTTACTTCGTAAAATAAAATTTCGCCGTCAATTTTATCTCGTTCTTTTTTATCTATAGGGATTTCAATAAAGTTTTTAGTTTGTCTTATGTTTTTTATATTTAGGCTTTTTGTCAGTTTTTCTAGCCACTGTTCATACATATATACTTCAAGTTTTTCGGATATTTTACCAAAACGATCTTCTAATTCGTTTTTTATTTCTTCTATTTTTTCTTTTGAATCTACCTTGTTTATTAGTTTGTGTATTTCTATTTTTAATTCTTCGTCAGCTACATATTGGTCATCAATGGATGTATCAACTTCAACTACTGGTTTGGTTTCTTCTTCTTCTTTTTCATTTTCAATTCCTTTTAATTTGTTAACTTCTTCATTTAACATTTCTATAAATAATTCTATTCCAACGGCATTAATAAATCCTGCTTGTTCTTTTCCTAGAATATCACCAGCTCCTCTTATTGACAGATCTCGCATGGCGATTGCAAAACCGCTTCCAAGTTCAGTAAACTCTTTAATTACTTTTAGTCTTTTTGTTGCAATTTCTGATAGTATTTTTCTGCTGTTGTACATTAAATAACAGTAGGCTACTTTGTTGCTTCTGCCTATTCTTCCTCTTATTTGGTATAACTGTGATAAGCCAAATTTATCTGCATCAATTATTATTAGGGTATTTACTGTTGGTATATCAATTCCTGTTTCTATTATTGTTGTACATAAGAGAACATCAAATTCGTGGTTAGAAAATCTAAACATTATATCTTCAAGTTTTTCTTTATCCATTCGGCCATGGGCTACTTCTATTTTTGCTTCAGGTACAAGCTTTTGAATTTCTAGTTTTTTTGATTCGATGTCTGATATTTTGTTATATAAGATAAAGGTTTGTCCCATTCTTGATAGTTCTTTTGTTATGGCTTCTTTTATTATTTGGGTGTTTTCGGCTAGGACATAGGTTTGAATTGGGTATCTTTCGGCTGGTGGAGTTTCAATCATTGATAAACTTCTTATTCCAGCCATTGACATCTGTAAGGTTCTTGGAATTGGGGTTGCAGATAGCGTTAAAACGTCTATGTTGTTTTTGTATTCTTTTATTTTTTCTTTGTGCTTTACACCGAATCTTTGTTCTTCGTCGATTACTAGCAATCCTAAGTCTTTAAATTCAACGTCTTCTGATAGTATCCTATGTGTTCCTATTAATAGATCAATTTGTCCTTTTTTTAGCTTTTCTAATGTTTCTTTTAGTTCTTTACTAGTAACAAATCTATTTAAAATTGCAATATCTACTGGGAAGGATTTGAATCTGTCTAAGGCATTTTGGAAGTGCTGGGAAGAAAGAATCGTTGTTGGGCATAGTATGGCTGCTTGCTTTCCAGATAGGATGCACTTAAATATGGCTCTAAAGGCTACTTCGGTTTTACCATAGCCTACGTCTCCACAAAGGAGTCTATCCATTGGTTTGTTTGACTGCATATCTTTTTTTATTTCTTCAGTTACTTTTAGTTGGTCTTTTGTTTCCTCATATTTAAACTCTTTTTCAAAGTTTATCTGATCTATGTCGTCTTCATTAAATGCAAAGCCTTTTTTTGACTCTCTTAGGGCATAAAGTTTTAATAGTTCTTCGGCCATGTCTTCTGCTCTTTTTCGAGCTTTAGCTTTAGCTTTTTCCCATTCATGGCCTCCTAGTTTGTTTAATTTAGGTATGGCGCCTTCTTTTCCTGAGTATTTTGTTATTAATTCTATTTTTTCAACAGGTATATATAGTTTATCGTTACCTTGATAAGCTACTGTTAAATAGTCTTTTTTTATACCTTGTTTTTCAATTGTTTTAAGTCCTTCATATCTGCCTATTCCGTGGGCCCCATGCACGACGTAATCTCCAATATTTAGTTTTGTTATATCTTTTATTTTTGCACCATATCTGAATTTTGTTTTATATGTACTTTCTTTTCTTTTTCCAAATAGTTCACTGCTTGTTATAACAATGAATTTTTCGGTTTCAAACCCGTTATTTAGATTTTTAACTATTAAATTTATTTTGTTTTTATATATTTCATTTTCGTTTGTGTAGATTAAGTATGGATTTTCTAGCTCTTCTATCAGTTTGTTTATTTGATACCTGTTATCTAAGCATACTATGACTTTTTTTGCTTTTTTTAAATATGAATTTAAGGCTTTGTTTATATTTGCTTTGACTTTTGAAAAAGGCTGTATCTGGTATGTTTTATACTCTTTGCATGCTTTTCTTTTTTTATTATCGAACTGTTCAAAAATAATTGCTTCTTTATTTTCTATTTTCTCTAAGTCATGCATGTATGTTGTTTTTTCATCTTTTTCTGTACTTATGTTGTAGTTTCTTATTTCTTCTTTTAATGATTCGTAATTATTTATTAAGTCTGTGTAGTTATCATAAATTATTTCGGGATTTTGCAAATATTTTTCAATGTTTATTACTTTTATGTGTTTATCCATTTCTCTATATGGTATATCAAAAGAATTTTTTATTAGTTTTTCGCTGTTAGGAAAAATTGTTACTTCATCTATTCCTTTTATTGTTCGTTGGTTATTTGGGTCAAATGTTTTTATACTGTCGACGGTATCTCCCCAAAATTCTATTCTTATTGGTTTTTCTATATTAATTGGGAAAATATCTAAAACGTATCCTCTAATCCCTATTTCGCCTGTTGTTGTTACTAATACTTCTTTTTTATATCCTGTGTCAAATAGTTTTTCTTCTAACTCTTTTATATTATAATCTTTTCCTTTTTCTATTTTTATAATGTTTTGTTTAAATATTTCTTTGCTTGGTAAGTATCTTAGATATCCCATTAGATTTGTTATTACGATTGTTTTTTCTTCGTTTAGTAAGGCGTTTATGGTCTCTAGTCTTGTTGTTTTAAATTCTGGTGAAATGGCTATTGCTTCACTTGTTAAAAAATCGTCCATAGGGAAAAACCTTACTTTGTCAGTAAGGGTGCATAATGAATTATATATATTGCTCGCATCATTTAAACTTGATGTAACTAATAGGACTGATTTATTTTCTTTTTTAAACTTTTGATATATGTATAAACTTTTTAATTCTTGGGTAAGACCTATTACTTCTTTTTCATTATCAATTTCAAATATTTGATCAAGAAAGCTCATTTTCATAATCCTTTGAATTATATTTGTTCATAACATTATCAAAGTTCATTGTTAAGTAATCATCTATTAATTCTTTTGCGTATTTATTCACGCTGTTTAGTTTATCTAATTCTTTTTTTGATACATTTCCAATAACATAATCTATTTTATCTGTTTCTTTGTTATTAGAAATACCTATTTTTACTCTTTTATATTCGCTTGTATGAATATTTTGTTCGATATTTTTTAAACCATTATGTCCTCCTGAAGATCCTTTATATTTTAGCTTTAAGTGTCCTGTTTCAGTATCTAGGTCATCACATATTACAAGTAAATCTTCTGGTTCTATTTTATAAAAATCCAGGTATTTTTTTATTACTTCGCCTGATAAATTCATATATTTTTGCGGTTTTAATAAGACTATTTTTTCATTATTATAATTAAAGGTAGTATATAATCCTTGAAACTTTTCTTTATCAAAAGTTAAATTTTTATTTTTAGCATATTCATCTATAAATCTAAATCCGGCGTTATGCCTTGTGTTTTCATATTCTTTCCCTGGATTTCCTAAAGCTGCGATTAATTTCATAATATCACCTTTTTTCCGTTAGTATTATACTATTTAAATGTAAAAGAAGTCAATTTTTGAAGTGAACCCCAAATAGTTCACAACAATAAAAAGAAGATTTAGAAAAAATTCTAAGTCTTTTTTGATTTTATTCTAGAAGT
>CACZQJ010000062.1 GCA_902783265.1 uncultured Erysipelotrichaceae bacterium | reverse complement strand
TATTAGGACAGCGATTAGGCGTAAATACTTTATTTGACTATATTGATAAATTTGGCTTTGGTAAAAAAACAGGAGTAGATTTAAACGGAGAATCTAGTGGAATTATATTTGACAGAAGTAAAGTAGGACCAGTTGAACTAGCTACAACCGCTTTTGGTCAAGGTGTATCAGTAACCCCAATTCAGCAAGTTACAGCTGTAAGTGCAGCAATTAATGGAGGCACTCTTTATAAACCATATATCGTTAAAAGTATAAATGAACCAGAAACTAATACTGTAGTTAAAGAAAATAAAAAGATAGAAGTAAGGAAAGTTATAAGTGAAGAAACAAGTGTTAAAGTAAGAGAAGCATTAGAAAACGTCGTCGCCAATGGAAGTGGTAGGACAGCATATATTGATGGATATAGAGTAGGCGGAAAAACAGGAACAGCTCAAAAAGTCGAAAACGGTAGATACTTAACTAATAACTATATATTATCATTTATCGGTTTTTTGCCAGCAGATAATCCTAAAGTAGTAGTCTATATCGCTATCGACAACCCAAAAGGAACAATTCAATATGGTGGAACAACCGTAGGACCAATATCAAAAGCAGTTTTAAAAGATTGCATAAAAGCTTTAAATATTCCAAAATCAGACGGTGGTAAAGAAAAAAAATATAAGTGGCCCGATCCAAAAATAGTAACGGTTAAAGATGTAACAGGAATGAACGTAGAAGAAGCAAAAAAAGAATTAAAAGGTTTAAACGTTATTGTAAGCGGAGAAGGAACAAAAGTTACGCATCAGTCTCCAGAAGCCAAAACAAAACTAGAAGAAGGAAAAACAGTAAGATTATTTACTGGTAAGGAGGAATGATATGCTTATACTTACAAAATCGGTAATGGCTGTAATGATTGGATTTATCTTATCATCTATCTCCGGGCTTATAATAATTCCTTTCTTAAAAAAAATTAATGCAAGGCAAACTTTAAATAAATATTTAGAAAGAGCTCATATATCTAAAGCTGGGACTCCAACGATGGGGGGCTTTATATTTATACTTCCTACCATAATAATAACAATACTACTAATTTATTTTAAAAAAATAAAAATAACTTATAACTTAATAATTATAATATTCACATTTATAAGTTACGCCCTAATTGGTTTTATAGATGACTACTTAATAATAAAAAAACACGATAACAAAGGACTTACTAAAAATCAAAAATTTATGCTTGAGTTAATAGTAGCCATAGTATTTTTTTATCTCTTTATGAAGTCCGGTAGTGAACCATTAATATGGGTACATACTTTAAAAATTAGACAAAATATTGGTTGGGTATATGGACTAATTATTTTATTTATTTTAACTGCGTCCTCTAATGCCGTTAATTTAACAGACGGCTTAGATGGGTTAGCAGGAGGATTATCGCTAATATCATTTTTAACATTTGCAATTATTTCATGGAATACAGATTGGCTTTTAGGATATGAAGACATAGCCTTATTTGCATTTGTCATAATAGGATCATTATTTGGCTTTTTAACATTTAATACAAGCAAAGCTAAAGTTTTTATGGGCGATACCGGTTCTCTATGTCTTGGAGCCACCTTAGGTGCATATGCCATTTTAACAAGACATGAATTACTATTAATTCTTATAGGGATTGTCTTTGTAATTGAAACTTTGAGTTGCATTATCCAAATAGTAGTATATAAAATAACTAAAAAAAGAGTATTCCCAATGACCCCAATCCACCATACGTTTGAAAAGAAAGGCTGGAAAGAAACAGATATTGTAAAATTGTTTTGGACAGTAGGCTTAATAGCCAACCTATTAGCTATAATTTGGGGTGTTATGCTATGAAAAAAATGAATATAAATCTTTTCATAGGATGCATAATTTTATCATTATTTGGCCTACTTATGGTATATTCATCATCAAATATTTGGGCAGAATATAAATTTAATGACCCATTTAAATACGTAAAAAACCAAGGACTATTTTTAATCTTAGGTATAATATTTATGTATCTAACTAGCAAAATAGATTATAAAAAATATTATAAGTATTCAAACAAAATATTTGCTATATGTTTTACTTTGATGGTTCTTGTACTATTAGTTGGCATCGAAAGAAATGGTAGTAAAAGTTGGTTTGGTATTGGTTCTTTTGGAATTCAACCGTCAGAATTTATGAAATTATCTATGATTATATTTACAAGTAAATACTTATACAATAATAGAAAAGATATAAACAATATAAAAAAAGGTGTAATACCAATATTAATACTTACAATGATTATATTTGGATTAATTATGCTTCAGCCTGATTTTGGAACAGGGGTTATTTTAGTAATGGGAGTAATAGGAATGTTATTTGTCGGCGGAGTAAATCTGAAGTTTTTTTTAAAAATAGGATTTATAGGAATTGCCGGTATCGCTGGCCTCATATTAGCTGCTCCATATAGACTAAAAAGAATACTTTCGTTTTTAAATCCATGGAGTGATCCTCTAGGCAGCGGGTTTCAAATAATTCAGTCTTTATATGCCATCGGCCCAGGAGGCTTATTTGGTTTTGGCCTAGGCGGATCCAGACAAAAACATTTTTATCTTCCAGAACCTCAAACTGATTTCATTTTTTCAATAATAAGTGAAGAATTTGGCTTTTTAGGAGTGCTATTAGTATCGTCATTATTTTGCTTTATTATATATGAAGCCATAAAAATAGCTATAAAATGCGAAGACCTATTCGGGAAATATTTATCCTTCGGAATTACATTTATGCTTTCTTTTCAAACTATTTTAAATTTATGTGTTGTAATTGGACTGATACCAGTCACAGGAGTTACTCTTCCTTTTCTATCGTATGGAGGATCTAGTTTACTTATAACCCTAATAGAAATGGGTATAATACTTAACATATCAAGATATCAGAAATAAACATTGGCACACGAACAAATATTTGTTATTTTAAAATTAAGGGGGAATAACAAATATGAATCAAATCATTGAAAAAGAAAAAATTGAAAACTTAATTTATGAAGTTAGAGGAAAGCAAGTAATGCTTGATTCTGACTTAGCTAGACTTTATAAAACTGAAACCAAAAGAATAAATGAAGCTGTAAGAAACAATCCTGACAAATTTCCAGAAAGATTTTCTTTTAAATTGAGTGATAGAGAAAGTGAAATTTTTTTGGTCGAAATTTTCGACCAAAAAAATGAAAGACGTGGTGGAAGATATAAAAATCCTAGAGTTTTTACTGAGCAAGGGGTGGCGATGCTTGCAACAGTACTAAAATCAAAGATAGCTACTCAAGTTAGTATTGCCATAATGGATGCTTTTGTCATAATGAAAAAATATATATCTAATAACCTGTTTGAACAAAAATACTATAATGATATGATTATTAGGCATGATTCAGAAATTAAAATATTACAACAATCATTTGAAAAATTTAAAGAAAAAAATAATCATTTATTTTTTGAAGGACAAATATATGATGCATATTCATTGCTAATTGATATTTTTAATAAAAGTAAAAATGAGATAATAATTATCGATAATTATATTGATAAAACATTATTAGATGTTTTATCAAAAACTAAAAAGAAAATAACTTTAGTAACAAATAAATATAATAATGATGACTATGAAAAATATAAATTGCAATATATGAATGCTAAGTTAATTATAAACAATAAGTTTCATGATAGGTTTATTATAATCGATAGGAAAACTTTATACCACAGTGGAGCGAGTTTTAAAGATTTAGGTAAAAAATGTTTTGCAATTACAAAATTAGAAGATTCCGAATATTTAAATAGACTTCTTAAATCTATTAATTTACAATAGCACCCCAAATGACTTGTTACAGGCGTTACTTTACCATTTTTATCTTATGGAGGCTTAAACTTACTAATTACCTTAATAGAAATGGGTATAATCCTTAATATATCAAGATATCAGAAATAGAATTATGATATCTATTACACCTGAAAAACAAAATAGCACTCCGTTTTGGAGTGTTTTTTATATGCACCCGAAGAAACAATACTTCTATCATAAAACCACAACTATTATAACTGAAAAAAAGACAATTTAGAAAATAAATCCAAATCATCTTTTTTCACGTGAACTATTTAGGGTTCACTCCATAATTAAGTAGTGTTTTATTATTTTTTCTTTTTATCAGTAGTCATCCAATCTTTTCCGTCGACACTTCTAGCAACAAGCATAGCTGCAGCTTCATCACCAACAACATTTAAAACTGTTGCAGGAGGATCAATAACTGTAGCTACCATTGTAAGAAGAGGTAGAGCGGCCATAGGATAACCTAACATTGAAATGATTAATGATTCTGATATAGTTCCGCCACCGATTGGAACAGCCGTAATAAGCAAAACAGCTACTAGTGACACTAAAACTATTTGGAAAATTGACACATCTCCACCAAATAGACTAATTAAGAACATGATTTTAAACACACATCCAATAATTGATCCATCTTGATGTAAGCTAGTACCTAAACCAACAAAAGTCTCAGAAACATCATCAGGAATACCCATTTTTTTAGCTGCATCAATATTTACTGGCAAACTAGCTGCTGAAGAACAAGTGGCCAAAGAAGTAAACGTTGGTTCAAAAATATTTGACCAGAAAGCTCTAACTGCTTTTTTACCACCAGCAATAAATGCATATAAACTATAAAATACAACGTAAAATACTAATGCACATAAAGTATAAATTACAAAAGTTTTTAAATATCCTGTAGCAATTTCTCCTCCGAATGTTCCAACTAATGAAGCAAAATAACAACCAAGACCAATAGGCGCATAGTACATAATAATGTTTATAAAATTAAGAATTGTTTTGTTTGCAGCTTCTAAAACATCAAGAAGTGGTTTAGTTTTTTCTTTATCCTTTCTCATAGCAAAGCCAAATATAATCGCAAATACAACAATCGCAACTATATTTCCTTTAGAAAGTAATCCATTAAAGTCACCAACACTGATAAGCTCAACAGTACTTTCTAAAAAATTAAGTTCTGGTTTTTGAACTTTTTCTGTAGAAAAAGCCTCCCTAATTATACCAGTATCTTTATCATTGATAAGCTTAAATGTATTCGTAGTAGCTATTGCAAAGAAAACTGCTATTAACGAAGTTATCAATGAAATAACAATGATTCTACCAAAAATTTTCCTAAGTCTTTTTGGTGAATCCATTTTGGCAATTGTCGTACTTATTGTTAAGAATAAAAGCGGAACAATTGTCACAAATAATAGGTTTAAAAATAAATCTCCAAGTGGTTTAACCACATTAACGTCCTCTTTAAATATAATTCCGCATATAGCGCCTATAATTAAAGATAAGACAAGTAGAACAGTTACCTTGTAACTTTTCCAAATTTTTTTCATAAAAAATCTCCCTTCCACTTCATTATATTTCAAATAAAAGAAATAAACTAGTATGTGTATTACACAGGGAGAAAAAAAGTCCACGCAAAAACCCCAAAATATGTTATAATAAATTTGGTGATATGAATGGAAACAAAATATCTAAAAATGAATAATAACCAAAGACATTTATCATTAGGGAATCTATGCCGCATTATAAAAGAATTATCCTTAAATAAAACATTTGCGAATCAAACAGAAATATTTTATGCGATATTTGGCGTTGATGATGTAAGTGACTCAACGATAAATAATTATTGTATAGGATATCGTTCAATAGGAACAGATTTTAAACAAATATATATAAAAAGAAAAGCATATCCAAATAAAGAATTTGATGAAACAATGATGTCAATTGCGTCAATAATTAAAGGTCAAATTTTTAATAACAAAAATCACGATGAAATCATAAATATATTAAACGACAGCATTTTTAAAAAACTATGCTTAGAACTTTATAATTTAGCAAAAAATGATGAAAGTATCGACATAGAATTTACTAAAAAAATAAATAAACTAATTCAAGAAGAAAAAATATATGATGCTTTATGTGAGTTTTTAATATATATCGTTTTAGAAAAAAAACAACCAATTTATGTGGACAAAACCCAAAGAGAACTTTTTGAAAATATTTTAAATAATACCAATATATCAATGAGTGAACTAGAACAATTTATAAAGGTCCAGCTTAATGATGGAATAAATTATACATATTCCATTAAAAAACTTGCAAAAGAAGGCAATCCATATGCTTCATTTGAACTCGGCGATTTAGAATATACTGGCATGATGACAGGCCATCCTAGATACATAAAAGCATATGAATATTTTAAAGTGGCAGCCGAAAAAAATCACCCAAGAGCAAACTGGCTAATAGCTAAAATGCTACTCCAAGGACAAATTGGATCCCAAACTAATGAAGACTATGAAAAAGCCTATAACTACTTAAAAAATGCTGAAAGTTTAGGCAGCATTGCAGCCACTAATACATTAGGAATAATTTACTTAAATGCAATAGGTAAAGAAAAAGATATAGATAAAGCTATTGGATACTTTGAAAAAGCCGCTTCAGAAAATTATGTTTATGCCTATAATAACCTAGGCAAAATAGCTGAAGAAAACAAAGACTACGAAAAAGCTTTTAAGTACTATTCATTTAGTGCAGATTTAGAAGAAAGTTGGGCCTCAAATAAATTAGGTGAGTGGTACCGTAAAGGAATTTATGTAAAAAAAGATATGAAAAAAGCATATGAATATTATAAGCAAGCCCTAGAAGTTCCAAAAAGTATATTAAATTATTGGGCCTATTTCAATTTAGCAAAATATTTCTATCTAGAAGGATCCTACGAAGCAGCAACCGAAAAAAATGTAGAAAAAGCAATAGAATATTTTGAAAATACCTTGCCATTAATTGACGCTTCTTATGAAGAACTTATATATATTTATATTAGTAAATATACTGAAAATCAGAAAGACGAATATTTATCTAAAATAAATGAATATTTAAGTGTTCTTTCCTTAAAACCATACTACAAAAATTGTAAAGAAATAATCAAGAAAAAATTAAAAGAAATAGAAAAAGAAAAATTAATTATAATTAAAAATATTTGACATATACGAAATTAAAATATAAAATTTATATATGGTAGGTGATAATATGAAAAAAGGATTTACTCTAATAGAACTTTTAGGAGTTATAGCAATACTTGGTATAATTGGACTAATTGTTGTGCCAATAGTTCAAGGAACAATAAAAAATAGTTCAGAAAAAATATGCGAATATCAAGAAAAAATTTATAAAAAAGCCGCAAAAAATTATGTTGCAAGTAACCCATATCAGGTTCCTGAATCAATAACTTTACAGCAACTAATTGATGCAGGATATTTAGAAGAAAGTCAAATAAAATGTGGAAGCATTGAAGACAGAATAAAAATAAAGCCTAATTATGATGAAACAACGAATACTAATAGTTATTCATATGAATATGTGCCAGTACAAAAAGAAGGCGACGAGCCTGAAGAAAGTCAAACAAACAATACAGTATATGCGATAAATACAAATACGATTATTAAAAATGAATCAACACTTCAAGATATAGGGACAACATATAAAACATGCACAGAAACAGGTAAAAATGTTTGCTTAAAATATATAACAGCTGCTGCCAATAATGATGCTGAGAAACTTATAATGGAACAATCTGTGTGCTTAATACACGAAAATAAAGAATACTGCTTTAAAGGAGAAGCAAACAATATTGATGTTTTCAATGATAATGTTTCTTTATTGCAAAAAATATTTGGTGAAAATGTTCAAACTGGCTATTTAGAAAAGCATTATGCTGATGTTGATACTGACAATATCAGTATTTCCGTTAATGAAGATGGCAGCGTTGGCATTCAACTAATAAATGAACCCTGGGGATGTGGAATTGATTTCGGAGAGAAATCTCAATGCGGGAAGTATGGAGGCTACATGTTAAGATAAAGTA
>CACZQJ010000061.1 GCA_902783265.1 uncultured Erysipelotrichaceae bacterium | reverse complement strand
GGAAGATCATCTAATGGCTTTAATTCAAATATAAATGACGCATCTTCAAAAATTCCTAATGTAGGAGATTTGCCAATAGGTTTTCGTAATATTCTTCCTAAAGAGGAAATTGAAGTTTTGTCTTTATCTGATGATAAAATTGGTAGTGACAATTTAAAAAATCATGTTATTTCTGATGATGATAGACGTGTTAAACCATCTAAAGAAACTACTAACAAGGCGGTTATTGCTCTTGTTACTATAGGTGCTTTACTTATGATGTGGTATACTTTTTTTGCTCAACCAACTGCTTCTAATTCTAAACAACTTCAATTAAAACAAAATGATAGTGGTTCTTGGGATATACGTTTTACTGATATGTATCAACAACGAAAAATAGGCACGGCTAGTGAAATATCTGCACCTTCTTATAGTTCAACAAAAGCTAGTTTCCATGTTTCTTTATCAAAGCCAGGAGATGAAATAACATATAATTTAACTATTAAAAATAATGGTTCGTTAAATGCTAAGGTATCTAGTATTTATGTTATGCCGGAAAATAATGACGGAGATAGTATTCTTTATTTTGTAGATGGTATTAATGTTGGTGATTTCTTGGATGCAGGAAAGTCTACAAACATGGCAGTAACAGCTAAGTTTAATAGTAATGGGTCTCCAGTATCTGGAGTTGTAAAAAGCGTTTCAGTTATTATTAATTATGTACAGCGTTAAGCAAGTTAATTCTTGCTTTTTATTTTAACATTTTTTTTACTTCTTTAGCTTGGTGGCAGGTTACATATATTATATTTAGGCTAATTGCTATAAGTAATCCCCACATACCAATATGTAATAATGAAAACATTAAAAGACTTATGGTTCTAATAACTGTACCTCCTAGTGTTCCATTCATTGCTTCTTTAGCTTTTCCGGCAGCCTGCATGGCTGCAGTTAGTGGTGACTGTATGTAATGAAGTAGGGCAATTGGAGCTAAAAATTTTAAATAATTTATTCCTTTGGTAGTATTATATATTAATTTCATCGGTATTTCTGGTATAATTTCAAAAGCAATAGTTGCTGGAATACCTATCAATAGTGAAAATAAAATGGCTTGAATTATTTTGCGCTTAACGTATTTAAAATTGTGTTTACTATAAGCTTTACTAACATTTGGAATTAATGCTTCAGATATAGCTAAAGTAAAAAATGATGGGAGTAATATTAATGGCATGATATATCCGCTGATAATTCCATATTCATTTATAATAAATTTATTACTATAACCGCTTTTTGTTAAAGCAAAGGTTAAAATTATTGGTTCTAAAAAAAATCCTATAGAGCCAATAATACGGCTAGCGGTTGTGGGAATTCCTATAGATAAAACGTCTTTTATATTTGTTTTATCTGGCTTTATGTCTTTTTTTGATATTTTAAAATTTTTAGGAATAAATAAGAAAAGAATTAAAATTGATGTGAGTTCACTTATTATATTAACAAGCACGACAAAAGCTATGGCAAATTCTAAACTTTTTTTAAGCATTATTGGTAAGCCAATTATTAAAACAATCAGTCTTACTAAATCTTCTATTACATTAGAAAGAACATGGGGAATCATTTTTTGCTTTCCAAAGAAGTAGCCTCTTAAGATACTAGAGATGCTTATAAATGGCAAAACAAATCCAATGCTTATAAGAGCGTAGTAGCATCTTTTTTCTTTTAAAAGTTCACTGCTTATGTATTTAGATGCTAGTAATAAAAAAATAATAATAATTAAATTCAAAATTAGAGATATAGGAATTACTGAAAAAACTAGGTTTTTATTATTTTTATTTTCTTCCGCTACTAGCTTACTTATGGCAACTGGAAAACCAAGACTTGCGATAGCCATTAACAAAGTAAAAGTAGGAGAAATTAACATATATAGGCCGGTACCTTCTGTTCCTAGGAGCCTTGCTAAAACTATTTTTATAAACATACTTATAATTTTAGTGATAAACCCGCCTATTGTTAAAATTAAAACAGATTTTATAAATGTATTTTTTTTCATACTAGATAATATGTTTTAGAATTATATATTTTACATGCTTAATTATTTTAAATTTAAAACTTTGGTATATACTTTAAAAAAAAGAAAAATTAATATATAATATTTATGTAAAAGATGGAGGGATAATGTGGAACTAGATTTTTCTTCAGTAGAAGAACTTTATAATAGGTTGAAGCCTGCTTTAAAAACTAAACTTACCGAACTTTCTGAGTATGGTTATGGTTATTTAAAAATTGAAGATATTTGGAATTATCTTAAAGAAAATAAATGGATTCATGGTCATGATTTATCATTAAGTGATATGGTTAGTGATATTTTGAATGCTGATAATGAACTTATTGATAATTATTTTAAGGAAAAAATAAACAAAAAAAACAGGAAAGTTTATCTTGATGAATTTTAGTATTTGCTTTTAATAAAGAAGGTGATATTATGCGCAAGCACCAAAAGGACTTAACTTTTGATGAATTAAATGAAAAAATTAAAAGTTATATAACTAGTGAGGAAGAACTAGATATTATAAAAAAATCTTATGAGTTTGCAAGTGAGAAGCATTTTGGCCAAAAGCGTTTGACAGGGGAAGAATATATAATTCATCCTTTAAATGTAGCATATATTTTAACACGTATTAAGGCTGATTTTGAAACTTTATCAGCAGCATTACTTCATGATGTAGCTGAAGATTGTAATGTTAGTATTGATGAAATAAAAGAAAGATTTGGGCCGAATATTGCTGCTTTAGTTGATGGAGTTACAAAGATTGGTAGGCTTAATTTTTCACATGATAATGAATTAACAATAAATAATCAAAGGAAGATTTTAGTTGGCCTTTCTGAAGATGTTAGGGTAATAATAATTAAGCTTGCTGATAGGCTTAATAATATGCAGACGCTTTATGTTCATAGTGAGGCAAAACAGAAAAGAATTGCTAGAGAAACGCTTGATATTTTAACGCCTATTGCTGGCAGGCTTGGCATTAATAGTATTAAACAGGAGCTTGAAGAGTTATGTCTTAGATATTTAAAACCTGATGAATACTATGATATTGTTGAAAAATTAAATGCGAGTAAAGCAGAACGTGATAATAGTGTAGCTAAAATGATAGAAAGTGTTTCTGAACTTTTAAATACACATGGAATTGAGCATAAAATTAAGGGTAGGTCTAAAAGCATTTATAGTATTTATAAAAAACTTGAAAAAGGCAAAAGATTTAGTGATATATATGATTTACTTGCTTTAAGAATATATGTGGGAACTGAACAAGAATGTTATCAAGCTCTTGGTATTATTCATTCTAAATTTAGACCTAAACCTAAAAGATTTAAAGATTATATTGCTATGCCAAAAACTAATATGTATCAGTCTTTACACACTACGGTTTTTGGAGTAGATGGTCTTTTATTTGAAATTCAAATTAGAACTTATGAAATGGATAGGGTTGCTGAGTATGGAATAGCTTCCCATTGGTCTTATAAAGAAAAGGGTTCTGTTAAAACTGTTATGCAAAATGAGATGGAGCAGAAATTGCAGTTTTTTAGATCTATTATGGATTTGAAAAATACTGAAGAGGATGCTGAAGAATTTGTTAATACGGTTAAAGAAGAGGTTTTTCAAAATACTATTTATGTATTTACTCCCCTTGGAGATGTTATTGAACTTCCTAGTGGTTCAACTCCTATAGATTTTGCCTATAAAGTTCATACTAATGTTGGTGATAAAACAACTGGTGCTTTAGTAAATTCCCATATAGTTCCTTTGGATTATAAACTTGAAAATGAGGATATAGTTAAAATTATTACTAATAATAATTCTGATGGGCCAAGCAGAGAGTGGCTTAATTTTGTTCAAACAACGCAGGCTAAAAATAAAATAAAAGCTTTTTTTAATAGAGCTAATAAAGAAGAATATTTAAAAAAAGGTGAAGATATTCTAGCTAAGGAGCTTAAAAAAAGAAAAATAAGCTTAAGTGTTTTTTTTGACGATGATAATATAAATAGAATTATTACTGATTTAAAAGTTGGCTCTTTAAAGGAAATATATAGTAATTTGGGCAGTGGTAAGTTTTCCGTTTCTACGGTTATTTCATCGTTTGAAGAAAAAGAAACTGATAAAGATACAATTATTTTAGAAAAAGCTGCTAAGGGAAGTAATAAAAGTACTAATAATAATGCGCTTATTTCTATTGATGGTGTAGATGATATAAAAGTTAATCTGGCTTCTTGTTGTAAACCTGTTCCTGGGGATCGTATTGTAGGTTATATTACTAAAGGTTATGGAATCACAATTCATCGTATGGTTTGCCCTAATGTTGCTGAACTTGATGAAAGACTTATTGAGGTAAAGTGGAATGATACATGTGATAAACTTCCAACTTCTATTTTAGTTAGGGCTAATAGTTCGAGAAATTTACTTATAGATGTAGTTTCTAAGTTTACTAATCAAGATGTACCGGTAAGAAGATTTAGTACGACACATGTTAAAGATGAGGATGTTATTAAGATTACTATTTTGGTAAATAATAAGGAAAAACTTTTAAAACTTATGAATGACATTAAAATGATTGAAGGGGTTTTAGAAGTGGAGAGGGTTATAAATTGAGAGTTCTTGTTCAAAGAAGTTTAGCTTCTAATGTTAGTGTAAATAATGAAATTTGTGGCAAAATAAGTAAAGGGTTTGTAGTGCTAGTTGGTTTTACTTATGGCGACACTGAAAAGGAAATAGATTATTTAGTAAATAAGATTATTAATTTGCGTGTTTTTGAAGATGATTTAGGTGTAATGAATAAATCTATTTTAGATACTGGTGGTGAGATTTTAAGTATTTCACAATTTACTTTATACGCCGATACTAAAAAGGGTAATAGACCTAGTTATATTAAGGCTTTAAAGTCAGATGAAGCTAACGCACTTTATAATTTATTTAATCAAAAACTTAGCGCACACATTAATGTTCAAACCGGTGTGTTTGGTGCTGATATGTTAGTGTCAATAAAAAATGATGGACCAACTACGATTTTATTAGAAAAGGAGGCAAATAATGATTAAAAATAAAATAGATTTTAAACTTATAAATACTGCTATTTTAGTTTTTATTATTTATTTAATTTATCAAACTAAAGATTTTTGGCTTGGAATACTTAATGTGTTTGGTAAAATAGCTTTGCCTTTTTTTATAGCTTTTATAATTGCTTATGCTTTATATCCATTAGTAAGAAAAATTATGGATAAAAAGGTGCCTAAAGCTTTATCAATTTTTATAGTAATATTTTCAGTATTGGCGGTATTAGTACTTTTAATATATTTAATAACTCCTCTTTTATTCGATCAGACAAGAAGCTTATTTAATGGTATAGTTGCATTTTTAAAAGAAATTTCTATTAATTATAATGTTAATTTTAAAGATGTTCAGGATACTTTGTCTTTAAGTTTTAATAATATTTTAGAAAAACTAGGAAGTTATATTTCAAATGGGGCAATAAGTGTAATTAGTATTTCACTTGATTATATTTCTAAAATTTTTATTGTTTTTGCTTTATGTGTTTATTTCCTTTTAGATATGGATAAAATAAGAAATTTTATAAAAGATTATTTAAGTATAAAATCTGAAAAAATTTATTATTATGTGAAAACATTAGATGATGAGATGGAGAGATATTTGTCTGGTTTTATGAAGATAGTGTTTATATCTTTCTTTGAATATATTATTGTTTATTCGGTAATTGGTCATCCTAATGCGCTTCTTCTTGGAGGACTTGCTGCCTTTGGTAATTTAATTCCGTATTTTGGTGGAATTGTTACTAATATAATTGCAGCTATAACGGCTTTCGTAATAAGTCCGGCTTTATTTATTAAAACATGTATAGTATTTATGATATTTTCTTCTATTGATGGATATGTTATTAACCCACTTGTTTATGGTAAGACAAATCAAGTTCATCCACTTATTGTAATTTCATCTGTATTTGTTGGAGGCATTTTATTTGGAATTATTGGTATTGTAATCGCACTTCCGCTTTCTATTTTAATAATTGCTACTTTAAAATATTTTAAAAAAGATATAATACAAATGAAAGAAAAGCATTCAAAAAACAAGAATTAATTTTTTACTTTACTATAATGATGGGCATTTTTATATTAAAGAGAATAATAATATATTTTATGACATTGTTTTTACAATGTCTTTTTTATACTTAAAATGGTGATGCGATGACTATATATGTGGATGGGCTTCTTTTTTTAAATTTTTTCTTTGATTTTTTACTTCTTCTTACAACAGTAATTATTTTAAAAAGAAATGTTGGTATGTTTAGAATAATACTTGGGGCGTTTATTGGTAGCCTATCAATATTAGTTTTGTTTTTTAAAATAGGTAATTTTGAACTTTTTTTTATTAAAATTTATTTGGGATTTTTAATGTGTATAGTATGTTTTGGATATAAAAATATTAAATATTTTTTAGTTAATTTTTTTTCTTTTTATATGGTTAGTATAGTATTAGGCGGTTTTTTATATTATTTAAATTTAGAGTTTTGCTATAAGCATGAGGGCCTTCTTTTTTACCATAAGGGTGTTAGTGTAAATGTGATCTTTTTAGTTATATTTGCGCCAATAATACTATATATTTATATTAAACAAATGAAAATGTTTAAAAATAAAGTTATTAATTTATATATGGTAAATATTTATGTTGGGAAAAAAGTCCTTAATTTAAATGGATATTTAGATACGGGCAATACTTTAAAATTTAAAGGCAAGCCTGTAATTATAACAAATATAGAAAATAGTTTTAAAAACAAAAAATATTTTATTCCGTATAATTCAGTTAGTGGGGTTAATTTACTTGAGTGTATTAAAGTGCGGAGAGTTGAGGTAATTGGAATTGGCGTTTTTGAAAATATTTACCTGGGTTTTAGTAAAAATATGAGTTTATTTGGAACAGAGGTTTTACTTAATGGAATGATGGAGGTAAAAGTATGATTAAAAAAATAGTAGAAATTTTTAATAGAATTTTTGGAAAAGATGTTTATTTTATAGGAAGTGCGGATAAACTTCCTGCACCTCTTTCTAAAGAGGAAGAAGTAAAATATGTAACTATGGCAATGAATGGTAATGAAATGGCTAGAGCTAAACTTATTGAGCATAATCTTCGTTTAGTAGTTTTTTTAGCAAAAAAGTATGAGAATACTGGAGTTGATTTAGAGGATTTAGTCAGTATTGGTAGTGTTGGTTTAATCAAAGGCGTGAATACTTATAAGCTTAGTAAGAATATTAAGCTTGCAACATATGCTTCTAGGTGTATTGATAATGAGATATTGATGTTTTTACGAAAAAATAAAAGAAGGAGGGGAGAAATTAGTTTTGAAGATAGTTTGAGTTATGATTCGGAAGGAAATGAGCTTCATTTAGAGGATGTATTAGGGACTGATGATGATATTGTAACTAAGGGGATAGAGGAAGAAACAGAAAAGGCAATGGTTTATAGGGAAATAAATAAGCTAAATGATAGGGATAAAAAAATAATGATAATGAGGTATGGTTTATTTAACCATGATGAAATGACTCAGAAGGATGTGGCTAAAGTTTTAGGTATTAGTCAGTCTTATATATCTAGAATTGAAAAGAAAGTAATTAGAAAATTAAGACAATTAGATAAGAGCTAGAAACTCTTCTTTTCTTTTTCATAAAATGTTTTAGGTGGTTTTATGAAAGTATGTGTTTATGCGATAAGTAAAAATGAAGAAAAGTTTGCTGCAAGATGGTATAATTCGGTTAAAGAGGCTGATGAGGTTTATGTTTTAGATACAGGTTCTACTGATGATACTGTAAAAATACTTAAAGAGTGTGGCGCGATAGTAGAATGTAAAGTGATTAATCCTTGGAGATTTGATGTTGCTCGTAATTTATCGTTAGATATGGTTCCTCTTGATACTGATATATGTGTTTGTATGGATTTAGATGAGGTTATCGAAAAGGGCTGGCGAAAAAAACTAGAAGAGTCGTTTGATGAAAATATAACTAGGGTTTCTTATACTTACAATTGGAAACTTGATGGTGGGATGCCAGTAGTTAGTTTTTATTTAGATAAAATTCATAGGAGGAAAGGTTATAAGTGGGTTCATCCGGTTCATGAAACTTTGGTTTACGATGGTAAAGAATCTACTTTATTAAATAGTAGTATTGTAGTTAATCATTATCCGGATGAAAATAAATCAAGGAGTAGCTATTTACCGCTTTTGGAGCTGTCTGTTATGGAAGATCCTGCTGATGATAGAAATATGCATTATTTAGGAAGAGAATATATGTATTATGGTAGATGGAATGACGCCATTGATACTTTAATAAAGCATCTTAATTTGAAAAAAGCAACTTGGAAAGATGAAAGATGCGCTTCTATGAGGTTTATTGGTAGGTGTTATTTAAATTTAAATAGATTTTTTGAAGCTGAAATGTGGTATAAAAAGGCTATAGATGAAGCACCACATTTAAGAGAACCTTATTCAGAACTTGGACTTTTTTACTATAATAACGAAAGATATGAAAAAGCAAAAGAAATGTTTTTAAAAACTTTAAACATAAAACAAGATTATAAAAGCTATATAACAGAATATTTTTCAACTGATTTTTACATTTTTGATATTCTTTCACTTTGTGAATATTATTTAGGTAATTTTAAAAAATCTCTGGAATATATTGATAAAGCTTTAGAAATTAAAGAAGATGGGAGAATTTTAGAAAACAAAAAATTAATATCTAAAATTGTTGATGATTTAGCTTAATTTGACAAAAAGCTAAGATTATATATAATATTCTTCGGCTTTTGAGAGGGGAATATTATATGGAATTTATAAATTATTATGCTATTTTAGGCGTTTCTAGAGATGCTGGCTTTGAAGAAATCAGAAAGCAATATCATAAACTTCTTCATGATTACCACCCAGATGTTTCTAAAGATGAAGATGCTAGTCAAAAAACTGCACTTTTGATTAAAGCTTATACTGTACTTAAGGATGCAACAGCTCGAAGAATGTATGATTTAGAATATGATGAACATTTTAGATCTATTTCTAATAAATTTTCTAGTGGAGCTTCAACAAGATATTCTGGTGTAAGATCTTCTAGTGTTTCTATGACTCAAAAAGTAAATGATCGTATTTCTGAAGCGTTAGAAAAGTTTGATTATTATATTTTGTGTAAAGACATGATTGTTGAAAAGCTTGCACACTATAGTGCCAATCCTACAGCTTATAATATGCAAGTCAAGGAGTGGCTTATGCATGCTACTAAATATATACATAAGTTAGAAAATTTGCGTAATACAGCTGAATTATTTGGACTTGATAGTAACATCTTAGATGTTAAAATTTATTCTTTGTGTAAATCAATGATTGAATTAAAAATTATCCATGAGCGAGTTCAAGATGAATTAGTCCATAGTACTTCTAATGTTAGGTCGCGTAGTAAGAAAATAAATTTTAAAAAAGTTAATTCTAAATAAATATATGAATTAACTTTTTTATTGTTTTACATTTAAAAATAATATATAATGATAATAGGAGGGATAACGTGGAAGATAAGCAGTCAATATTTACTTATAGATTTTTGTTTTCACTTTTATTTATTACAATTGGCTCAATTATTGCGGCAGCTGCCTTAGAGCTTATATTAATTCCCAATTTAATGATTGATGGTGGAATTAATGGTATATCAATTATTTTTAATAAATTGTGTGGTGGTTCTTTAGGCTTAACTGTTTTTCTATTTAATTTGCCATTTATAATGCTTGGTTATAATTTGATTGGTAAAAAGTTTTTAATTAAGTCAGGCTTTGGAATGCTTTTATTTAGTATATTTTTAGAAATTTTTGATAAGTTTGTTCCTTTAATTGATGATACTTTACTTGCTACAGTTTATGGGGGCATTGCTCTTGGAATTGGTGTTGGCCTTGTAATTAAAGAAGGTGGCTGTTTAGACGGAACTGAGACTGTTGCAATTCTTGTAAATAGAAAAGGTTTTTTATCTGTGGGACAAGTTGTATTTATATTCAATATATTTATATATGGATCTGCAATTTTTGTTTTTGGGCCTGAAAGAGCATTATATTCACTTTTAACTTATTTTGTAACGTATAAGGTTATCGACTTTGTTTCAGATGGTTTAAATAGTGCTAAGGCGGTGCTTATTATTACTGATGATGATAAGGAGATTTCAAAGGAAATACACAAAAGACTTGGCAGAACAGTTACAGTTATTTCTGGACATGGTTTTATTTCTCATGGTGGGAAAAAAGTTTTATATACGGTTATAACTAGATTTGAAGTATCTATTTTAAAAGATATTTTAGATGAAGCTAAAGGCTCATCTTTTGCGACTGTAACGGATGTATCTGAAATTATAGGAACTCATATTAAAAAGCTTCCAGAAAATTTGTAGGATTTTTATGAGACGAAAAAATATATTTTTTACGATTTTGTTTATACTGCTTTTAAGCTTATTTAGTGTTTTGTATAAATATATATTATTTCAAGAAAATGTTTCTAATTTTAATTTGACTTCTAGTTTTGGAAGTGGTTTTGTAACTGTATCAGTTATCAAACCACCTTATATAAAAATATTTATTTTGACTTTAATTTTTTTAATTATTATTACACTTTTGTTAATATTTGTTTTATATTTTTTAAATAAAAGGCAGATTAATATATTTAATGATATTTCTAATTTTTTACCTTTACTAGTTTCAATTATTATTTCTAGTTTATTTCTTTTTGTTAATAAATCAGTTAGTTTTATTATATTATTTATAGGTTTAATCTTTTATTTATATTTTGTTTATAAGAAATTAAGTAATAAGAAATTATTTATAATTATTTTAATATATATAATTATAGTTATATATATTGTGTATTTAATATCTTCTTAGGAAGATATTTTTTGCATAAAAATAAAGATAAAAATTAAATATATCATTTGGTGTTTAAAAATAATTTATTTTGTTCATTATAAAATGAAAGGAGAATTTATGGCGCGTCATAAAGTGGAAATATGTGGCGTGAATACTGCGAATATTAAAGTATTAAGCTATGATGAACAAATAGAATTATTTAAAAGATATCATGATGGTGATAATTTAGCAAAAGAAGAATTAATTAATGGTAATTTAAAATTAGTTTTATCAATTTTAAAATCTTTTGCTGGCAGGTGTGACAATATGGATGATTTGTTTCAAGTTGGATGTATTGGATTGATAAAAGCTATTGATAATTTTGATTTATCTCATGAGGTTAAATTTAGCACATATGCGGTTCCAATGATTTTGGGAGAGGTTAAAAGATATTTAAGAGATAATAGTAGTGTTAGAATTTCTAGAAGCATTAAGGATTTAGCTTATAAGGCATTAAAAATTAAAGAAAAGTTAGTTAATGAAAATGCGGAAGAGCCTTCATTAGAAGTGGTTGCTGAAGAACTAGGGGTAACTGAGTTTGAAGTTGCGCATGCTCTTAATTCATTAAAGGATACTGTCAGCATGTTTGAACCGATTTATAATGATGGTGGAGATATTATTTATTTATCAGATCAGCTTTCTAAAGATGAAGGAGTATATGATTTAGAAACTAAAATTGCTTTAAGAGAGGCTTTAGATAAAATAAAAGAAAAAGAAAAATACATATTAATTCAAAGATATATGATGGGTAAAACGCAGATGGAACTTGCATCTGAGATAGGTATTAGTCAAGCTCAAATATCTCGTTTAGAAAAAAATGGACTTAATAATGTAAAAAAATTGATTAAATGATATTTTTTTTAGTATAATGGTGTTAGAATACTTGAGGTTTAATCATAAATTATATTAAAGGTGTGTGGTTTATATGAGAAAACCTATTATTGGTGTTTTGGCTCCTAATTATTATAGCAATATTAGGCCCTTTGAAAATTATACTAAATTTATAGATAATTTTTCTAAAAGAATTGTTGAAGCTGGCGGAATTCCTGTTGGTCTTTTATTTCCTTATGGGAAATTTAATTTTGATGGAGCTAGTTTGTGTGATGGATTTGTTATCCAAGGAGGGGCGGATATTTCTCTTTTAGGAATTTGCTTAATTCATTATGCGATTAAGAATAATAAACCGTTACTTGGAATTTGTCTTGGGATGCAGACTATGGCAGCATATGAGTGGGTAGCTGGAAATTTGGATGATAATTTTAGTTATGATGATATATGTAATTTTTATAAAGATGATTCAAAGGTTTTAAAGTGTCATGATGGTCATAATAATGTGGATCCAATTTATTTTAATAATATTGATTTGTCTAAACATGAAGTAATTATTGATAAGGAAAGTAGAATATATAAATTATATAATAAAGATATAATTTATGTGCCTTCTTTACACAATCAAGTAGTTATCCAAAATATTTTGCACAACAAGCATTTTAAAGTGACAGGTAAAAGTAATGACGGGGTTGCCGAAGTATTAGAAAGTGTTGATCCCAATTTATGGATATTGGGCACACAATTTCATCCAGAACTTGAAAAAGGAAATCTTATTTTATTTAAAAAATTAATTGATGAGGCGTTAAAGAGAATTTGACATGTTTTTAAAAAGGCATATAATAATTTTAGAAAAGAGGGGATAGTATGTTTAAAAGGGTTATTAGTAGAAGAAAATTAAATAATAAAATTTCATCTCAGGCTGCTAGCTGGTGGTCTGGAATGTTACTTGAACCATTTAAATATTTTAATGATAAACAAATAAAGTACAAAATTAAAAGAGATAACACGCTTTCTTTAGAACAAGTTATGATTTTTGAAGATGTATTAAGGGATAAGATACGCAAAGGTCTTAGTGGTAGTCAAGGCCTTATGACATTTAGTACAAATGACGATATTTTAAAAGACTCTGCTTTAGCTGCTCATATTCCAAATTTTCCTAAAGATTATTTTCCTAAAGGAGCAAAGATGATTATAGAATCTTATATGAATGAAAATAAACCGGAAATTTATGTTTATATCGGTGGGGCTACAGAGTCAGAAAAAGTAAGATAGAAAATGATTTATTCATTTTCTTTTTTGTTTTTTAATATAATTAAGTGGTGGTAGTATGTTACTTTCTCTTTTACAAGATAAAGATGTTATAAACTTAATTGATGGTAAAAAAATTGGCTCCATTGTTGATGCAGAAATTGACAGGGGTGGTAAAATTATAAATATTTATGTTCAAAGAAGAAAATTTATTTTTTTTAGTGCAGGTAGGGTTTTAATCGAGTGGAAACAGATTGACAAGATAGGAAAAGATGTTATACTAGTTAGTGTAAAAGGTTAGGTGAATACATGAAGATTTTGCTGCATACTGGTAAATTTAAAGAAGTAGAAAAAAGTGGTGTTGGAAGGGCTATAATTCATCAGAAAAAAGCTTTGGATTTGATGCATATTCCTTATACAACTGATCCAAATGATGATTTTGATATAGCTCATATAAATACAATTTTTCCAGAATCTTTGCTTTTAGCTAAAAAATGTAAAAAAATGGGTAAGAAAGTTATATTTCATGCTCATTCAACGGAAGAGGATTTTAGGAATTCATTTAAGCTTTCAAATGCAGTATCGCCTTTATTTAAACAGTGGCTTAAAGGATGTTACGGCTTAGCTGATTTGTTAATAACTCCGACAGAATATTCTAAGAAATTGCTTCTTAAATATGATTTGGATAAAGAAATAGTTGCTATTTCTAATGGTATAGATTTAGATTTTTTTGATGTAAATAAAGCTAATCCTAAAGAGTTTAGAAAAAAGTATGGATTTTCAGATAACGATAAAGTTGTTATGGCTGTTGGCTTATATCTTGAAAGAAAAGGTATTTTGGAATTTATCGAGCTTGCGCGAAGACTTCCAGAATATAAGTTTATTTGGTTTGGTTATACGGCTCCGGCTTTAATTCCTGAAACTATTAATTCGGCTATTAGACATAAACCGGATAATTTACAGTTTCCAGGTTATGTGAGTTCTTCAGAGTTAAAAGATGCTTATGCAGGGTGCGATTTATATGTTTTTCCAACTAAGGAAGAAACAGAAGGTATTGTTTTATTGGAAGCTTTGGCTATGAAAACTAAGACGTTAATAAGCGACATTCCAATTTATGATGATTTTACTGATGGTGTTAATGTATATAAAGCACGAAATGTTTCCGAATTTGAAGATAAAATTTGCAAAATTTTAGATGGGAAATTGCCTGATTTAACGGAAGCAGGATATAAGATAGCTAAAAAACGGGATATTAAAAATATTGGCTATGAATTAAAGAAAGTTTATGAACATGTTTTAGAAAAGGATTTGATTAAATAATCTATCATAATGATAGATTGTTTTTATATGTCTTTTTTGATAAAATTTAGATGGTGATATAATGCAATTTATAATTGAAAGGCGAAATTATATAATTTTAATTTTGATATTTATTTTATCTTTTTGGATAATATGTTTAAAAAATGATAGGATTTTTTTAAAAAGTTATAATTTTAAAGATAAAACCATAACTATTGTTATTTATGATAGGGTAAATGTTAAAAAAGTTTCTAATGAAATAAAGAAAATATATAAAAAATATGAAAAAATAAAAGATTTATCTACTTTAAATATTAATGGCGAATTATTAGATAAGGCCGATAAGATGAATGTTATATTTAGTTTTTCTACTAATGAAGTTACTAAATATTTAAAAAAGACTAAAATTTATAAATATATTATTAACGCTGACGGTAACATTATTACAGGTAAAAGATATGGAAATGATAAGTATAATATAAGTATTAATGATGTTAATAGTGATAAGGTTTTAAAAATAGTAAGCCTTGAAAATGAAAGTATGGTTACAATTAATAATGAAAAGTATGATAGTCTTGTAGTTATTGGAAGTGATATAATAAATACTAATTTAGTAGGAGAAGCTATTAAGTCTTTAAGCGTTGAAGATGGCAAGGCTATTGCTTTAAAATATAATTGTGAGGTTTTATGGTATTTTAATAATAAAATATCTTTATCTAAAAATTTTTCAAAATATATTGTTTAAATTTTTTTAAAAAAATCTTTGAATTTGATATATAGATGTGATAAACTGTATATAGAGATATGAATAATAAAAATATGTATTTTTAGTAAATTTGGAGTGGTTAGTTATGAATATACTTTTTGAAATACCTGATATTGCCGTTGCGATAATTTGCATTATATTAGTTTTACTTGTGGTAGTTGTAGCTCTTATCATTAAACATTCTTCTAGGAAGGTTTTGCCTATTAGTGAAGATGATAGATACGATAATGATGAAATTTATATAGAAGATGTTAATGATGAAGAAATTACCGATGAACAAAAGGAAGCAAAAGAAGAACTTGCTAGAGTTTTTAATAGGATGAGTGCAGATTTAGAAAAGCAAAAGGAAGCAGCTGATGCTATTGATGAATTTGAAAGAGATCAAGAGGAAAATGCTATAATAAGTTATCAGGAATTACTCGCACATGCTGAAAAGTTAAAGTCCAAATCTTTACAATATGAAAAAAGTGCTGAAGATAGGGCAGATATTAGTATTAAAGATGCTAGTAAAACGTTTGAAGTTCATGAAGACTATAAGAATAGTATGTCTAAAAATGTTAAAACATTTAAGAGCTCTGATATAGTTTCACCTATTTATGGTGTTCAAAGCAACAAAAATATGGTAAGACAAAAAAAATCTTCAAAAAATGAAAATCGTGATATAATAAGCAAGGCTTATGAAAGGGATCTTTTTGAAGAAGAAAAAACACAGAATCTTGATTTTTTAAATTCTTTAAAGGAATTTAGAAAAAATTTATAAGCCTTAGGGCTTTTTTAGGTGGTGAAATTATGAATTATAAAATTTATACTTTAGGTTGTAAGGTTAATGAGTATGAAAGTGAAGTAATGGCTTCACTATTAGAAAATCACGGATATGTTAAAAGCGAAAATCCTGATGTGGCTATAGTTAATACTTGCACAGTTACAAATACTGCTGATAGTAAATCTAGAAAATTAATTAGAAGTATTAGAAAAAAATATCCTAAGGCTATACTTTTAGTAGCTGGGTGCATGGTTCAAAATAAAAAGGACAATTTAGATGTTGATGCTGATATAATCATAGGTAATAAAAATAAGACGGAAATTGTTAATTATATTAAAGATTATAAAAGAGAGAAAATATTTGATGTTCAGGATATTAGTAATGCTGATTTTGAAAATATGAGTTTATCAAATTTTGATTTAACTAGGGCTTATATTAAAATTCAAGATGGGTGTGATAATTACTGTGCGTTTTGTATTATTCCGTATGTTAGAGGACATGTTAGATGTAAGAAAAAAGAAGACGTTTTAAAAGAAGCCACCATGCTTGTTAAAAATGCGCATAAGGAAATTGTTTTAACTGGTATTCATACGGGTAACTATCATGATGGAAATTATAGTTTTGCTTCTTTACTTAATGATTTAGTTAAGATTTCAGGGCTTAAAAGACTTAGAATTTCTTCTGTAGAAATAACTGAACTTAATGATGATGTATTGGATGTTATTAGAAATAGTAATATTTTAGTAGATCATATGCATATTCCACTTCAATCTGGATCTGATGAAATTTTGAAATTAATGAATAGAAAATATGATAAAAATTATTTTATTTCTAAAATAGAAAAGATAAGAAGTATAAGACCAAATATTTCTATTACTACAGATGTTATTGTTGGGTTTCCTTATGAAACTGAAGAATATTTTTTGGAAACTATAGATACAATTAAAAAAGTGGGTTTTACAAAACTTCATGTTTTTCCTTATTCTGATAGAGATGGGACGGTTGCCAGTAAAATGAAAAATAAGGTGGATGGCAATATTAAAAAACAACGAGTTAAAAAACTTCTTGAAATTTCAAAAGAACTTGAAATAGATTATATGAGCAAATTTGTTGGTAAGAAATGCATTTTTATACCGGAAGTTTATGAAGATGGTTATTTAATAGGCCATACCGGTAATTATTTGCTTATTAAAGCTAAAGGAAATAAAGAAGATCTTTCAAAAGAGGTAGAGGTTATTGCTAAAAAAATAGAATATCCTTATTTAATAAGTGAAGTAAGTGTAAAGTGATAATTGACAATATTATCTATTAATGTTAGATTATAAATAGATAATGGGAGGTTTAATATATGAATAACGAAGATAGAGGAAGATCTGTTCAATTGCCAGGTCGTGATGTTTTAACTGATAGAGAAGCTAGAGATAAAATGCAATTTGAAGAATATGGAGTTACTGGAAGAAGAGAAAGAGCGACGGGTTATATTCCAACAAGGGTAAGAATATCTAGAGAGTCTTCTAATAAAACTGCTGTTTTTCCAGGTGTTATGGATAAGATAAGAAGACTTTTGTCTAATAAATTTGCTGTTTTTGCAGTTGCAGGGATTGTAATTACTAGCGGCGCTACTATAGCTTTGACTAAAGCTCAGGGTGATTCTTATACAAGAAATACTGAGGAAATTGCTTCTTTGGAAGTTCCGGACGCTATTGATAACGGTGCTGATGTTTTAGTGAGAGTTCAGCAAAATGGAGTTGCTCAGGTGGTTTTAAACGATGGAACTATTGTTTCTGAGTATAATGGAATTTCGGCTGAAGATCTTGCTAGATTAGCTGGTTATGATGGAAATCTTGCCGATAGAGATGCGTCATATGAACAAATTTCTGAAGGACATAGTAGATAACAGAACAAATGTACTTGAAACTCTAGAAATAGAGTTTCTTTTTTGTTATAATGATATAGGTGATAAAATGGAAACTTATATCAAAGGTAATTTTCGGAAAAGCATTTATAAATCTGATAAGGGTTACGTAATAGGCACTTTTAAAGTCCGCGAGACTAATGATGAGGGTATGTTAGATTATGTTAATAGAACAGTGACTTTTACAGGATATTTTTATGATTTAAATGAAGACGATACTTATATTTTTTATGGTGAAGGTGTTAAACATCCCAGATATGGTTTTCAATTTCAAGTTAGCAGTTATGAAGCGGTAAAGCCTACAGATAAGGAGGGGATAATTGAATTTTTGGCTAGTGATTTATTCCCGGGAATTGGTGAAAAATTTGCTCAAACGATAGTTGAAATTTTGGGTGAAGAGGCGCTTGATAGAATATTAAAAGAACCAGAATGTTTAAATTTAGTTCCTAAGCTTTCACAGAAAAAGGCTTTAAAAATTGTTAATACCTTAAAAAGATATGAAGAGAGTCATCAAATTATAGTTTATTTAAATGATTTAGGTTTTAACATGAAAGAGGCTTTAAGCATTTATAATTATTATAAATCTTCAACTATTAAGGTTACTGAAGAAAATATATATAGAATAACTTATGATTTAAGTGATATTAGTTTTAGTAAGGTTGATAGTGCAGCTTTAAAGCTTAAATTAGGGTTAGATGATGATAGAAGACTTGAGGCTTTAATATTTTATGTTATGAATAAAATGATTTATCAAAATGGGGACAGTTATTTAGAAAAAGAAAAAATAAAAAACGGTGTTAGAAGTTTTTCTAAAATAAATATTGATGATGATAAGCTTACTTTATTATTAAATAAGCTTTATGAAGAGGATAGAATATATATTGATAATGATGATTATTATTTGAGAGATATATGGCTTGCAGAAGACTTTATTGTAAATTCTTTATATAATATGGTTAATAAAGAGAATACTATTAGTAATGTTGACAAATATTTAAATGAACTTGAAGATATTCAAAACATTAAATATAATGATAAACAAATAGAGGCAGTGAAAAAGGCCATGTCAAATAATTTTTTAATTATTACCGGTGGGCCTGGTACGGGTAAAACAACTATTATTAATGCGATTGCTAATGTTTATGGGCGCATTAATAAACTTGATTATGATGAACTTACAAGTGAACTTGTTCTTCTTGCACCAACTGGTAGGGCTAGCAAACGAATGAGTGAATCAACGGAACTTCCTGCGTCTACAATTCATAGATTTTTAAAATGGAATAAAGACACAATGGAATTTATGGTTAATGAGGATAATAAATCTAATGCTAAAATAGTTATCGTTGATGAGGCAAGTATGATTGATATTAATTTGTTTTATAGTTTACTTAAGGGTTTAAAATCTAATGTTAAAATGATTTTGGTTGGGGACTATAATCAACTTCCTAGTGTTGGTCCGGGAAGTTTGCTTAAAGATTTTATTTTAAGTGATTGTATAGATGTTGTTCATTTGGATTTGCTTTATAGGCAAGATGAAGATTCTTATATAAATACTTTGGCTTTAGAAATAAAAGATGGAGAAATTGGTGAAAACTTTTTAAATACTTATAGTGATTATACTTTTTTAAAGTGTTCAGGACAGTATATTAAAAAAAATTTGAAGAATATATGCCAGCAAATACTTGAAAAGGGTTATGATTATAAAAGAGTTCAGTTACTTGCTCCTATGTATAAAGGTGAAAATGGTATTGATTTACTTAATAAAGAACTTCAAGAGATATTTAATCCTCCTTCAGAATCTAAAAGGGAAATAAAATATGGGGATGTTATTTTTAGGGAAAATGATAAAATACTTCAACTTGTAAATATGCCTGATGATAATATTTATAATGGTGATATTGGAGTTATAAAATATATTAAATATGGAAATACTAGTAAAAGTGGGAAAAATGAAATTTATGTTGATTTTGATGGAAATTTAGTAAAGTATACTACTAAAGACTTTGCTTCAATTAAACATGGATTTATAATTAGTATTCATAAAAGTCAGGGAAGTGAGTTTGAGATTGTCATTATGCCAATTACGAGAGCGTATAACCGAATGCTTTATAAAAAACTAGTTTATACAGCTGTTACTAGAGCAAAAAGAAGACTTATAATTATAGGCGAGCCAGATGCTTTTTTGACTTCTGTTTATAATAACAATGAGTATGCAAGAAATTCTAAACTTTTGGATAAACTAAGGTATAAGTTTGAAAACTCTTGAACAGAATAAAAATGTATGCTTAGCATACACATCATATTTCTAATAGGTAGGTGATATAAATGAAAATGAGAGACATGGCAATGATGGCTATGGGTGGTGCGCTAACACTTGCGTATCAAAAATACAATAAACCAATGATGAAGGCTATGAAAAAGACTTTCAATAAGTCGCTAGATAAAATGGAAAAAACATTAGATGATATGATGTAAAAAAAGTTCCTATTTTGGAACTTTTTTTAATTGTTTTGATACTTCTTCATTAATATGTTTAGAGATAATTTCAGCAAATTCGTAAACTCTTCTTTTGTGATTTGTAATATAGCTCATTGTTATTTGCTCTGATTTTATTTTAGATAATGTATGAATATTTTCATTATCATAGATTACTGGTTTATCAGTATATTCTAAACTAGGAATTGATTTAAATGTAATTTCAGATTCTTTTGTATATGTTTCTATGTATGTTGATGCTATTTTTATAGATGGAATTAATAATTTATAGTAAAGTTCATATGTGTTTTCACAGACTATAGGGCATACATAAATTGGTATAAGTGGCAAATTTTCAATTGTAATTGGTTCATATTCTCCTTCATTTAGTAATTTGATTCTAGATGTTTCAACTAGAGCAATTGAATTTATATTGTTTACTAAATTAAGCCTTTGATTATTACTTTTCATATTTTTATCCTCCGTAGTAATATAGATTTTAACACTACTTAACTTTGATGTCAAATTAGAATAATATATGTATATTTTGTGAAGAATATTACTGGTGATAATATGAAAAAAATTTTAATTACTGGAGCTCGAAGTGGAATAATTGGTGATGTTATTAAAAAGATTAAAGAAGATTATATTTTATATGTTGCTGTACATACTGAAAGTGAGCTTAGAGCGATAAAAAAGATTTATAAGGATTATAAAAACATAAAATGTATGAAACTTGATTTATCACTTGATGAAGACATAAATAAGCTTGATCAAATCGATATTGATGTTTTGGTGTGTAATGGAGCAGTTGCTGAAAGTGGTTCTTTATTGGATATTCCTTTTTCTAATATAAGGTATAATTTTGAAATTAATTTTTTTAGTAATTTAAAAATAATAAAGAAAGTTATTTTAAAAAATGAAAATGTTAAGATAGTTATTGTTTCTTCTTTAGCCGGTAAACTTCCTATGCCTTTTTTGGGAAGTTATTCAGCTTCTAAAGCGGCTTTGTCACAGTTTATAAAGGCTTTAAATTGGGAAGCAAAATTGCTTAATAGAAAAATAGATTTATGCTTAGTAGAACCTGGTCTTTATAGAACTGGATTTAATAAGCTTGCTTTTGATAAAAAATATGATTTTATGGATAATGAATCATTTTTTAAATCGCAAATTGAAAATATAAGAAAAGCTGAAAATATTTATTTATATTTGTTTGAAAAAAGATGTTTAAATTCTATTTCTAATAAAATAGTTAAAGCAATTAAAGATGAAAATCCAAGATTTTATTATAGAGCTCCATTTTCTCAGGTATTGTTTGTAAAATTATATAATATTTTGTTTTGAAATAGTGCTTTGAAAAATATGCAATTTTAAGCCACCTTTGAAGGCCGAATCAGGTTATTATAAGTGGTGTGGCTGAAATGTAAAAAAAGAATTTGAATTTTATAAATGGTTCAAATTCTTTTATTTTTTAATGGTAGCGAGAGGGGGATTCGAACCCTCGACACCACGGGTATGAACCGT
>CACZQJ010000060.1 GCA_902783265.1 uncultured Erysipelotrichaceae bacterium | reverse complement strand
TAGGATGAACAATTAGTTCATCTTTTTTTCTTGCTATAGATTTTATAAATTGATATAATAATAGCGGTGAGATTATGAAAAAGACTTTTTTGATTTCTTTTATTTGCTTGTTTTTTGATCAAATTGTTAAGTTTTTTTTATTAAAATTTTTAAACGTTGGTGAAAGTGTTATTATAATTAAAAATTTTTTAAGTATTACTTTAGTTAAAAATACTGGAGCTGCTTTTAGTATTTTAAGAAGTCATAGTTTTTTGCTTATAATTTTATCAGTCATAGTTTTGCTTTCATTAGGTTATTATGTTATTAAAGCTAGTGATATTAAAAGATACGAATATGTAATTTATGGATTTTTAATAGGTGGGATTCTTGGTAATTTGATTGATAGATTTATTAGAGGAGCCGTTATAGATTATTTGGATTTTAATATTTTAGGTTATGAGGCTCCAATATTTAATTTTGCTGATATTTGCATTGTAGTTTCTATGTTTTTACTTTTAATTTTAACTGTAGGGGATGATAAAAATGAGGTTTCAAGCAGATGAAGAAATAAGACTTGATAATTATTTGGCTAAGGTTTTGGATGAGAGTAGAAGTCAAGTTAGTAAAATTATAAAAAGTGGTAATGTCTTTGTAAATAATAAAATTACAAAAGCTGGGTTAATTTTGAAAAATGGTGATATAATAGATGTTAATTATCAGTCAGAAGATGATTCTATTATTCCTGAAGAGATGGATTTAGATATTGTTTATGAAGATGATGATGTTATTGTTATTAATAAAGCTAATGGTGTTGTTGTGCATCCTGCTCCGGGAAATTATCATGGTACTTTGGTAAACGGGCTTTTACATTATACTAAATTAAGTGATGTTAATGGTGAGGCTAGACCTGGTATTGTTCACAGGATAGATGCTTATACAACGGGACTTTTAGTAGTTGCTAAAAATAATAAAGCTCATGAATTTTTAGCAAGAGAGCTTGCTGATAAGAAAACAATTAGAAAATATGTTGCTTTAGTATGGGGTAACATAAAAAATGATAGTGGAACTATTGATGCTCCTATCGGGAGATCTTTAGTTGATAGAAAAAAAATGGCTGTAGTGGCAAATGGTAAAACAGCTATTACACATTTTAGAGTATTAAAAAGATTTGGTGATGTTACTTTAATTGAACTTAAACTAGAGACTGGAAGAACTCATCAAATAAGGGTACATATGGATTATATTGGTTATCCGGTAGTTAACGATCCTGTTTATGGGGGGAGAAAATTATTGGATGATACTGGGCAGTGTTTACATGCAAAAACGTTAGGATTTGTTCATCCTACAACATTAAAGTATATGGAGTTTGATAGTGAGCTTCCTGAATGTTTTTTAAACATTTTAAAACAATTTGAATAGTGGTGATATAATGAATGAAATAGTAATTGATAAACAAGAAGAACTTGTTATGAAGCTTCTACATTATTTTATTACAGAAAAGGATTATAATCCGGTTATTATAAAAGGTGTTCAAAATGAAATTTGGCTTGAAAATTTAAATAATGATTATAAAATTATTAGAATCGTGTCTGGATATATTCATAATGATGAGCAGTTTAAATTTGATTTATTTAAAACAAAAACTTTAATTAAATCGATTAAGCGCAAAACTTTATCATTAAAATTAAAAACAATTAGTATATTTGTTAACTTAGGTGATAATGTTAATATGGATAGCTTTAAAGAACATAATATTGATTTTGCTAATATAAAAAGTACTGATGATTTGAGCAAATATAGGTTTGTTACTAGTAGTTTTCCAGATATTACTAAAGATACTAATTTTAAAGAAGATGGTTTTGAACTATTTCTTAAAATTACTGATGATATTAACAAAAAGAATGAAGAGGATGCAAAAATGAATGAAGATGTATTTAAAATGAAAAAGCCTTATGTAACTTATGTGTTACTTGCTATTAATATTATTGTATTTATTTTAAGTTTCTTTTATAATGTGATTCCGCTTTTTGCGGTTAATAGAACTGCTATTGTTAATGGAGAGTATTATAGATTAATTACTGGCACTTTTTTACATAATTCAATATTGCATTTGGCGTTTAATTGTTATGCTTTATATATTATTGGCATGCAGCTTGAAAGTTTTCTTGGAAGGTGGAAATATTTAGTTGTTTATTTGCTAAGTGGACTTGCAGGTAGTATGTTATCGATTTTCTTTAGTAATGCTTATAGTATTGGCGCTTCTGGAGCGATATTTGGTATGCTTGGGTCACTTACATATTTTGGATATCACTATAGGGTTTATTTAGATAGTGTAGTTAAATCACAAATTATACCTTTAATTGTCTTAAATTTACTTTTAGGTTTTGCTTTTGCTTATGTTGATAACTGGGCTCATATTGGCGGCTTAATAGGTGGAGTGCTTTCAACTATGGCTGTAGGTATTAAGTATAAATCTACTAGATTTGAAAAAGTAAACGGGGTTATTTTATATTTAATTTATACATTGTTTTTAGGTTATATGGTATTTTTTAAATTAAGTTAAAAAGACTTTATTCAAGTCTTTTTTGTTTTCCTTTAATATTTTCTTTTTCTTTTGCTTTTTCATATATGATTATGGGTATGTTTTTATCTTTATCAAGTTTTAATTGATGTTTTTTCTTTTTGTTTAATTTGTTTTCTTTTTTTATTTCTTCTTTTGGAGTGTCTTTTTTTTCCTCTGGTGTTTTGGCGGCGTCTTTTTGATATTCTTTAATGTTAATTATTTCTAAAGGAATTGCTGATATGCTAAATAACTTACTTGCTATCATGACGCTATTTGGATTTATAAAATTCATTCCTTGTTTTTTCATGGTTATACTTAGGTAGCCTAATCCTAGTCCAATTGAAAGCGGCCATATTTTTACTTTGCCCCAGAAACTGCTTTTAGGGTTTTTGCCTTCATCGTATGCTTTAGAATTTATATATGAAATTTGGCTTTCAAGCATTCCGTTTATTAAAAATAAAGGAGCCTTTGGTAAAATTCCTAGTATGAGATTGATTGAAAAAAATTTATCAGATACAGCATCGAGTAGAGCTCCTTCTTCAGATTCTACTTTAAGAAGTCGCGCTATTTTGCCATCTAAAAAGTCAGAAAATCCAATAAATCCAATAACTGAAAATAAGGTAGTGGCTGGAGTGCCAGTATATATCATTATTGGAATGGCATAACTTCCTATAATTCTTGAAAAACTTAGCCAATTTGGTATTAGGGCAAGTTTGTTATCAGGATTAAATAGGGCTTTTTTTATGATTTCTTTCGCTTTTTTATTACTATCCATAATATCCCTTCTTGTTCTAATTATTTTAGCATATTTAAAGTTTTGTGTAAATATATGTATAGTTGTTTTTCTTATCTTTATAAGTATGCTTTATTTTTGGTATAATTATTGTAGATAGATGGGAGGATGCATTATGAAAAAAACTATTAAATTTATTTTTCTTTTCGTTTTGTTTTTATTTCCTTTTTGTGAAGTAAAAGCTGTATCTTCTTATTCAGTAGAGCTTGTAAATTCTTCTAGTTTTAATAAAGTTGTTGGAACTTATAATAGTTATAATGAAGCGGTTAATGTGATGAATGGTTTAAATTCTTCAGAGTCTTCTGTGGCTACTATTTATAAAGATGGAATTCCAGTCGATTCTAAGTATGCAATTTTTAAATTTAAACCGAGCGGCAAGGGTACTTATTCGCTTTATAGAAACAGTAACTCTACAAGTGCATTTACTTCAATTAATTCATCATATGGTATTGATGCTGCTGTGCTTGGATATTCAGATAATGGCAGAGTTAAAATAATGATTAGTGGATTTACTGGCTGGACAGATATTAATAATGGAGTAGTAACGCCTATTTCTCTTTTAGGTGGAAATATGATTAATATAAACGGTAGTTCTATTAATTTGCGTAGTGATCATTCTACTTCTTCTTCAAAAGTTGCTTCATTAAGTGGTAGCTATAATTTTAGTTATACTGAAACTTATAAAGGATCTGATTATACATGGTATAAGATTAGTTATGAAGGCAAGGAGTGCTGGGCGGCTGGTGGGTACTGGGTTACTCCATATAATAGTTCCCTTGGTACCTATTATAAAAACTATGGCCTTACAGGTAATTTGATTCATCATTTTACAACGTATGGTGGTGTTGACTATAATGATAGCTTTACTAATTTGGGAACGGCTCCATCTTATATGGCTAAAGATGTTTGGTATTATAGTTTTGATGGTAATTATTTTTATTCTAATTTGACTAGTATGTTAGAAGACTATAGAACTGGTGGCTATGCTAGAAGTATTAATTCTAATAATCCACATTATGCTTATTATGTATATTTAACTTCACGTTCAACTACTGGTTATACAGCTGCTGATTTTGATAATGTTATTTCGGCTAAATATAATGCAGAACAATCTAAAATGTATGCAACTGGTGCATACTTTAAAGAGGCTGAAGAGAAATATGGAACTAATGCTTTACTTGCATTTTCTGCGGCTTTAAATGAAAGCAGTTGGGGTACTAGCTCAATTGCAATGAATAAAAATAATTTGTTTGGCTATGGTGCTGCTGATAGTTGCCCTTATGAATGTGCTTATTCTTATTCATCTCCCAGGGATTCTATTTTGGATTATGCTTCTAAAAGCTCAACTTCATATGAGACAGCATCTGGTAAGTATTATAATGGAAGTCATTATGGTAATAAATCAAGTGGTAAGAATGTTTATTATGCGACTGACCCTTATTGGGGTGAGACCATGGCTTCTAATGCTTTTAACAGGGATAAATCATTTGGCGGCAAAGATTTTAACTCTAATACTATTGGAGTTACTAAAAAAGGTGTTAGCGGCGTAGCGGTTTATAAAAATCCTGATACTAGTTCTTATCTTTATACTTTAAAAAATTCTAAGAGAAGTGATGCAGTTTATGATTTTTCAGTAAATGTTGTTGATAAGGTTACTAATAACGGCAAAGAGTTTTATAAAGTTTATACCGATTTAGAAGCAGGGAATGTTCAATTTGGTTATGTTTTATCTAGTAATTTTTATGTTTCCAATACACAACCTGTAATAACTGCTTCTGATAAAACTATTGATTTAGGTGAAAAATTTAATTATTTAGAAGGGGTAACTGCTTCTGATAAAGAAAATGGTAATTTGACTAATAAAATTATCTATGAAGGAGCTGTTGACACTAATAAGGCTGGTAACTATAAGGTTACTTATACTGTTGCCGATAATAGTAATTTTCACGTTAACAAGGAGATAAACGTTAAAGTTGTTGGTGGCGCTGCTCCTATCCTTGAAGTTAGTGATAAGAAGATTATTCAGTTTGAAGACTTTGATTATATGAAAGATGTTAAGGCTACCGATAATAGTGGCGATATCACTTCAAATATAACTTATGAAGGAATAGTTAATACTAATAAAGCTGGAATTTATAATGTTAAATATAAAGTTTCTAATGCTTTTGGAACTACAGAGAAGACAGTAAAGGTTGAGGTTATTCTTAATGAAAAGCCGGTAATAGAAGCGGCTGATAAAAATATTTTCTTAAATGATAATTTTAATTATTTAGAAGGTGTTAGAGCTAGCGATAAAGAAGATGGAGATTTAACGAGTAAGATAGTTATTGAAGAAAATAATGTCGATACTAGTATTACTGGCGAATATCGTGTTGTTTATTCTGTAAAGGATAAGCATGGTCAGGCAACTGTTAAAACTATAAAAGTAAATGTTAGTGAAAGAAAAATAGATAAAGGTACATCTGAGTTTTATTTTGATTCTTTAAATATTATCGGTGGTAAGTTACAAATAAAAGGTTATGATATTATAAAAGAGATAAATAATACTTTGGACATGCAAATAAAATATGAATTAATATTTAAAGATACTTTAAATGGTAGTGAATATGTTCAAGAACTTTCACGAATTACTAATGAACTTTCATCTTATGTAGATAACGGAAAAGATTATACGTATTCTTGGTTTATTGGTGATATTGATTTTTCTAAAATACCTCAAGGAGATTATATTACTTATTTAAAGGCCAGTTCGAGTGATTATTATGTTAAAGATGTTGTTAGTAATAAATTATTAAATGAACAGGTTTCTAATTATTCTAAGGATGGTAAATATGTTACTATTACTAATGATTATGTTAATAAAGATGCACCTATAGTATTTTCGGTTCGTGATAGTCAAATTGGTAAAAAAGAAACGTCGGCTTTTACTAATCAGTATAGTTTTTTGGAAAATATTTCTCTTGATGATGGTATGCTTTATTTAAAAGGCGCTTCATACTCTTCTGGAGTTGATTTAAGAAAAGGAACTAATTTGGTTAGAAATATAATTTTTGAAAATCAGAATACTTTTAAAACTTATTCTTATAATTTAGGCTATTTAGAAAAGGGCCCATATATTATTAGCTTGTATGGTAGTGATAAGTTTGGCAAGGATAAGGATCTTGCTTGGTATGAAAATACTATTGACTTAAAAGATTTACCGAAAGGCAACTATACTATTTATATTGCTAATAAATCTAATATTTCTGATTTTGGTGAGTTAAAAGATATGTTAATGTATGTAGATTTTTCTAAAACAACCGATACATATAATGGTAAAGAATATAAACTATTACTTAATAAAAATGCTCGTTATAGAGTAGAATTATCAGTAAAATAGGGGATTATAATCCTCTTTTTTATATTAGAAAAGAAGTTCGTTT
>CACZQJ010000059.1 GCA_902783265.1 uncultured Erysipelotrichaceae bacterium | reverse complement strand
TTATTCATCAGTGATATTGCTGTTTCCCCTAATCCTATGAAGTAGCCGAAGCTATCACTAATTATTGGGTGATTTTGACCAAGCATCCTTATTTGATACTCTAAATAATCATTTTTTATTTCCCATAATTTAGCTATGTTATTATCATAGTCATTATTTACAATTACTTTTGAAAAATTTAATACTTCTTTTAGTGTTATTTTTCCATCATAATATGCTGTTTGCATTAATATATATGGAGTATTATCAACATATGTTAGAGGTGACTTATTAATATTCAATAAAATTGGATGAACATAGATATGATGATTTAACATTTCTAAGTGCATATTATATATGTTGTTTATTTCTGAAATGTCTTTATAATATTTTATGAATACATATCTTATATTATTAATATAAAAATAGTATCCACTGGTATTTTGAAAAATATTTTCTGGATATAAGTTATAGTAGTAATTAATAACATTTTTCATAAAACACCTCTATATTATTTTATGATGAAAATACTACTTTAATTACTGTTAACTGGGTGTTTTGTCTGCACTCTTTAGCTTTTTCTGAATATGTTATATTGAAAATAAAGAAGGGGTGGATTATATGTGCAATAATTCTGGCGATAGTAAGTGCATTTCTGAAATTTTGACGGTAATAAATATACTTCAAAATAATGCAGAATGCGCTGATGAATGCTTAGATACTTGCGATCGTGGATTTTTAGGAAATACTGTTGCAACTTTTGCCTATAATACTAGACCGGTTATGCTTTATACTTGTGCTAGTAACGGTGTAACTCCTTGGACTATGCCTACAACTAGAGAAGAAGAAGCAACTGAAACTAGTAGTGTTTTTAGAGTAGAAAAGGTTGATGGCAACTGTGCTACTTTTAGAGTTTTAGCACCAAATACAGACACTACATCTACTTTGCCATATGTTTCAACTAATTCATTCTTTACAATGAATTTAAATTGTGTATGTGCTATTAGATGTTTAAATGACACGATTGTTGAAGGTGTTTAATTTAAAAACCAATTTAATTGGTTTTTTTATATTATGTTGTGCTTTGTTTCTATAGAAAGCAATAAAAATGACGGATCAATCGTCATTTTTATTCGAAATAATTTATTTTCATAGCACGCTTTACTTCTTTTATCGTTTCTTTTGCTTTTTCTTGAGCAATTTTTGTTCCTTTTTTTAATATTTCATCAACTTCTTCTGGGTGTTCATTATAGTATTTTTGCTTTTCATGAACTGGCTTTAAAAATTCTAGCATTTTAGATAGTAATTCTTTCTTACAAGCTACGCAGCCTCTTTTTCCATTTTTACACTCTTCACATACTGTAGTTAAATTATTATTGCCAATTAGTTTATGATAATAATAAACCATACATATATCAGGATTAGCTGGATCGTTTATTTTAATTTTATTTGGGTCAGTAACCATACTCATCACTTTTCTTTTTACTTCTTCATCACTATCAGCTAGGAATATGGCATTGCCTAAACTTTTACCCATTTTTTCATTACCATCTGTTCCTTTAATTCTTGGAAATTTTGATAAATATGCCTCTGGCTCTAGTAGTGTTTTTCCATATATATTATTAAATTTTCTAACGATTTCACGGCATTGTTCTAGAAGAGGCAGCTGATCGTCACCAACCGGGATAAGGTTTCCTTTAAAAGCTGTTATATCTGCGGCTTGGCTAACAGGATAACCTAAAAAGCCGTATGTTATACTCTCGCCATTTTCTCCAAACAATTCCTTTTTTTGTTTTATTTCTGTTTTAACGGTTGGATTTCTTTCTAATCTTGATATAGTAACTAGATTTGAATAAAAAATCGTAAGCTCAGCTATTTCTGGTATTAATGATTGAATAAAAATATTGGCTTTATTAGGATCAATACCTATAGAAAGCAAGTCAACTGTTAAATCTTTAACACTTTTTATGACTTTATCAGGACTTTCAAAATTGTCAGTTAGAGCCTGAACGTCGGCGATTTCAATATATGTTTCATAATCATTTTGGAGTTTTGCCCAGTTGCCAACTGCTCCAAAGTAATGTCCTAAATGAAGATGCCCTGTTGGTCTTATTCCAGTTAATATTGTTTTCATGTCATCACCCTTTCTAATATGTTATTTTGTTACCTTTAATTGTATATATGTATAATGCGGTTAAGAATTCATCACTGAATAATGGTATGTATTTTAGTGCTGCTGTGTTTTCTTTTATAATACTTTCATAAAAATATTTGGTAATTTGTCTATTATCAATAACGTTGGTTATATCTTTATCTTTTATTTTATTTTTTATTTTTTCGACATCAATGCTTTCGGTATTTGAAAGTGTATTTAATAGTCCTCTATTATAGGTATGTATGTCATATATATTTGATTCATCAAAGTTAAATATTTTCCCAGCCTTTTCTAAAATGTCATTAAAATTATTGTATCTTGTATTTCTGTTTACTATTTCTTTAAAACTTGCGCTTAAGAATATCTTATTTAATATTAAGTTATCAACATTTTTGAATATACTATTTAAATTGTCTTCAAATAGGTCATTATATAAATTATAATTTTTTATTAAGTTGTGCTTTCTAAATGTAAATTTGTTTCCGTCTAGTTTTCCAAAGGTTTTCATGGTGTCATTGTATCCAAATTTTATCGCTTCTTTTGCCTTATCTTTGTCAAAAATTAAGAAAGAAGCAATTTTGTTCCTTGGGGCTATGTAGGTTACTTCAACACTTTCATCTTGAAGTTTCTTTTTTAGTCCTATAGCTCTTAAATCAACTGCAATTACTTTAGTGGCGCCCATCTCGATAGCTAAATTTATAGGTATATTGTCGTGATAACCACCATCTATATATAGTTCATCATCGATTATATATGGTTTAAACGCTGGGTAACATGAGGCTGAGGCTATGACATATGATTTTGTATTTTTAGCAGTCAAATCCTTTTTTGTCTTGAAAACTGGTTTCTTCTTTGAAAAATTATATGTGACTAATCCATAATCAATATTTGAATTAAAAAATCTATATGGTTTAAAATATTCATCAAACATTTTTTCCATTTTTGAAACATCCATTCCACCTTCATTTATAAATGTTTTAACATATTGCGCATATATTTTTGAAAGTGTAGGATCTTCCATTGGAGGAAAATCTTCTTCCCTATACATTGTTGAAAAGCTTGAGTTTTTCCAGAATTTTAAAGCTCCTCGCAAATCTTTTTGGGCGACAAACATGCCGTTTACCGCACCAATAGAGGTACCTGTTACAATATCAATTTTTATATGTAATTTTTTTAGGGCTTTATAAACACCGATTTCATAGGCTCCTTTTGACCCCCCACCTGATAGTACTAATCCTAATGTTTCCATGTTATTCCTCCAACATTATTATACTATTATTTTTTAATTTTACAAAGTTAAAGTGGACATATTGTTTGAAATAAGGTAAAATTATAGTTGGTGAGTGTATGTTTGACGTTTTTTATAACTTTATGCTTTCTTTTTCATTATTTATAATTTATGCATTTATTGGATGGATAATTGAAATTATTGCCGCTTTGATAAACAATCATAAATTTATAAATAGGGGGTTTTTAATCGGACCAATTATCCCTATTTGGGGGATTGGCGCACTTATGATATCATGGATCGTTAAACCTAGTGATAGCGTGCTTGGGCTAATTGTTTCTTCTGCTTTTATTGGTGCAGTATTAGAGTATGTGGTTAATTACATGATGGAAAAAATATTTAAAGCTCGCTGGTGGGATTATTCCAACTTACCTTTTAATATAGAAGGCCGAATATGGCTTGGTTCTTGCCTACTATTTGGTGTTGGTGGTTTACTTTTGATTAGATATATGAATCCTTTCTTTACTAGCGTGCTACTTAAAATCGATAAAACTTTTTTATGTGTTTTAGCCACTTATGCTTTAGTGATAATGATTATAGACATATGTGTTTCTGGAAATATTATTAAAAATCTTAAGCTTTCAGCATACTCTCTTAGGAAAGACTATACCGAGGAAGTTACTAAAAAGGTTAAACAAGCTCTTAAGGAAAAATCTTATTCATTTAACCGTTTGTTAAAGGCTTTCCCAGATGTAAAATTCTTATTTAAAAGTAAAAAATAGAGGTAACTCTATTTTTTGTTTCTTTTTTTAATATTTCAACCGCACCACTTTTAATAATTTAATTCTATGTTTATCCCTCTTCTTATTTTTCATATACTCCAAGTGAAATATCATCATTAAATTCTAATTCGGTATTTGTTAATACTTTTCTACTTCCATACTTACTATAATAATAGTAGTTGTTTTTATTTCGATAATATACTTTGTCTTTTAGGTAGGTGACGCTGTTTAAGTCTGTTGTTTCAAATAAATATGTTTTTGTTTTTTTGTTTTGTTTGTATGCTTTATAAACTAAGTATTTATTGTTTTCTTTTTTATAAAAGTAATAATTATT
>CACZQJ010000058.1 GCA_902783265.1 uncultured Erysipelotrichaceae bacterium | reverse complement strand
AAAGAAAAAGGTGCCAAAGAAGGCGACATAATAAAAATATTAGATTTTGAATTTGAGTTTAAAGAATAAAACTACCTTAGGTAGTTTTTTTACTGTAAATAATGACAAACCACAATTTCCCATAATTAAAACATATTGTTATGGTTTTTCATTGATATGATGATAATGGAAAAGGAAGTGGTATATGACACAAACAAAATTAAAATAAAATAATAATTTAAATTTATATATAAAATCACGAAAGGAAGTGATATATGTAGAAAAAGGAAACAAAAAAATGTTATAGTATATATAGAGGCGATAAAAAATGTATAAAATTTGTTTAGTAGAAGATGAAGAAAATCTAAATAATTTGATAAAATCCTATTTATTAAGAGAAGGCTATGAAGTAATTAGCTATTATAACGGTACGGACGCTTTAAGTCACACGGCAGACAATGTCGATTTATGGATATTAGATATAATGTTGGGCGATGAAGTAAGCGGATATGATATTATAAAAGAAATAAGAAAAGAAAGTACAGTCCCCGTTATATTTACTTCAGCTAGAGACCAAGATTTAGATAAAATAATTGGTTTAGAATTAGGAAGTGATGATTATGTTACTAAACCATATTCTCCAAAAGAACTTGTACTAAGAGTTAAAAATTTACTAAAAAGAGCTTATTCTAATGAAACTGAAAAATTAAAATATGAAGATTATGAAATAGATTTAGATAAAAGACAAGTATTTGACGGATCTAAAGAACTCTCTCTCACTACTTTAGAATTCGACCTTCTAGTAATGCTTATGCAAAATAAAAATAAATCATTTAGTCGAAATAATATATTAGAAAACGTATGGGGACATGACTATTTTGGAAGTGATAGAGTAGTTGACGATCTAGTAAGAAGATTGAGAAAGAAAATGCCAAAATTAAGACTAAACACAATTTATGGTTATGGGTATAGATTATCATGAAATTAAAGCACAATTTATATAGACAACTACTAGTAGTTACTCTAATAATGTTTATGGTGATTTACATAAGTGTTGCCATAATTCTACCAAAATCATTAGTACCATTATACGAAAAAAATATATATTCATATTTGAAAAATCCTTTGGAAGTAGTTAGAAGTGATTTTAACGTAAATGAAATAGAAAGTAGTATTGCTTACATCTATGTCAATGGAGAAAATATATATTCATCAAGTAATTTAGATGAAATTATAAAATTAGACACTAAACAAATTTTAGATAGAATAAAACAAAATTCTGGCAAATTCATTTATAAGACAAAAACATATTACTATAGTACCAGAAATGAGTCCAATAGTTACAAAGTAGCTATAACAGATGACGCCTACATAAGAGACATGCGAACTGACCTATTAAAAACCCTATTCCCAATTTTATTAGTTACATTATTAGTAATACTTTCCGTTATAGCCTTGTGGAGTCAGTCAATTGCTGATAAAATTTTAAAATTAAAAGAAAAAGTTGATAATTTAAACAACGAGAATTACAACAAAAAATTTGAATTTAAAGCTGATGATGAACTGAAAGTATTATCAAACGCCATTGACAACATGAAAATAACGCTTCAAAAAAACGAAGAATATAAAAACCAAATGTATCAAAACATTTCACATGATTTTAAAACCCCTCTCACTGTTATAAAGTCATACATTGAGGCTATAGAAGATGGCGTTGAAGATGAAAAAAACGGATTAAAAATTATTAAACAAGAAATAAATAAATTAGAAATAAAAGTACACTCCTTACTATATTTAAATAAATTAACATATATCAAAGATATGGATAATTATAAAAGCGGAAATATTAACATAGTTGATGTGTTAGAAAGCTCTGTTAAAAAATTTAAAATTACAAGGCCAGATATCAAATGGCAAATCAATATTTTAGATACAAAAACAACATTCAAAGGTTCTAAAGATATGTGGGAAGCTATAATTGACAACATACTAAGTAATTTTATTAGATATGCTGAAAAAGAAATAAAAATTACTGTAAAAAGCCATAGAATAACTTTATATAATGATGGACCAAATATTGATGAAACAATTTTAAATGATATGTTTACTCCTTACAAAAAAGGAATTAAAGGTCAGTTTGGACTCGGACTTTCAATTGTTCAAAAGACTCTTACCATATTAGGATATGAAGTTAGAGTAAAAAATGAACGTAAAGGAATAAGTTTTATAATAAAATAGAAGGCATAAATATCGCTTTCTATTTTGATTTGACAAAAAACAAAAAAATAATATAATAGCAAGTACAAACGGAGGGCTTTATGAAAAAAAGAAAACTATCAAAACCATCTAAAAATATAATACTTGCACTAGTAGAATCACCAAAAAGTACGATAATATCAATAGTTACGACCCTTGTAATAATTAGTGGTTCTAGTACTGTATTTCAAAAAATCACTTCAAATAATCCAGGAATGCTAACCGAAGAAGAAATTATAGAACAAGAAAAGCTTATAAATAAAGATTATTATAATGAAAACAATAATTTTCTATCAACTATTGGATATATTTGTGAAGGAACAATAGTTTTAACCGCATTTAGTTCAGCAGCTTTAATGATTAATAAAAAATTAAAAAAACCAACTACTAATAATTATCGTTTAATCATTAAACGAGAAAAAAATTCAGTAATCGGTAGTAAAATAAATAGAAGTTTTCGTACATATAGATAGAAGTTTAAAAATTAAACTTCTTTTTACATACAAAAAAACTAGTAAAAACTAGTTATGCAGCATTTATTTTTTTAATAGTTCTAAGCTCACGAGCTGAAACTTTATATTTCTTACCATTAATAGTAATTGTTTGTAAATTTGGTTTAAATGCATGCTTAGTCGCATTTAAGGCATGCGAACGACGATTTCCAAATAAAGGTTTAGTATCAGTAATTTTTTTTGCCATAATATCCCTCCTTAAAGTTTTCTGCCATTTAACTTTATCACAATCTTTAAAATAAGTCAATTTTTTTAACACATTTTACTATAAATATTTTAAAAAATAATAAAAATATAGTAAAATATCTATAGAAGGTGATAATGTGGTTCCACTTAATATAAAGACAGATGGTTACTTATTACATAGTATGATTAAAATCAAAGATTTAGTAAAAGCCGCTAAAGAAAACAATATAAAGGCCCTTACAATTACCGATAACAATATGTATGGAGCTATGGAATTTTACAAAGAATGCCTAAAAAACGACATAAAACCAATTATTGGTTTAGAAGTATCTTTGAAAGAAAAAATAATACTATATGCAAGAAGTTATATAGGATATAAAAACTTAATAAAAATCACCACTTTAAAAGCAGAAAAAGAAATTACCATAGATGATCTAAATAACTATAATGAAGATTTATTATGTATAGTTCCATTTGAATCAAGAGTGCATTATAATACCTTAAAAAAAGTATATGATATTATCTACGTATCATATAAAAATAAAGAAGAAAAAGAAAAAATAAAATTAAAAAACAAACTATACATGCATGAAATACTATGCATATATAAGGAGGACGAAAAGTATTTAAAATACCTAAAAGCAATCAAAGAAGGAAAAACTCATTTAGAAGTAGAAGAAATTAATCATGTAAGTTTATTCCCTCTAAACGAAGAAACGTTAAATAACGATATAGAAACATTATGCGACATTAAAATAAAAATGCATCAAGATCTTTTACCAATATACACAGAAAATGATTCATACGAATCCTTAAAAAAGGAATGTATTAAAGGCATGAAGAGAATTTTTGGCGATGCCGCTCCTAAAAAATACGCAGATAGATTAAAAAAAGAATTAGAAATTATTAAAACCATGGGATTTTGTGATTATTTTTTAATTGTTGCCGATTACATAAATTACGCTAAAAGTCATGAAATCCTAGTAGGTCCAGGAAGAGGAAGTGCTGCTGGATCATTAGTCGCTTATGCATTAAATATTACGACAGTTGATCCATTAAAATATGACCTATTATTTGAAAGGTTCTTAAATCCCGAAAGAATAACCATGCCAGATATTGATGTTGACTTTGAAGACACCAAAAGAGAAGAAGTAATAAACTACTGCATTGAAAAATATGGCAGCAAAAAAGTAGCATTAATAATCACCTTTGGAACCCTAGCTTCAAAACAAGCAATAAGAGATGTTTCAAGAGTGTTAGAAATAGAACCTAAAAAAATAGATATCCTAAGTAAAATGTTAGATTCCAAAACGACATTAAAGAAAAACTACACCAAAGAAGTTAAAAACTTTATAGAAATCAATCCTGAATTAAAACAAGTTTACAATATAGCCACCAAATTTGAAGGATTAAAAAGACATACATCAATACATGCTGCCGGAGTTGTTATGTCAAAATATAACTTAGAAGAAAATTTACCATTAGATAAAAATGGAGATTTTTATGTATCTGAATATGATAAAGATTATTTAGAAGAACTAGGACTTTTAAAAATGGATTTTTTATCAATCAAAAACTTAACTTTAATAACCAACATCTTAAAAGAATTAAATTTGAATTTTGATGATATTAAAGAAGACGACAAAGAAGCTTTAGAAATATTTAGAAATGTAAACACAGTTGGCATTTTTCAATTTGAATCAGAAGGAATGATTAATTTTTTAAAAAAACTAAAACCAGATACTTTTGATGATGTGGTTGCAGCCTTAGCCTTGTTTAGACCAGGACCTATGAAAAACATTGACTCTTACATAAAAAGAAAAAAAGGTGAAGAAAAAATAGATTATTTTCATGAAGATCTAATGAAAATTTTAAAACCAACTTACGGTATAATTGTCTATCAAGAACAAATCATGCAGATAGCCAGTACCTTGGCCGGATATACCTTTGCCGAAGCTGATTTATTAAGAAGAGCCATGAGCAAGAAAAAAGAAGATATTCTCCTAAAAGAAAGAGATAAATTTATTAAAGGTGCCATAAAAAAAGGATACGCCGAAGATTTAGCTATCAAAATATATGATTTGATATTTAGATTTGCCGAATACGGATTTAATAAATCACATACAGTAGCTTATGCCATGATTTCATACAAAATGGCCTATTTAAAAGCCCACTACCCAAAAGTTTTTATGAAGCATTTATTAAACCAAGCTATTAATAGTGAGACTAAAACTAAAGAATACATATATGAATGTAAACAATGTGGGATTACTATTGAAAAACCTAATATTAATTTAAGCAGTGACAAATATGAAATTATAAATAATAAAATTATATATCCACTTACAAATATAAAAAATATTGGCGTAAATGTTACCAAATTAATTATTGAAGAAAGAAAAAAGGGAAAATTTAAAGATATCTTTGATTTTATAAGCAGATGTTACAAAGGAAATATCACATCTAAAATTATTGAAAGCTTAATACTCTCTGGAGCTTTCGATACCTTTAATTTTAGTAGAAAAACCCTCATAGAAAATATTGAAGTATTAACAAATTATGGTGAAATAGGCGAGTATTTAGATGACGAACTATTTAGACCAGAACTAGAAATAAAAAAAGAATATAGTAGTCACGAACTAATGGCTCAAGAATTAGAAATATTTGGTTTTTATTTAAGCAACAATCCAATCACAGAATACAAAAATAAAAACAAACATATAGATTTAAAAAATATTCATATGTATTTTGACAAAATAATAGAAACAGTGATTTATGTTGATAAAATAAGAACTATCACCACAAAAAATAACGAAAAAATGATGTTTATTACAGGTAGTGATGAAATATCCAAGGCAGACATAGTAGTGTTTCCTAGAGTTTATAATGAAAATAATAATATAAAAGAAAAAGACATAATAAAGATAAAAGGTAAAGTTGAAAAAAGATATGATGAGTTTCAAATTATCGCAAATAATATAATTAAACTTAATTAGTCTATATTTTTTTAAAAAAATATGGTATTATTAAAATAGAGGTGTAGAGAATGAAAAGGGAAACTAAACAAATGATTTTTATATATTTATTAGTCTTTATAATAATAATTTTATTAATAATTTTAACTAAAATAGTGTTGGATGCAAATAAAAAACCAAGCCCAAAAGAAGAACCGGTACAAATAGAAGAAAAAGAAACAAGCCCTTATCCAGAAATAAATAATGAATGCATATTTAATATATCATATAGTGAATATCATCAATTAACCGTAGCTGGATGTCAAAATGGATATACCAGGTACGATATTAATAATATAACGTTAGACGGAAATAATTTAAAAGTATCCATAATATACTCTGATAAAACGCAGGAAAAAACAGGCCTATTTATTAACGATGTCAAAATGATATCTACTATTGACGACATCAGCAAAATAAAATTTGGTATATTTGATAACAAACTATTTATATATGATAAAACCGGAAATAATACTAACGCTCTAGCGTTTAATAAAAATGGAAAAGAAGTATATAATTTAAGAAAAGTTCTTGAAGAAAATGAAATAAAAGATTTATCAACAGGAGATACTAATATTAAAACAAATTTATTAGATTCAAATAGTTTTATTTTCACAGAAGGATCCATTGAATTTAATTCATTTTCCAATAATTGTCAAAACGGTGAAAAGTCTAAGGGCTCACATTATAAAGTAGTCTATAAAGATGAAAAATTTGAATTGCCAGAGTTTATGAACTTAATAAATTGTGAATAAAAATAGCGCTTTTAAACGCTATTTTTTTCTATGCTATTTTTTAAAACATTTAGAATATGATTTTTCTCTTTGATAGAAGAATTGATCCACAATATCTCAAATAGGACCCCAAGACCTGGTAAAGTAATTTCGTCTTTATCGTTAATAGAAGCTAGTATTGATGATTCTATATCTGATATATCCGCTCCTTTAAAATTATTAATAATATGCTCTCTAATGCTAATATTCATATTCTCATCCTTTCTAGTCATATAATGTGTAAAGTAAATATAAAATATACAAAAATCATATATTTTATAAAATAAAAAGTGTATAATTTTTATAGAATAGGGGGAAAGTGAACATGAAAATACTAATTATTATTATATTGCCTGTCATCTACACCTATAAAGCAAGGAAAAGAATAAAGAAAAGTCAAAATAAAGTAAAAGAAAATTGGAATAAAATAGATGAACTTTTAAAGGTTAGAAACGATATTATTCCAGAATTAATAGACGTCACCAAAAAGTACATAAATAGAGATGACATTCTAAATAGCATTAGTAATGCGCGCAAAGATTTACTAATATCTAGGGACTATCAAGAAAAAATGGAAAATTCCAACAAACTAACTAGTGAATTAGGATATCTATTTTCTATTACTGAAGATTATGTAAATTTGAAAGAAAATGGCAATTTTATAGACATCCAAAATAAAATACATGATACTGAAGACCAAATAAGTAAATCAAAAAAAAGATATAATATTTCAGTAACTGATTACAAAAAGAAAACGAACGGTTTTCCATCTAAAATAATCGCATATGTTTTTAAATTTAAACCGGCCATAGTATTTGAAGAAGCAAAAAAAATAGAACCACAAAAACCGGAAATAGAAGAAGTAGAAGTATTAGAATTATAATAATTTTAATACTTTTATTGTATAAGAAACAAATGTTTGCTATAATGGTACTAGGTGATAATGTGAAAATTGAAAAAATAAAAAAGGAAAATTCAAAATATAAAATATTTTTAGATAGTGGAGATATAATCACAACATATGAGGAAGTCATTTTAAAAAACGGGCTTTTATACAATAAAAAAATAGAAAATAAAATATTGGATAAAATAAATAGCGATACTTCATACTATATTAGTTACCATAAAGCCCTAAACCTTATAAATCGAAGATTAAGAAGTGAATTTGAAATAAGGGAAGCCCTAAGGAAAAATGAATTACCTAATAAAGATATAGATAATATTGTTGAAGACTTAAAAAGAATAAATCTTATAAATGACGAAAATTATGCAAAAGCCTACACCAACGATAAAATAAACTTATCATTAGATGGACCATATAAAATAAAAAAGCATCTCGAAGAAAATAAAATAGATGAAACTTATATTGAAATGGCATTATCTAATATAAATGACGAAACATTATATAATCACATAGATAAAATAATAAGTAAAAAGATAAAAAATAATACCAAATATACCGAATACATGCTAAAGCAAAAAATTATAAATTATTTAATAAACTTAGGTTATGATAAACAAATGATTTTAAAAAGATTAGCAAATTTCCAAATTGAAAGTAAAAATTTAGATAAAGAAATCGATAAAATTTTTAATAAGCTAAAAAGAAAATATGATGGAGATGAATTATATTTTAAATTAAAAAACAAGTTATATACTAAAGGATATACCAAAGAAGAAATAGAAAATTACATAAATAAAAATAGCTCATTAATTTGAGCTATTTTCAGTTGTAGACGCTTCTGAAGATGAAGCTAAAGCAGATTTTACTGAACTATTATATGATTTTTTTAAACTAGAATCCTCGATTTTCAAATTATATTTTTTACGAAGAGCAACTAGTGCCTTTGTTTGCAAAGTAGAATCATTATTAATTCTTTCCTCGACAATTGCATCTATAATATCTTCTTTTACTTTGCTTAATTTTGGCTTAGCTTTTTGTTTAATCCTATAAATAATATGATATCCATATTCTGATTTTACTGGTTGTTTACTATATTCACCATCTTTAAGTGATGTGCATCCTTCCCAGAACTCATCGACAACAGACCCATAAGTTACTGTAAGTTTACCACCATTAGAAGCAGTTCCCTTATCGTCAGAATACTTTTTAGCAAGCTTTTCAAAATTTTCACCATCATCAAGTTTTTTAATAATTTTTTCAGCTTCTTTTTTAGCTGCTTTTTCGGCTTTTTCTTTTTCTTCATCAGTCATATCATCTTTAGTATTTGGACTTATTAAAATATGTTTAGCTTCGATATCACCAAATATCTTTTCTTTATAATATTCATTAATATCATCATCAGTGACTTTCTCTTTAACATAATTTTCTGTTGCCACTTTTTTCTTGTAATCTAGAATTAAAACCTCTTTAAAAGCATCTTCACTTTTATAACCAGCATTAGCTAAAGCAGCATTAAAGTCCATTCCATAACTTTCATAAGAATCCTTATAAGACTTTAATTGTGACTCGGCTGATGATTTGGCATCTTCATCAGTTTTAATTTCCTTATTAACAACATAATCATCAATCATATTTGTTAAAATAGTAGCTCCACCTTGTTTTTTAAGTTCATTATACAAAGATTCAGCAGTAATTTTCTTGCCATCCATTTTAGCGACAACTTTCTCACCATTTTTTAAAGTTGCTGTTCCGCAACCTGTAAGAAGTAATACAGTTGCCAAACTAATTAATATTTTTTTGTTCAACGTAAACGCTTCCTTTCATACGTATGCCATATTTCATACATATAAATCATAGCAAATTTTCAAATAAAAAACAATATTTTGAAGTTAATTTCCACAATAGTAATCACATAATTTAAAAATTTCCATAAAATAATGTGAAAAGATAAAAAAGGAGGATGATTTATTATGTGTAACACAAATAATGGCGCAGCTATCGTATTAGTATTATTTATTCTTTTAATAATCATACTTGGAGCTTGGATCTAAGCTAGAAAGGAGTAAATTATGAATAATTGTGAAAAACCTAACCAAGGAAATAATAGTGGATATTTAATTGTTTTAGTATTATATATTTTACTAGCAATATTACTTGGATCTACATTATATTATTAAAAGAAATTAGTATGCATACATACTAATTTCTTTTAGTAAAATGCCATAAAAGAAGAAATTAAAATTTAAAATAACAAGATAAAGGCCTTGTTATTTTAATTTGCTATGTAAAGTGACATAAAAAAACATAAAAAACTATTTACAAATCAAAAACTGAATAGTAGAATAGTGGTATACAGTGAAAGACTGTGGGGGAAAGTGGGTGATTATATGTTCATGGGCGAATTCCATCAAAAGATAGACGAAAAAGGACGTTTAATCATACCAGCCAAAATCAGATATGAATTAGGTGAAAATTTTATTATCACAAGAGGCCTAGATGGGTGTTTATTTATTTATCCAAAACAAACATGGGATAAAATTGTTAGTAAATACGGAGAACTTCCAAATGTCAAAGAAGCACGTAATTTTATGAGATTTTTCCTATCAGGCGCTATGACATGTGACCTTGATAAACAAGGAAGGATAAACATTTCATCTCCACTTATAAATTATGCTGACTTAACTAAAGAATGCGTTGTTATAGGTGTTGGTGAAAGGCTAGAAGTTTGGAGCTTAGATAGATGGAATAAACTAACTACAGAAAATGAAGATAGTTTTTCTGAAATTGCCGATAGTTTGTTTTCACAAAATATCATTTAGGGGGATTAAAAATGCACACAAGTGTCATGCTTAAAGAAAGTATAGACTATTTAAACTTAAGCAAAAATAGTATTGTCATCGATTGTACATTAGGCTACGCAGGACATAGCGGTGCCATTTTAAAAAAAATTCCTAATGGCTTTTTATACGCTTTTGATCAAGACAGTGAAGCCATAAAAAAAGCCGATAAAAAATTAAAACAGATAAGTGACAATTATAAAATAATTAATAAAAATTTTGTTAACATAAAAGATGAAGTAAATGGAAAAGTTGATGCCATTATTTTTGATTTAGGTGTTTCTTCACCACAACTTGACGAAGACTATAGAGGTTTTAGCTATCATAAAGACGCCAAACTAGATATGCGGATGAATCAAAATCAAGAATTAACAGCCTATAAAGTTATTAATGAATACTCCAAAGAAAAATTAGTAGATATTTTTAAAAAATATGGTGAGGAAAAGTATTCATCATCTATCGCTCAAGGAATAGTAGAAAAAAGAAAAGAAAAGAAAATAGAAACGACCTTAGAACTTGCTGAAATAATAAAAGAAAACGTCCCTGAAAAATATCGTAAAAAATCTCATCCAGCCAGAAAAATATTTCAGGCTATTAGAATTGAAGTAAATGATGAATTAAACGTTTTTGAAAAAGCTTTAAAAGATGCTTTAAAAATGCTTAAAAAAGGTGGCAGAATAAGTGTCATCACATTCCACTCATTGGAAGATAAGATATGTAAAAGAATATTTAATGAAGTAAGCACAATTCCCAAGGAACTAAATAATCTTCCAATAGTGCCGGATGAATATAAACCAAAATATAAAATAATTGCTAATATTTCTCCAAGCAAAGAAGAAATAGAAATAAATAATAGATCTAGAAGTGCTAGACTTAGGGTAATTGAAAGAATATAGAAAGGACTGGTTATATGACTAAGAAAAAACAAAAAAAATCGAAAATAACCAAAGGTGAAAGACTACTTTATACTTCTGCTTGTTTTTGCTTTGTCATAATGCTTGGACTAAAAATATTCTGTGGCGCATCTATTGGTGAAATGAAAATGAGTATTGAAGAAACAAAATACAAAATAGACTCTCAAGAAAAAACAAATGAAAGCTTAACTATGAAAGTAAATGAACTTACATCGTTTGAAAATGTTAAAAAAGTCGTTGAAGAAATGGGGCTTGCATACAATAACGACAATATAATCGTTATTGATAGTGGAAGGTGAAGCAAATGAAACAAAAACAGAACGTCAAAAATTGGAAATTTCCAAGAAATGTCTTTCTTGTTTTTTTGTTTGCCATAACTATTCTATTTGCTAAATATTGTTATATAGCCTTATCCCCAAATATTAATGGAAGAAATATGAAAGTTTTTGCTGCAAACAGAAATACAGTATCTAAAGTATTAAAAGCTAAAAGAGGAACTATATATGATTTTGAAGGCAACATTTTAGCGCATAATGTAACATCGTATACCTTAATTGCTTATTTAGAACCATCAAGAAGTACAAAAACAAAAATAAATCACGTAAAGGACATAGATACAACTGCTAAGGCTTTAGCTGAAGTTTTAGAAGCCGATGAAAAAGAAATTAAAAGTAGATTAGAAAAAGGAAGAGACAGTAATAAATATCAAATAGAATTTGGTAGTATTGGTAAAAATATCACTGAAATGAAAAAAAGTGAAATTGAAAAACTAAATCTTCCGGGAATAGATTTTGAAGAAACATATAAAAGATATTATCCAAATGGTGATTTTGCCTCATACATACTAGGCTATGCTAAAACAAATGAAACAAAAGATGAAAACGGTAAAACAGTAACTTCAATTGATGGTGAAATGGGAATTGAAGCAAAATTCGATGATGAACTTAAAGGAACAGACGGGTATTTAAAATATGAACAAGATAGATTTGGCTATAAAATCCCAGATACCGCTGAAACTAGAATAGAAGCTATAAATGGAGAAGATATATACTTAACAATAGATTCAAACATTCAAAGATTTGTGGAAACCGAAGTTCAAAGTATTCAGCAAAAATATAAACCAGAGTGGGCAATGATATCAGTTATGGACGCCAAAACAGGAGATATTTTAGCTTCTGCTGGAACCCCTTCGTTTAATCCTAACCTAAGAGATTTAGTAAGCTATCAAAACCCATTAGTATCAAATGCCTTTGAACCAGGATCAACTATGAAAACATATACCTATATGTGTGCAATTGAAAAAGGTTCATATAATGGCGCTGCCACCTTTAGATCAGGAAGCGTTGAAGTGGCAGATGCTGTAATTAAAGACTGGAATAACAAAGGATGGGGAACAATTAGCTACGATAAAGGATTTGAATACTCAAGTAACGTTGGCGTTACTACCATGATTAACAAATTTATAACAAGAGACGAATTAAAAGCTTGCCTCAAAAAATATGGATTTGGAAAATCTACAGGAATTGATCTATCAAAAGAAGAAACAGGATCTTTAGGATTTAAATACCCAGTCGAAGTAGCAAATGCCACCTTTGGACAAGGTATTAATACAACCCCAATTCAGCACCTAAAAGCTCTATCAATGCTTGCCAATAACGGCAGAGAAGTAACGCCACACGTCGTTAAAAAAATAATAAATTCAAATACTGGAAAAACAGTTTACGAAAGAAAAATAGAAACCACTGAAGCCTTAGCTAAAGAAACAACCATAAACAAAATAAAAGACTTAATGTATAATGTTGTAAATAGTACTGACCCAGAAGCAACCGGAAAAAAATATTATATTGAAGGATTTAACGTAATAGGAAAAACAGGAACATCACAAATATATGATGAAAAAAAAGGTGGATATTTAAAAGGAGAAAACGATTATATATATTCATTTGCCGGAATGTATCCAAAAGATAATCCAGAAATAATAATATATGCAGCCATTAAAAAACCAAATACTCCAACATCTAGTACACTAAGCCCATCAATTGTAAACCTAATGAAAAATATTGCTAAATATAGAAATATGTTTGAAAAAGAAACCCAAACAAATAGCAATGTAACTTCACTTACTTTAGATTCATATATTAATAAAAAAACCGAAGACGTTAAAAAAATCATGAATGAAAACCATATTCAAACAATCATTATTGGTAGCGGTGATAAAATAATATCTCAGTATCCAAACAAAGGTGAAGAAGTTCTTTCATATGATAAAGTATTTTTAATAACAAATAAAGATGAAGGGAAAATGCCAGATTTAAAAGGATATTCTAGATCTGAAGTAATCAACCTAATGCAAATTTTAAACTATGATTATGAAATAGAAGGATATGGGCACGTAGTAAGCCAAAGCATTAATCCAGGAGAAGCCGTTCAGAATAAAAAAATAACTATAAAATTAGAAGCTTAAAATGAAGTGAACCCTTAAATTGTCACTTTATTAAAAAGAAGATTTAATGTAAAATAACATCTCAAGAAAGTGAGGTGTTATTTT